>NZ_CALEFV010000357.1 GCF_937877005.1 uncultured Fibrobacter sp. | reverse complement strand
AACACCTTCATGCCACTCGCGAGGAATGCGTTGCAGCCGCTCTTGGTCACGTTGCGGATGGCTTCGAGCTTGCTGCGCATGCCGCCGGTACTTACAGCGGAGCCCGTCTCGCCGGGCTTACCTGCGAGCGCAAGCACAGCAGGCGTAATTTCAGGTACAAAGCGCAACAAGCGCGCATTCGGATTCTTCTTCGGATTGTCATCGAAGAGGCCGTCTTCGTCCGTAAAAATCAAAAGCAAGTCGGCATCAAGGAACAAAGCCACGTCGCTCGAGAGCTTGTCGTTATCGCCCACCTTGATTTCGGCGACAGCGAGCGAGTCGTTCTCGTTGATAATCGGAACAATTTTACGGGCAAGCATCGCCTTGATGGTGTTCTGCAAATTCTTGTAGCGGTTACGGTCGCGGAAGTCTTCGGCAGACAAAAGAATCTGGCCCACGGAAAGCTGCATCCAGCGGAACATTTCGCGGTAGGCATACATCAAGTCAATCTGGCCCACGGCAGCGCAGGCCTGTTTTTCGGCAAGCACGGTCGGCTTTTCCTTGTAGCCCAGCTGGCTCATGCCGGTTCCCACGGCACCGCTAGTCACAATCACGACTTCCTTGCCCGCTTCCATCAGGCGAGCCACAGAATCGGCAAGTTTCTGGATGTAGCGAGTACGAACGCCGCCTTTTTCGGAGTCGACCAAAATGCGCGAGCCGATCTTTACGACAATGCGGCGGGATTCATCGAGAATATTCTTTCTTAATTCACTCATAAACTACCTACACACCAAGAGCCTAATTGCATCGAGGCGTAGCTGCGGGTTCGAAATAACCTTCTTCCATTCCTGGGCGTTCTTGCGGAGCTGTTGCAGCTGAGCGTTGTTGCCCGCCTTGCCACGCATGCTCAGCAAATGGTTCATGCGCTGGTATTCCTGCTCGGCGCGGGCTTCGACAGCTTCTGCAGCCACATCGGCAATTTCCTTTGCCTTGGCAGACACGATGCGGCGTGCAATCGCAAGACCTTCTTTACCGAAATACTTGAGCGTCATGTTCACGGCGGCGTTCCCTTGCGGGACAGGCACGTCCTTGAAGCAAGCCTTCTTCAAGTCAGCAAGTTTTGCCGACATATCTTCGCCCGTCGGGTTCACAAGCACGCTAATGTAGCGCGGTCCCGCGATATCGGACACACCCCATTCCTCCGAAATGGAAAAATCAACGGCAAAATTATACTGCATCAGAAGACCGCGCATTCCAGAATTAGCCCAGATATTGCATGCGACGGCACCGTTATCGAGAGATGTTTCAAAATCTATCACTCCCTGAGAGAGAGGATGTTCCAAGCTCACGAAATCCACTTCGTCGTGCACCATGGCAACATTGCGATCAAAAGTCACCGTCAGGCTAGAGGTATCACAGAAACGAGCATCTTCGTCTCCGCCGCCGGAGCTTTCTTCAAAATTTCCGACCGACTGAGTGATGCGGCCTCCACCGCCGGCGCCTGCCATGCCAACGCTTTCCGGCATGCCAGGAATCGATCCCGATTCCACCTGCGTACCCATACTCACCACATAGCAGCCCTTAATCTTACTCTTCTCGATTTCAAGGCCACGGTCCATCAGCGACGAGAATACGAGAGTCTGTAAATCCTGATCAGCATCTATTCTCAAGATGGCATCGATGATTTCCTTCGCCTTCGCCGGATTGCGAGAATTAAATTCCAGCAAGCGGTCACGGCCCTTTTCAATATTCTTGCGCATGGCTTCGCAATCCTTTTTCACCTGCGGGATCACGACATCGACAAAATTCTGGAGTAACGCCTGCGGTTCAGCCAATGCAGCAATCAGTTCGTCCGTATACTTGAGGAACAGTTCGCCACCGCTCATCATCGGAGTACCGAAGGCGTTCAGGCCGTTGTGGTACCAGCGGAACATGACTTCCTGTCCGGAACCCTTTACATACGGCACATGAATAATGATGTTTTCGGTCTGACCGATACGGTCCAGGCGGCCAATACGCTGCTCTACCAAGGCGGCATCGAGCGGCAGGTCAAATAGAATCAAATGATGCGCAAACTGGAAGTTGCGGCCTTCGGAACCTATTTCGGAAGCAATTAGTAGGTTTGCACCGTTATCTTTGCTGAAGTTCGCGGCAGCCTTGTCGCGGGCCATAATCGTCATGTTTTCGTGGAACATCGAGAATGCGCCCTCGCCCATGTATTCGTTCAAGAGCGTTTCAAGAGCTTGAACCACCTGAATCGATTCGCAAATCAGGAGCACCTTATCATTAGCGTGTTCCTTCAAGAATCCCTTGAGCCACACGTAGCGTTCGTCGAGCGCCCAAGCGTCGGAATAGTTCGTACACAGGAGGCCATTTTCCTGGATATCGGTGGACATGTCCAAATCGTTCTCGGCAGCAGCATTCACCATATCACGATAGTTCTTGTTCGGTTCTAGCGGAATTTCGTCAAGAACTCGTTTGGGGAAACCACCCACACCTTTACGAGTATTGCGGAATACCACTGAGCCTGTACCCACGGCATCCACGATGCGGCGAATCCATTCATCCGCAGGCATACTTTTCGCACTTTCCTGTTCGAGCCAGGGACGAATCATGGACTTCTTGGGAACGAACTCGTTCAAGTCGTCCCAGCTCATCTGCTGCCCAGGTTCTGTCGGCAACTTGTTGAGTTCGTTCACAAGTTTGCGATAAGCGTCCTGATCCTTGATAAAGCTATTGTAATCGGCAAAGCGAACCGGATCGAGCATCTTCAAGCGGTTGAACTGTGATTCCGGATGGAATTGCAACGGTGTTCCCGTCAAAAGCAGCACACCCTTCGAGCGCTGAATCACGGCGTTAGCGAGCAAGTATTCGTGGCTCGTGAATCCGTCTTCGCAAACCAGGTGGTGCGCTTCGTCAATAATCACCATGTCCCACGAGGTCTTGAGCAAGTCCTCAATCAAGGCGGGCTGCTTAATCAGGAAATCTATCGAGCAGATGACATCATTTGCGACCATGAACGGATTCGGGCGGTCATCGTCATCGTTCACGAACAGTCCCTTGATGTAGCCTTCATCCACTAGCGTAAAGAGGTGGTTGAAGCGACGTTTCATTTCAATCAGCCACTGGTGCTTAAGCGTTTCTGGCACAATAATCAGGGTGCGATCAAGTCTTCCGCGAGCCTTAAGCGCATGCCAAATCATGCCCGCTTCAATCGTCTTGCCTAGTCCCACCTCATCCGATAGCATGAGTCGCGGAAGCGACGAAGAAGAACAGGCCCTGTGGCAAAGATAATACTGATGCGGAATCATGCTCGTACGCGGACCGATCATGCCACGTACCGGCGAGGACAGCCATTTGCACGAAAGCTCCTGAGCGCATTCGCGACGGATAAACTGAGAGCTCTTCGACACGCGATTTTCCATCAGAGCGCGGAATAAATCGGCCGGACGGGCAATCGAAATCTTCGCATTCAGTTCCGATTCCTTCATCGAGCGTCCTCCACGCCCAGAATAGACAAGCATACCATCCACTTCACTTACGGTTTCCACCGTAAAAGACATTCCCTTTTCACTCTTTGCAGTATCACCCACCGCCAGTTCGAAACGGTCTACGGGAGCACCCATGGAGCGATAACAACGAACATCCTTAACAGCAGGGAAAGAGATCTTCACAATGCGGTCCTGCACCTCGGTCACGATTCCAAGACCAAGAGCCGGCTCCGATTGACTTACGTAGCGTTGGCCAATCTTAAAGTTCATCATACCTCTCAAATTTAGTTTTTCTCGCGCCTTTCGTCTGTAGAGTAGAGCACATTCTTTCGGTGATTTCTACATTTACCTCATATGATTTGGTATTACATTGACGAAACCATCACCGATGGGGAACGACGCAAAGGTCCTTATTCTATCGACGAAATCCGAAATTTTGTCAAAGAAGGCGTTATCAAGGATGAAACTCTCGTATGGCACTCCGGAATGGAGTCCTGGACCACCTGGAAAGACACCGACGAGGCCAAAGAAAGCTCACTAACCGAAGAAGAACAGGTTCGAGCTGCTCTTGAAGCCATTCTTGCAGAGCACAAGAGCACCAAACGCTATGCAGGTTTCTTCATCCGTGGCATTGCCTATCTTGTAGATAATTTTATTTTATCTGTAATAGGCGTCTTACTCCTGATGATTCTGAATGCGATGCAGTTTCTGGATCTATCCGCACTTGCAGACGCCATGAACGCCTATGTGAACAACCCAACCTCAGAAGATGCGCTCTCAAAGGTTTTGGATGTTCCCGGAACGCACCTATTCCTCGGAATTTGGGGATTCATTCAGGCAATCTACTTCATCTGCTTTACCGCACTCCGTTCGGCCACGCCAGGCAAAAAAATCGTCCATATCCATGTCGAAGCGGCAAACGGTTCCGACATGAACTGGATTCTCGCAGCCCTGCGCTACGTCGCCAGCCTTTTCACACAAAGCACCTTCATGTTCTACGGACTTGGATATCTTATTGTCATGATCGATCCAAAGAGACGCACTCTACACGACTTCATCGCCCGCACAAGAGTTGTGCACGATAAGATTAGACTAGAGACGAAAGACGAGATACGAAAGAAAAAAGAATAATTAAAAGGGAGAGGTTTCTCCCTCGTTCAAACCCCGGCTGCACACAGCCGGGTTTTTCTCTACCCTCTCTCCTAGGGGCACGCCCCTAAAACCCGGTACTTTTACTATCTTATAAATGCAAAAAATTTAAGTCTAATTTTACTATGTACCAGTTTATTGTACCTCAAGTTAAAAAGCCGCTCGACGGCGAAGTTGAAATTTCTGGCGCAAAGAACGCCGTGCTCGCTGTGATGGCAGCAGCGCTCCTCGCCGACGGGGTTTCCGAAATCACCAATGTTCCGCACCTTAAAGACATGAAGACCATGTCCGACGTGCTGCGCGTCATCGGTTGCCACATCAGCGGCGAAGCCCACTGTCTTAAAATCGACACCCGTAACGCCGACCACCTGGAAGCCCCCTACGAACTCGTGAAGACCATGCGCGCAAGCTTTTACGTGCTAGGTCCACTCGTTGCCCGTTTTGGACGCTGCCGCGTCTCGCTCCCCGGCGGATGCGCCTGGGGCCCGCGCCCGGTCGACCTGCACCTGAAAGGGC
>NZ_CALEFV010000356.1 GCF_937877005.1 uncultured Fibrobacter sp. | reverse complement strand
CCGCCTCCAGGACCATACGCTGGCAGCAGAGTTTGTAGAGTTCGATATCGAAGTCGATGTTGGCCTTTGGCCACTCGATAAATGCGCCGCCCATCGACTCCAAACGCTTGACAAACTCCCACGGGATACCACCTATGACAAGTTCGTTTTTGAGAGCAAATACGCTGATTGGGGCGACATAGCCGATAGTTGCCATACCGCCGAGGAAGCCGTAACGCTCGATAATTGCCGTTTTGGCACCTTGACGCGCGGCTGCTATTGCTGCGATAAATCCGGCAGGTCCGCCACCGACAACCACAACATCCGTCTCGTGGAAAATCGGGATTTCCCGTGCCGGCTGAACAATCTTGCCGTCCTTCATGTAGCAGCTTGGACCATCCTCGATCGTATGAGGAAGCGGATAGATACGCTGACCGAACCACACATTATCAGGGTCTCCTATCGCACCGGGCGGAAGGGTCTTGCTTGTGGCGACAAACTCGTCCGCCAAAGCGACACCGCCGACAAGCCCCGCACCGCCGAGTCCTAGCCTCTTCAGAAATTCACGTTTTGATATCTGCATTTTGATTTCTCTTATCAATATTATTCCGATGAAGCTTTCCCGGCATCCAGATGAAATGCGCCCAGTGGAAGATTGACTTCATTGAATATGTAGCCCGTCCACGGTGCACAATACAGATATCGCAGGTGTACGGGCTTATCAACCGCCTTTGAACCAATTACAAGTTTTCGTTCGCCTTCAATATCGCCTTTATATTCCGTTTTGCCGCCATATCCCTTGGACGGTTTTAGATTCTTAAGTTCGGCTGGATGGAATACACCGTCTTCACCGGCTATCTCGAACGGCAGATCAAATTTCCAGTCCTTCCGGTAAACATACAGATTCCTACAATCCTTAAAGGTCACTTCAAACGTATTCGAGACAATGCTCCAGGAGTCCACCGTAGGCGATTTGCTGCAGATATCCTTGAAACCGTAGTCACAGCGAAGCGCATGAAGCGCCAGACGGTGCCCCACAAGAGCCTTTTCGTTCGGATGGATGTCGGCATTGCTGCCGAGATCGTTGATTACGACCATGGCCGCATTCGGACACTCCTTTTCGAACTGTGCCATGGCCTCCTGCATCGGTGCGATATTTCTACCCCACGAGCAGAGCTGAACATAATAGAAACTCATGTTCTTGTTTTCAAAACGCTTACGCCATCCATCATAAAGCGCGTGAAGTTTCGAACAGTACCGGTTAAATTCCTTTGCGTCATGCTCTCCCTGATACCAC
>NZ_CALEFV010000355.1 GCF_937877005.1 uncultured Fibrobacter sp. | reverse complement strand
ACAAAGTGAATGCCCAGGGTGTGCTCGAGAAGGATGGCAAGCCGTTCACCATCAACTTTATCACCAGCCAAGAAGACTTGCGTCACCTCACGCTGTTCCAGGAAGACCTGAAGAAGGTTGGCGTCGTGGCGACCATCGAACAGATGTCGCAGAGTACCTTACGCAAGCGCCTTGACGATGCCGACTTTGATCTTTACTGGGTGAACTGGGGCGCTGGTCGCCTCCGCGATCCGGAAGCCAGCTGGTATTCCACAACCGCACTGCAGAAGGGCACGAACAACCTGGCCGGTGTACAGGATAAGGTGGTGGATAGCCTCATCAACTTGCAGAAGACTGAATTCGACCTCGCGAAGCGTAACGAAATCCTGAAGGCACTAGATAACCGCCTCGCCGAAATCGTGCCGTATGTGCTCATGTGGCAATGCGACCATCACCGCATTCTCTACTGGAACCGCTACGGCACTCCCGAAAAAGTCTTTGATCGCTTTAACCGCGAAGACGCCATTCCCGTTTACTGGTGGCTTGACCCCGCGAAGTCTGCGGCGCTTGACAAGGCGATGAAGGCCGGAGAGAGCCTGCCGATCCCCGAATACGACGTGAAATAGTTGGCAGAACTTAGATCGTGCCTTCGGCACTGCAGAACTTAGAAGACTGCAAAAAAAAGGGCGGGCTGAAAAGCTCGCCTTTTGTCTAAGTTCTAAGCTCTACCGACTAAGTTCTTCTTAGAAGAAGAATTCGGCACCGACGTACAGGCCGGTTGCGTCGCCGCCCATGTTGTCTTGGTCGCCGCTACGAACAAAGAGCTTGCCGGTGACTTCCAACTGCTTCGGGATTACGTAGATTCCGCAACCGAGCCAGATGGTAATCTGGTGGTCGCCATCGTCGTCGCCACCCACTTCGACGCCGTTGTCTTCCCTAGTGCTTTCGGTAAGGCGGAACTTGAGCTGCATGCCAAAGAGCGGTGTAATTTCGGTGTTCGGAACGGTATAGGCGATTTCGCCGCCCATGTGCAATTCCAAACCGCGTTCGATGTTGTCGTGTTCAAAGCCCCAGAACAAACCGGCTTCGGTTCCGAACTTGAGGCCCGGAGCCTCCTTGATCGGCATGCTGAACTGGCCGCCCAAATAGAGGGCGATTTCTTCGCTAGAAGGAGGATATGTGCGGCTGATGCCGTTGTAATCGACATCGTCATTGCCGACGGGTAGAATAAGGTCTACAAAACCGTTGAACGAGGGGTCGAACTGATAACGTGCGCCGATAGTCAGGTCGCGCAGACCGCTACCGCCGTTCACGCAGCCGCTGCAGTCCGTTTCGCCCCAGAACTGGAAACCCCAGCTCTGTAAGGAAATTTCAAGCTTCGGAATAATGCTGTAGCGGGCGCCCACCTTGAGGCCGGCCTGGGACCAATCATCGTCCCAGTCGTAGTAAAGTTCACCTTTGGCAGAACCCTTGCCGGCTTCGAGAACGGGGTAGTAGTCCCAAGTTGCGAAAGCGGCGCTAGAAACGAGCGCTGCGGCGAGTGCGATTTTCTTAAACATTCCAGACTCCTTTGGGTTTTTCGCCAAATTTAGCAAATTTACCCATTTTTGCCTATCCCCGTGTTGTTCCACATCACAGTGACAACACTTTTTGATGCCCCGGATGTCTTTTTTTGAAAAATTTACATATCTTTAGAAGGTGAACGATTAGAGGGTTTTATGAAGGCAAAATTAGGTTTGTGCTTGTTTGCTGTGCTACTGCTTAGCAGCATGGCTTTTGCCGTCAATGGCAGCGGATATTATAACCTGATAACGGTCGTTCAAGGTGGCGGTTTTAACCAGTCTTCGACGACAATGGTCTTGAGCCAGAGCAATGTTCCCTGTTCCGATACCGCGTGGAAACTGACATTCAATAATGTGGATTATACCAGCAACGGAAAGGGCG
>NZ_CALEFV010000354.1 GCF_937877005.1 uncultured Fibrobacter sp. | reverse complement strand
GTTCAGCAAAAACGTATTATGAGTATAGCTATGCAAAGTATTGCTGGTATTGAACATTCGCATACAAACAATGTTATACATAAAGATATAAAGCCGGCAAATATCATGGTTACACGCAAGGGAATAGCCAAAATTACAGACTTTGCCTTGTAGCTGTTGTAGTTAGTTTTAACTGTGAAATAGTTATCTTTTTTATCAATGACCTTGGCGAAAACGCCTGCAAGGACATCTACAAGAAACAGATGGAACTGATCGGCGGCGAACTGCCGTAAGAAACAAAGACCGCTCGGCTCTGTTGCGTTCATAAAAATGTGATTTCGCAGACTAGTAACGAATTTTGCCTTCGGCGACCTTGCGCAGGTGCTGGCCGTAAGGAGACTTTCCGTACTTGGCGGCAGATTCCAGGAGGTTTTCCTTGGAAATCCAGCCGTTGATGTAGGCGATTTCTTCGACTGCAGAAATCTGGATGCCCTGGCGGTTTTCCACCATCTTCACAAACTCGCCCGCTTCGATCAGGCTGTCCATGGTCCCGGTATCAAGCCAAGCAAAGCCGCGGCCAAGGAGTTTCACGTCAAGTTCACCCTTGTCCAAATACACGCGGTTCAAGTCCGTAATCTCAAGTTCGCCGCGGGCGCTTGGCTTCTGGGCTTTCGCAAAACCCGACACGCGGTTGTCGTAGAAATAAAGTCCGGTAATCGCGTAGTTGCTCTTAGGTTCCTTCGGCTTTTCTTCCACCGAAATCACCTTACCCGACTCGTCGAATTCCACCACGCCAAAGCGTTCCGGGTCTTCGACGTAGTAACCGAACACGCTGGCGCGGCCATTCTGTTCGGCATTCTTCACGGCCGCCTTCAGGAGCGGGCTAAAACCGTTACCGTAGAAGATGTTGTCGCCGAGTACCATCGCACAGCAATCGTTACCGATAAATTCTTCGCCAAGGATAAAGGCCTGGGCAAGACCATCCGGACTCGGTTGCACCTTGTAGCTCAAATTCAGACCCATCGAAGAACCGTCGCCAAGCAGGCGTTCAAAGTTCGGCAAGTCCGTCGGAGTCGAAATAATGAGGATATCGCGAATGCCCGCAAGCATGAGCGTCGAAAGCGGGTAGTAAATCATGGGCTTGTCGTAAACAGGCAAGAGCTGCTTACTGGTCACCATGGTCAGCGGGTAAAGTCTGGTACCGGAGCCTCCGGCGAGCACGATTCCTTTCATTAATACTTCCCGTATTTGTAGCCATACCCTTCAGTGCGGCTGTGTTCATACTTGTTGATTACGATCGACGCATGGGCACTGGAATTGCCCTTGAGAATCTGCGCCATACCATCCTTGATAGCTTCGATAGAATGCTTGTTGTATTCGATCACCATCACGATCTGTGCGGCAACGCGGCAAGCGAGGGCCGCATCGGTCACCAGCATAATCGGCGGAGTATCGACAATTACAAGGTCATAATCTTTCTTGAACTGTTCAATCAATTCTGCATAGTGCTTAGAACCCAGCAGTTCAGCCGGATTTGCAGGCACGTCGCCACACGGCATTACATACAGGTTTTCGACTTCAGTCTTATGGATGACGTCTTCAACCTTCACTTCGCGCAACAGCACCTGGGAAAGGCCATTGCCACGCTTGATGCCGAATTCCTTGTGGAGTCGTCCCTTACGAAGGTCCGCATCGATTAGCAACACACTCTTGCCAAGACCGGCAAACAAAGCAGCCAGGTTCACCGAGACAAAACTCTTGCCTACGCCCGGAATAAGTCCGCTCACGCCCACCACGGAGCCGCCCTCGTCCATCATGGAGAATTCCAGAGAAGAGCGAAGAGCACGCAGCGATTCCACGGCGACATCGTCGGGTTCCACCACAGCCAAAGGCCTTGTACCCTTGGTTCCCTTGGGGTTGCCCTTAGGCACCTTGGCGTAAACGGTATAGCCCGTTTCCTTTTCGATGAACGAAGCACTCTTCACGCCACTGCTGAACTTCGACTTGATCGACACCAACATGGCGCCTAACAAGAATCCG
>NZ_CALEFV010000353.1 GCF_937877005.1 uncultured Fibrobacter sp. | reverse complement strand
CCACGGGTTCACGTAGACAGTCAGACCTAAGTCTGCAGACTGGTCCACGATTTCCTTCATGGTACCGTAGTAATACTGTTGGTCTTCTTCGCTCCACGTGTGGAGAACCGCATTGAAACCCGCCGCCTTGATGTCGGCCATGTCGGCCAAAACATGCTTGGGCGAGCGTACGCCAAAATAACTTACGCCTTTGATCATGCGCGGAAATATAGATATGTGTAATGTGTGATGTGTAATGTGTGATGATTAATTTCTCATTTCACACTTTACATTCCACATTTCACATTAGTTATTAGCCCATTGGGGTGAGCCACTCTTGAGCAACACCTGTTCCAGCGTGCTGTACCATTCTTCTTCGCTCACGGGCTTGCGCACCCAGTAGTAGTTGTCGTCGCTTTCCGGTAGCGGCATATTGTCTGGAACGAGTTCCACAATCCACGATTCAGGAATGCCGTCGTGCAAGAGCTTGCTGAACTTGAGGTTCTGTTCGTACGGGCGATCTGCGTGGTCGAGAATGATGAGTGCGGGGGACTGTCCGATAATCAATGCAGATTCCAGAAGGTTTGTGGCGTCTTCGATGGAATTGCAGGTATACATCGTAGAATCTTCCGCCAAATCACCGTGCTCCAAAAGCCAACGGAACGTCCATTGACTGAGGCGGTCTAAGCTGCCTGGAGAAGACGGGGCTATGAAGAAGATGTGTCCCATGCCCTAAAAGATAGGTAATTTTCCCGGATTGTGAATAGATTTTTTTGTCTTTTTCACAAAATTTTTTTTGTCCAATAGTTGTATTCAATTTATCAACAATTTACCGCCAAGTTGTTGTGTTGGCGTTTTTTTTGAATAGTTGAAGCGGGAACACTTGTGGATAAAAAAGTGGTTTATGCGGAGAGGAAATGGAAGCGTCGGCCTAGGATGGGGAGCGTAAAAAAGCCCCTCCCTCATTAAAAATTATATTTAAAGAAAATTTTTGATGAATTAAAAAGATGTTTCCTAACCTAGGTGAATTCAATTTTATTCAGGCCCTTTTAAAAGATGCTGCCGCCTTTAAAAAACAACCTCCCGCAACAAGAGGCTGGCTCGGCGTGGGCGATGACTGCGCCCAATTCGACGGCTGGCTCGTGACCAAGGACCTGTCGGTCGAAAATACGCATTTTAGGCTGGGTTGGTCAACGCCGGAGCAGGCGGTCGAAAAGCATATTGTCTCGAACGTGTCGGATATTTCTGCCATGGGCGGTGTCCCGCGCTTTGCGGTGCTTGGGCTTTGTATCAACAAGAATTGGTCGCCGGAAACTCGCACCCGCGTGCAGGCCGCTCTTTCGCAGGGCTTTGCGCGGCGTGGAATCGCCTTGATTGGCGGCGATACCGTGGTGGGCGATGTGGGAATGTTTTCGACAACGCTCTTGGGAACGCTCGAAGGCGAAAATGCACAGCCGCTTTTACGCTCGGCGGTTAAACCGGGCGATGCTTTGTATGTGAACGGAACGCTCGGAAAGTCGGGTGCGGGCCTTTGGCTTTTGATGAACCACCCCGAGGCCAAAGACGAATTCCCGACGCTGGTGGAATACCACTTGGCTCCTAAAATTTGCGAATCTGCCGGGGCTGAACTTTTGCGCTTGGGGGCGGGCGGCGCTTGCATGGATATTAGCGACGGACTTTCGTCGGAACTGAACCACTTGGCTCTTTCTTCCAGTGTTGATTTGCAAATTATTGAAAATAAACTCCCGATAGACCCCGAAGTTACGCGCTTGTGCGAAAAATATGGCCAAAATCCCCTAAATTTTGCATTAAATGGGGGTGAGGAATATCACCTGCTATTTGCAAATTCTAGCCCAAAAAGTATATTTAAAGCAAATACCCAATTGGGCGAGGTGTGTGAAATTGGATTTGCCGTAGAAAAATCTGCGGGCGACCCGGTCAACATGCTTTGCAAAAATGGAGAAAAAATGCCCGTTCAACCTCGGGCGTGGTCGCATTTATGATAAATAGCAATAAGATGAACTTGGGCCAGTTGCTGCTTCGTCAAGGCGTATTGGACGAAGACCAGTTGGCTCATGCCATGGCCGAACACAAACGTACCGGGCTTATGCTCAGTAAGATTCTGGTGCGCCTTGGCATGGTGAGCGAAGAAACGCTAACGAACATCCTCGGGTCGCAGATGCAGTCTTCGACCAAGATGCGTATCGGCGAAATGCTCCTTGCGCAGGGTTACATTACCCAGGAACAGCTGGACAAGGCTCTCGAAACGCAGAAGACCTCGGGCAAGCGACTCGGTCGCACCTTGGTGGACCTGGGCTACATGCCCGAAGAACGCCTGATTGAAATCCTTTCGAGACAGTTCGAAGTTCCGTATGTAAAGCTTGAAAACTTCAATATCGATCCCAACGCCTTCAACTACTTGCCCGAAGACATGTGCAAGCAGTACAAGGTGGTGCCGCTGTTCGTGCAGAAGGGTGAAGATGAACGCCGCCAGGTTCGCTCCGTGATGACGATTGCCATGACGGACCCGACCAACATGCGCACGATCAGCATCGTGAAGTTCAAGGTGCGTATGGATGTGGATGTGGTCATGGCCTCCGAAGCCGACGTGATGAAGGCCATCGAACGCGTGTTTGCCGGTCACGGTCCTGCCGAAGAATCCCT
>NZ_CALEFV010000352.1 GCF_937877005.1 uncultured Fibrobacter sp. | reverse complement strand
GGCTAATTTTGGGGGGCATTTCGATTCCGTTTAGGCAAATCTATATTTATATTAGTGGTGATGAGTGTTGAAACAAGTCGCGGCTTGCGATCATTTTTTGGTCGTATTAGGAGCTTTGCCGTAGCTCCTGTTTTTTCCGTTTTTGCAGTGGGCGGAGCCCTTTCCATTCTTGCGGCGTGCTCGTCCGACAGCCACGTGGCGGGCAACAGCGCCGAGACGGGTTCCCCGGAACTCGCGGGTATCTTGGTATTGGATGGCGGCAAGCCGGCTGTGCATGCGCGGGTGCAGTGCGTGCCGGGCGACTACAACATTCTTGCGGCAAGCAACGCAGAACAGACTCTGCCATCTGCGTTCGAAACCGAAACGGATGAAAACGGAAATTATGAGTTTGACACCATCCCGTCGGGCAGTTTCTCCTTGGAGGCGTTCCACCAGGAATCCGGCCAGATGCTCCTGTTGCAGAACCTGAATGCCGAAGAGGACGAGCCCCTTGCTGTAAATGACACCTTGCGTAATTCTGGAACGGTCAAGCTTCTTGTGTCGGGCGCTTTCCGCGAAAACCAAAGCGGCGAGGCCATCGTCATTGGGACGACCATTCGCAGAAGTGTCTCCGTGCAGAACGGGAAAATCGTGGTCGATAGCCTCCCTGCGGATACTTTTGAACTTGTTGTTTACATGGATGGCATGAGTCCGTTTGGATTTAAGGATGTTTCCGTAAAGCCTGAAGAGACTACAGTCTGGGGCGATTCGGTGACATACACATTGAAAGCTCCGCTCGCACTCCCCGAAGAAATCGATTCGCTCGGCACCGTCGTGAGCAATTTTCCGCTAGCCATCCGATTGACAGGAATGGAAATCACTTTTGATTCTGCGGAGGTGGTGAACGGCCGTTGGGAGGCCGTGCGCATTTCGCAGGACGGAAAACGCAGCAAGAAACTCCCCATTACGCAGACTTACTTTGACGCTTCTGCCAAGGAGGCCGTGTTCTGGGTGAGTGTCGATTCGCTGAATGTTTTTGATTCGTTGGAAATCCATTTTGACAACACCATGGACCCTGCGTACGCAAAGGATGTGTTCCCCACGAACCGCAGCTATTCTCTGGTGTGGCATTTCGATAGCGGCCTTGCACCTGTGGACGATGGAGCGGAAAAGGGCTACTTCGAAGGTCTGCCGACAGGGGCCGTGGCTGCCGACGGTGTTGTGGGCAGGGGGGTGGAACTTGATGAAGGCGATGTTATTGTCGTCGAGAATTCGAGTGCGGCTGATTCCTCGCGCAAGGTGAACTTGAATTACGACGGTAGCGAATATTTCTGTTTCTCAGTGTGGGTAAAGCTCGAAAGTCTTGAAGCGGAGCAGATCATTTTCAAAAAGTCCAAGGAATATGCATTGCGCTATGTTCCAGAAAAAGGCTTTGTCGTGGACCTCTGGGTCCCCGATTCAAGTTCTGATTCTGTGAAATATGCTTGGTCGTCGGGCACGTCTGGTATTAAGGCGGGCGAGTGGGTGTATGTCGCCTTTAGTCGCCATACGATATCGCAGTCCAATTTCTACGTGAACGACCGTAAGATAGAAATGGAGCCGGAACAAATCGCTTGGACGGGCGTTCGCAAACTGGTCGACTTCGAAGTGGGCGGCTTTACCGGTACGATTGACGAACTCATGCTCGGTAGCTGTTACCGCGATGACGACTGGACGCGCCTTACCTACCTGAACCAGCGTCCCGAAAATTATTGGCCCGTGGTGATGGGTAGGTGATTTGGCGAAAACTAATTTCGTTCTGATTTTACATTTTAGTTTCCCTAAACGATAATATAACAGTAGGGCGGGGAGCCCTGACTGAGAATATTAATTGGGAGCTTTGTATGGAGTCTGTTTTGAGGACTCTTTAACGGCACCTACGACAGGAATGTCGTTTGGAAATAATCCTTTTATTTCTCGTAGTACGTCATTCCGTTGGGGAGCGTAATTTCGGTCATGTCGCTCACATCCACTTGGGAGACTGAGCTGACTTCGCCGCCGTAAATGATCATGCTGCCGGAACCGCTGGGCTTGAATGCCGCGCTGCTTGTGCCGTACGCCGTTCCTGCAGTGTAGCTGGTGGCGCTGCATTTGGGATATTCTTCGGTGCGGCTTCCTTGACACAGATTTCAAAGCCGCGAAGATAAATTTCACGG
>NZ_CALEFV010000351.1 GCF_937877005.1 uncultured Fibrobacter sp. | reverse complement strand
GTTGCATCGAGCAGCAGTGTCGCGCAGAGTTCCAGCAGCTCTGCAACGCCCGCGAGCTCCAGCAGCGTGAAGCCGGTTTCTTCGAGCAGCGAAAAGCCCACGAGTTCGAGCAGCATCGCGCCGGCGACCATCACGGCGACATACGAAATCAAGGTGACGCTTCCGATAGACGATAACTATGCTACGGTTTCCGCAAAGTTCGATGTTAACGAAGTAGCTGGAAAACTTGGACTCACTGCGGCGACGCTCGCGCAGGCAACTTTCTTCGCGCAGGAAGCGGGCGGCAATACCATCACGCGATCTACTGCAACGGAACCCGGCCACTGGTTCGGGAAAAACGGCGATGTTGTGGAATGGGGTGAGAATGCCTATGTGTTCAGCGAAGCGGATTTGACTGATGGAATACTCGCTATCGGGCACTACCCGAACCGAGTCTCTAATGGTGAAACTTATAGCTTTACACAAGGACTTTCTTACGGCGGAAAAATGGTCCTGTTCAAGGTGGCGGTGACCGTTACGAATGAGAAAGGGAGCGATGCTGGCGAATTTACTACTGCACTGATGTACGGTCTGGATGGTGTTCCCTCGCACATGGATGTTGCGCTCCGTAGCGGGCGGATTCAAGTTCGGTACACGCTACCGCAAAAGGATAATGTGAAGGTGAGCCTATTTACCGGATTCGGGGCGCTTGTTGCGCAAGATGTTTCGGGATTGCAGCGTGCCGGAACGCATGTGTATTCTTTTGACTTGAGTGGATTGCCTGCGGGTATGTATATCGTGAAAGTTTCGACGGGTAGTTACCATGAGGCTCGTCCGATAAGCGTCCGATAGTAGATTTTCTTGTCGAAAATCCTACAAATGTAGACTTTTATTGTGTAAAATTTGTATAAATTACTATGAAATTTATTAAAAGTCAGCGGCAACGCTGACTTTTAATAAATGGTTGCCTATATTTGGATTGATTCAAGGAGTGCTTTTATGGTGTTTGGCTTAAAGTCTCAAAATATGCTTGGTATAGCTTTGTTGGCAGTGCTGGTTTCGTTTTCGTTTTCTGCCGACTGGTACGCGAAGGACAATTTGCAGCCGGGGCACGACCCGAGCATGGTACGGTTCGAGGACGGCTACGCCCTCATGAGCACGAACAACAATCTGCAACTGTGGACATCCGAAGACGCATACACCTGGCGCGACCACAAGTCGACCGTGAGCGCCATTCCGCAGTGGGCCTACACCTATGCTCCGGGCACCGAGGGTATCTGGGCTCCCGACGTTTTCTACATGAACGGCGAGTACCGCGTGTATTACTGCGTGTCCGTCTTTGGCAAGCGTTCTTCGGCAATCGGCTACCAGTCCACAAAGTCCATTATGCCGGGCACATCGGGCTACGGCTGGACCGACCACGGCCACGTTTTCCACACGACGACTAGCGACAAGTACAATGCCATCGACGCCGACGTGGTCAAGGATACCGAGGGCAATTACTGGATGGCTTTCGGTTCGTTTGGGCTTGGCATTCAGCTGATTAAGTTAGATGCAACGACTGGCTACCAGGCGAGCGACGACAAGACGGTCTACAACATTGCGCGCCGTACCAGCAGCGCGAGCGGCGGCGCCGAAGAAGGCCCGAGCCTGATTGAGCATAACGGACAGTATTTCTTGTTTACCGCATGGGACAAGTGCTGCCAGCAGGGCGCAAACATCGAGCAGACAACGTACAAGACGGCTTACGGCCGTGCAGATAAAGTAACCGGACCGTATGTGGACCGCGCCGGTTACAACATGGCGACGGGCGGCGGCACGATTCTCCTGGAACGTTACGGGCGCTATGTGGGTCCGGGCGGTGGCGAGGCCTTCCAAGACCTGAACCGCGTGCGATTTGTGCACCACTACTACGATTTGAATGGCGACAAGTACAACCATATCCACATCCGTGATGTCGTCTTCACCGAGGATAACTGGGCTGAGATGGGACAACCCTTCCTCGGGCGTTATTTGAGCGCCGAAGTCGAGCATGGCGCGCTGACCCGCGCTGTTTCGGGCGACCTCGCGATTACCCGCAGCAATACGGCCTCGAACGGGGAATACCTCGCGTACGTGAATACCGAGGGCTCCAAGATTCGCTTGCCGATGAACATCATGCAGGCGGGCGACTACCTGCTGCGTTACCGCTACGCGAACGGTGGCGATGCGGCTGCAGAACACAAGGTGACGGTGAATGGTAAATCGCAGACGGTGACGCTCCCGCCTACGGGTTCCTGGGGCACTTTCCCCGAAAAGTCCGTGGTGATGGTGCCTGCGAAACTCAAGCGCGGTGGCAACTTCATCGAACTGGAACCTTTGCCGAACGGCAATTTTGCGGAACTCGACCGCATCGACTTCTTGCGCATTATCCGCGATACGATTCCGGCGAACGGCTTTGACAACGGCATTCGCGT
>NZ_CALEFV010000350.1 GCF_937877005.1 uncultured Fibrobacter sp. | reverse complement strand
TCAGGTTCTAGTGCCTGCAAGGGCATGAAGGTTCAAGTCCTTTCATCCGCACTGAGAGCCCGCTGAATACTTCAGCGGGTTTTCTTTCTTACGGGCCCCATTTTCCAAGTATTGTATATCGCATCCATCTTTACTACATTCCCGTTCATGGACAACTTCGAAGACTTCTTCACGGAAACATTCGAGACGGCAACCCTCAGCGGAGAGCTTGTCACGCTTAGGGGCGTCAAGGAAAACGCGATTGGCCAGGCCTCGGCAGAAAACATCTTCGAAGCCATCTGCAATTCACGGGACTTTCTGATGGAGCACCTCCCCTGGATTCCGGAAACGGACATTTTTGATCTCAAGAAGCGCATCCGTTCATGGGTCCTGAACGAACGGTTCGGACAGGGCGGCTGCTGGCTCATTTTCAGGAATAACCCCTATACATCCGAAGGCCTTTTCGCCGGTTCCATCATGATGGAAGTAAACCTGCGGAACCATTCTGCCACGCTAAGCTACTGGCTTGCAAAGCCTTTCACCGGACAAGGGCTCATGACCGAATCGGTAAAGCTCATCACAAAATTTGCCTTTGAGCGGCTCAAGCTCAACCGGCTGGAGCTTCTCGTATCCGTTCACAACGAAAAAAGTGCCGCCGTTGCAAGGCGCTGCGGCTTCGTGGAAGAAGGCATAAACCGCGATTTTGAGCTAATAAACGGAAAATTTGTGGACCACAGGCGGTTCTCGCTTCTAGCCCGAGATGTTTATTAATGGTTACAATGGTTACTCGGGTAAACGAGAAACCTCAATTTTTTTTGTTTTTCGAGGGTAAAGACTTCTATTTTTTTTAGCATGGAAAATGGAGAAATTGAAAAACTCGTAGAACCGGATATCCTGCAGTATACTAACTACAGGGTTTACCTGCGCGACTACTACGAATACAAGAAGAAGACGACGAACGCCTTCAGTTTACGGTACTTTGCCGACAAGGCGGGGCTTTCCAGCCACGCCCACTTAAAGCTCGCCATCGATGGCAAGCGCAACATTACCAAAAATACGGTTACCAAGCTCATCCACGGCCTCGGGCTCGAAAACCAGCGTGCCGCCTATTTCGAGAGCCTCGTATTCTTCAACCAGGCGCAGACCGACGCCGACAAACAGATTTACTACGCCCAGCTGATCAAGGCAAGCCCGAGATCAAAGCTTCACAAGATGGACAAGGCCCAGTTCCGAATTTTCCAGGAATGGCACCACTCCGTCATCCTTGAAATGGTGGGGCTCAAGGATTTCAGACCCGTTCCAGACCTCATTTCCAAGAAGCTGCGCGGTCTGATTACCCCGGCTCAGGTTTCCGAATCCCTCAAGCTGTTGCTGGAACTAGGCCTGCTGGTCAAGACCGCCAACGGATACCGTCAACGCGATCCCCTGATCACCACCGACGATGAAGTCCAAGACATGATGGTCAAGCTCTACCATTTCCAAATGCTCAAGCTTTCATCCACCATGCTTTCGGAACTTCCGGGGCCAGAACGGGACATTTCGGCGCTTACATTTGGAATTAAGCGCTCAGATTTCCCAAATTTGAAAAAACATCTACAACTAATGCGAAAAGAACTGCTAGATTTCTCTGCAAAAGCAGGAGAAGCCGAGGATGTTGTGCAAATCAACCTCCAGCTTTTCCCTCTTACTCGAGGAGTGTAATGAAAGCCTTTTTGCACATAGCAACGATAGCAGCCTTCGCCATGACGGCATTGTCCTTGACTGCCTGTTCCGAGGACAAGTCTACTGCCGGCATCGAAATCGGCAATCCAAGTCTTGCCGACAGCGATTCTGCCGCAAAGCAGTCTGCGCTTCCGCTTGTGGCAGAATTTACGGTTGACTATTCCGAAGCCGCGACGCAACAAGCTCTTACCAAGAGCACTAGCAAGAGCGAGCCCTTCCTGCTAGATACATTTGCGCTCACCCTTACCGAGATTCGCTCCTTCTCGAGCTACTACACCAGCATTTCCGTCGACCCCGTCCTCGGATTGCAGCTATGGCCGTACGAAAACGATCCCGATGCCGAACTAAAAATTTCCTTCACCGAAGGAACGGCCATCGAGGAACCGTTCAAGGACATCGATCTCCAGGAAGAAGGATACCTCAAGGAAATGGGCGTCGGATTCCATTCCGATGAAAACTCCGCCATCTACGGCCGCGTGAAGATTGGAAAGAAATACCATAGGTTCGTCTACAGCCTGTCGAACTTCCAGAACATGATGCTCCGTTACCACTATTCACAGATAGACACCGGTGACGGAAAGGCGAACCTGTCCGTAATATTCCGCGTCAAGACGTTTACCAACGGCATTGACTTCTCCAACGCAGAAATTGCCGAAGACAGCGTCGTCTACATCAACTCCAAGTTTAACGCCGAACTCTGGGCGACCCTGAACGAACGCTTCATCCCGAGCTTCCAGCCCCTGCGTTTCGACTACACCACGGCCACTGAAGAAACCATTTCCGGCTATGTCGAAGATATCTGGAATGACATCGCCGCCAAGAAAGGTGAAAACACCATCATCAACGGGAACTTCCAATCTCCCTTCACCACGGACTGGATCTTGATGAACCAGTTCGGTGGACATGCCGACACGACCCTGATCGACGAAAAGGGAAAAGAACGCATCATGAAGGTAGAAGTCACCAAGGGCGGCACACATTCCTACAGTGTACAGCTCATACAGGAAAACGTGGCGCTCATCAAGGATGTCAAGTACAAGTGCGTATTCACAATCTGGTCCGACATCGAAGACTCCATCACGGTACGCATCGGTTCCTACTCCACCTACGAAACAGTCGGATTCCAGAAGCACGTGAATGTCCAGACGACAGGCCACTCCGTCGAAATCGATTTTTCTCCTACCGTGAGCGATCCGTTTGCGAGATTCGAGCTCAACCTGGGTGGTGCCGAGCGCACATTCTGGCTGAAAGAAGTACAAGTCCTCAGGCTTGAGTAGAAAAGCAAAACACAAATTAAGGCTCGCCACGGCGGGCCTTTTTTGCTAAATTCTAGTTACTATGGCTACTATTCCTACCCGTAAAGACAATCTCGTCATCGAAAACATTCGCCCCCAGATTGAAGGCGGGCGCTTTATGCTCAAGCGCGAACCGGGCGACACCGTCACGCTCACCGCGGACATTTTCCGCCACAGCCACGAAAAGTACGACGCGGCGATTTTCTACCGCCACGATTCCAAGAAAAAATGGGAAAAGGCTCCCATGCACTTTGTCGATAACGACCAGTGGGAAGGCTCTTTCACGGTCAACAACATCGGCTACTACGAATACAAGATTTGCGCCTGGACCGTGGAACCCAAGGACGAGCCGACCGAAAGCCCCGTGATGAAACTCCGCGTGGATCCGTCTTACGCCCGCATCGGTACATGGTACGAAATGTGGCCGAAGAGCCAGGGCACCGACCCCAAGAAGAGCGCTACCTGGAAGGATTGCGAAAACCAGCTTGACTACATCGCTGGCCTCGGCTTCGACACCGTTTACCTTGTACCTATTCACCCGATCGGTGTCACGAACCGCAAGGGCGCGAACAACGCCCTGCATGCCAAGGTCGACAAGAAGGGCAAGCCGCTCGAACCGGGATGCCCGTACGCCGTAGGTAACAAGAACGGCGGCCACTACGACGTGGACCCCGAACTTGGTTCCATGAAGGATTTCGAACACTTTGCCAAGGCCGCCCGCAAGAAGGGACTTCGCCTCGCGCTCGATATTGCGCTCAACTGCAGCCCCGACCACCCGTACGTGAAATCGCACCCGGAATGGTTCTACCACGAACCGGATGGCAGCATCAAGTTCGCCGAAAACCCGCCCAAGAAGTACGAAGACATTTACCCGTTCGACTACTACAATAAGAACTACAAGGCCCTGTGGCAGGAAATCGAAAACATTATCTTGTTCTGGGCCGACAAGGGCATCGAAATTTTCCGTATCGATAACCCGCACACCAAGCCGTTCCCGTTCTGGGAGTGGCTCATCGCCGACGTGAAGGAAAAGCGCCCGGAACTCGTGTTCCTTGCCGAGGCCTTTACCCGCCCGAAGATGATGCACCGCCTTGCAAAGTCGGGTTTCGACATGAGCTACACGTATTTCGCCTGGCGTAGCGCCAAGTGGGAATTCGAGCAGTACCTGAATTACCATTTCTCCATCTGCGAACGCGCGGATATGGTGGGAATCTCGCATCACACACTGGATATTTTACGAAAGAAAGGATAACATCATGCCAATCACAACCAGACGTGCGGCCATGGACGACCGCATCAGAATCATGCCGCTCCAG
>NZ_CALEFV010000349.1 GCF_937877005.1 uncultured Fibrobacter sp. | reverse complement strand
CAATCTCTTTTTTTGCCGAACGGACGACTTGAACCGCGAACTCATAGCCGCTCCAAAACGCTTTCGCCTGCAGAACGCCCTCCTTAGGCGGCAAGTTCGCCTTCACGAAGAAATCCACCTGCTTTTCGAGATAAATGACCCGAGAATCAATGTTTTCCAACCTGTTTTCATGGGCAACAAGGCGCTGGTTTACGCTGAAGCCCTTCAACATGTGCTCTTTGAGGACACGGTTTGCCCACTGACGGAAGCGTGTGCCTTGAATTGATTTGACACGATAACCAACAGAAATTATAACATCAAGGTTATAGAATTTTAAAGTCCTTTTAACCTTACGACTTCCTTCACTGGCAACTTGTAAATATTCTTTACAAGTTGAATTTTTCTCCAATTCCCCTTCATCATAGACTTTTTTAATATGAACAGTGATATTTTGAGGCACCGTCCCAAACAGTTCAGCCATCTGCGCCTGCGTCAGCCAGACAGTATCCTGATCCACGCGAACCTCGATGTGAAATTCGCCCCCTTCCGGCTGATACACGATGATTTCGTTCTTCTCGCCGTCAACTTCACCCGACGGCAACAAACCGACATTCTTCATCATTCCTCCCTCCGCCTACATGCATAAAAAAGGCGGGGCTTTGCTTGTTTTACACCGTGCGCGAAAAGCAATTTCTACACACTTGTGCACTAAATATAAGTTACCAGATGGCAGATGTCAAGAGGGTTTGACAAATTTATAGAAAGGGGAAAGCCTTCCCCACGCTTCAACCGCCTTCGGCGTTTTCCGCAACCCCTTCTAGCGGGCGCTCAGGCGCCGCGCCCGCAACGCCTAGGCTTGTAGACGCCAAAAGGAACATAAGTTCCAAAATGGAACTTAAGCATTACGAATGTTAATTCTTTTTCGTAGATAATCAGCAAGCTCTTTATCGCAGCAATATATGTAACACCCCTTCATGCCGCGAGTCATAAGTGTCTTGTACGTGTTTTTGATAATTTCATCTGCAATTTGAAGGGCCTGAGCGGGATTCTTTTTATAAATAGACTTAATCCCTTTTAATGAGTTGTCGGTTCTTGCTCGTTTTGTGAAATCAGTAACAATTTTACCATTTTCATAACGAAGATCATTTCCGATTATAACCCCAACATACTCAAATTCCAAGCCCTGCGATGTATGGATGCAACCCACTTCGTTTATTGAGCCGGGGTCAATGGCATACGTTGATGAATTTTTTAGGTTCCAACTCATTGCAAAGGAATCTATTTTGATGTCATGAACATTTGTGTCGTTTTCACCTTTTTTGTTCCAATCCCAACAATATCCTGCCAGTATACGGGATCTATTATTGATTTTGTTCTTTTCAAAAATAATATCGCGGACCATTTCTGGCTTATCGAGAACTCGAAAATCAAAATCAAGCCCCTCTAGATTATAATTCGCTGTTTCCCTTATTTCTAGAACATCATCAAGCCATGCTAAATATCCATCTGAACCATTGCAGCGGAATTGAGACTTCAATTGAACGTACTCAATTTGGGAGTTTAGCTGGGAAGCCCATTTCTTTATTTCTTCAATGGAGCCAATATCTTGAATTGTCACTCTTTGACATTCATCAATAAAGAATACACTACAATATGAGGCTTTGATTATTTCTTTTATTTGGTTTTCACCCTTGTTGTGGAACATTCCTGATTTTTCATTTAATCGATGTGATTCATCGGCTAATATGGTATGTACAGCATTTGTTGGTGAATCCGTGTAGATTCCCGATCCTTTAAACATATTGTCTACACTGCTTTTTCTAAACAGGCCTTTTAGTTTCGCGAGATAAACATTTCGGGGTGCAGAATTTTTCGATGTATATTGAACGAATTGTCCTTGTTTCGTCAATTGAGCCAGAAGATTTATTGCAATTACTGTTTTTCCTGTTCCTGGTCCGCCTTCAACGATAATGGTTCTCTTTTTTTCTTCTTTTAACGATTTCTGTGCCCAATCAAGAATTTGCTCGTAGATTACTTTTTGTTCGTCAATTAAGGTGAATTCCTTGTTTCCTTTCAACATGTTGCAAATAGAATTTTGCAAGCTCTTTGATGGACGAATTTTTCCATGGTCAATTTGGTAAAGAATTTCTTTATCGTCACCTTTCTTAATGCAATTTTTTATAAAATCTCTAAGTTTTGAAACTTCGCCCTTAGTGAACGCCGGCGCATCATCTAAATAGGGCTTGTATGGATTTGCATCTATCGGGTCACTTTGCTCCTTCCTAATATAGTTGTGGAGGTAGGCACATGGGGATAATCTAATTCGAGAATCTTGTACAGATTGATTGTAATCCTCAATCATTTTTGTATACGACCAAACTTGATATGAGGGATGGACGACAAGACGATTTCCTTTTCCAATGTATGTTTTAACCAAAGCATCCGCGGAATAAACTGCTTCTAGTTTTTCCCATTGTTTTAGTTCAATGATAACTGCATTCGCTCGGTTTTCTTCGTCATATCCTGAAATAATAAAGTCAACGCGCTTGCTTGTTTGAGGAATATTGTATTCTATAGCAATCCCTGCATTATGCGGAATATTATTATCATTCAGGACCTTATACATGTGCTGAAGCGAATTGTCCCATGAACGAAATTCATTTTCCGGAGAGACCTTTCCCATTTTCGTCCATATTGTGTTCTGAACTTCAATTGCAATGGTGTCATTTTCAACACTCTTCATGAATTCGGCTTTGATTCCGCTATATACAATCATCGTTCTTTCCCCTTACAACTCGTTATACTTCTTCGCAGATCCCTTAGCCTTATTAACGGGATACTTCTCCCCGTTAATTCGCAACTTTTCGTCCATGATTTGCTCAATATCAAGATTATACTTGTCTGCGATTAGGAATGCATAATTAAGCACATCGGCTAATTCTTCCCGCACCTTTTCGATTTTTACATCTTCAGGTTTCTTCCAAAGGAACGCATTGAGAAGCTCCGATGCCTCGCCAGAAAGGGCGATGGCGAGGTCCTTGCCGTTATGGAATTGGTCCCAGTCGCGGTCAATGGTGAATTGCTTGACCTTTGCTTTCATTTTTTCAAAATCGCTCATTTCTCACCTCGTCTGGAATCAAACATCTGCTTTGCCATACTGTAGGCATCTGCAAAAGGCAACTGCAGTTTATCAAGCATTTCGGGATGTGAAATGGCCCAGCTTACATAGTAATAGGCGAGCAGTTCATAACCGCTAAAATCTTTTCCGGGAACATTGTTCAACTTGTATCCGCTCTTTTGTGCAGGACTAATTCCATTTTGCCCAACCATAGCGCATTCAAAAGCAATTTTTTCAATGTCTTCCGGCAGCAGCCTTTCAAAGTATTCCAATGCCCCGACCATATAGGAGGACATCATGACGGCAATCATCGGGTCTGCTGTTGCGGGATTGTGCGTTTCGTTGAACTGGTCCTGATTTCTGTCGGCCTCTGTCTTGATTTCGCTATTTTCTACGCCGGAAAGGGTGAAATATTTTACTAAACCAAGTGTTGTGGCAATCTTTTCAAAGACTGTATATTCGTCACCAGCGTTGAACGATGCAAGAGAATTTTCAAATGCCTTGAAGAATTCCGTGGCTCTGTTCATCATGTTTTGCGATGGCTTGTACTGATTGACAAAATCCAATCCATAGAGTTTGCGTAAAAGCAAGGACTGAAGCATGTTCAACAGTTTATTCGTGTCCTTAATAATTTGCGGAAATTCAGCAACATTCGCAGTCTGTCGCACGGCATCGATGTTGCTTGATTCCATTGCAAATAAAGATGTCAACTGAAGCGGTCTGAATTCTGCCTTCTCATAGATTTTCTGTTCCACGAACAAGTCTAGCGGGGCATTCATCACCTGCAATGACAATCCCTGGAACAAGTGCTTCGCCAACTTTTCTGATTGGACTGCACCAATCTTTTTCTTGACTTCGTCAAAATGACGTTTGTAGTCTTGCAAGAAATCGTCAAAATTTCGCTGCGTAAATCCGATGGTCTGGAGTTTTCCATTCCTTTGGGCGGAAAGCATCATCTCAAGGTGCGTCAATTCATGGAGCATGTAATGGCAATAGTTGCCATCTTTCTTGTATTTGACAACGTGATCCTTGCGATGATGGAAATCGGCGAATTCCAAATGTGCCAAGGTGTCCTGCTCGTCATCGCGCTCAAATTTGATGGTTACATTAAATTTGGTTTCAAAACTATGAGCTAATTCAAACACCCTGGATTCGTAATCTGTTGATTCCGCGATATCTCTTGCAGTGGTCAATAACAATTTTAAGAGTTCTTGACGGACGCCAGGATCTTCTGCACGATTTGCTCCTTTTAACGCCCCTTGGCTTGCGTATTCAAAAGCGTTGTCCAAATCATCCTTGTGATAGTATGCTAAAGCAATCCCATAATAGCTGTTTGTGTAGGTATTGTCTAATTCAAGGGCTCGCTTCATGTAGCGAATAGCGGTGTCATAATCTTTTTTCCGAATAAGCGTGCCCGCAACATTATTGAGTGCAATGGCGTTATCAGGGTAATATTCTAGAACCTTTTTATAATACTTGTCTGCTGCGTCAACATTGTTTTTCCCGTTAGCAAGAATGTTGCCCATCATGATTAGCGCCCACATGTTTTTGGGGTCGATGAGGAGTGCTTCAAGAACTTCGTCCATTCCTTTGTCAATTTCGCCTTGCTGAAACAGAACTTGTCCGAGTAAGCGATGTGCCTCAGAATATCCGGGGCATGCCTTGATGGCCTTATGCAGCAAATCCGTTGCCGCATTGAATCGTCCTTCATTGCAGAGAGATGATGCTTTGTGAAAGTTGTTTTCGGCTTTTTCGAGTGCGTCTGTGTCGAAAACGATACGGACTGCTGAATCGGATAGAATTTCGACTGTTGGAGGACATCCCTTTTCTGCAAAGTGGTGTACAATTTGCTTCTTCAATTCTTCGGCATTGCGGGCCTTAAAGTTCGATGTATCAACAGTCTGTATGACTTCAATTCTTGCCATGGGGGCATCCTTATCAGCGAGATAAGTCCCTGCAGCAAATGAACGATTTCCAACTTTTTTGAAAATAAAAAAGGCGTGGAGTCGCTTCGCGTGCTCACCACGACTGAGGGCTACCACACCCTTTTCTACGATAAGCACAAACGACCCACGCCCCAGATGGGACGTGAGTGTCCGTCTTATTCCCGTAGAATTTGAAAGTGGTAGTTTCAGTCGTGAGAATAAGAGACGAATCTCAAAATTTCCGGTCGCTCCGAACCATTCGGTACGGGGCTATGTCATGGGGAAATAGTAGTAAAAAAGTGACTGGATTCTTCGACTTCGCCTTGCGGCTACGCTCAGAATGACGATAAAAGGGGAATGCCCCGTCAAGCGGAGCATGACATTAGGGCGGGTGGACGGGGTAAGCGGGGGGTTTTAGGGGGCGGTGCCCCTTAGGCGACCTTTGGACACTTGGCCTTTAGGCCTTAGTGTACATGGCCACCTTTAGGTGGTGAGGTGCTGGAAGACTTGCCCTAGTTCGGTCTAGATCCTTCGACTACGAGCCTGCGGCTCTTCGCTCAGGATGACACACTCATGGCTCCAGGATGACACTAGGGCAAGGCTGCAAGCAGGGGGAGGCGTCCCCCTTTTACTATATTTGCGGTATGCCGTTTTTTACCAAAAGCAATCTTGTGGACTTGCGGGCGGAAGCCGAGCAGCTTTCGA
>NZ_CALEFV010000348.1 GCF_937877005.1 uncultured Fibrobacter sp. | reverse complement strand
TCATCGTCGTCGTTTACGTCATTGCGAGGAGCCGTAGGCGACGAAGCAATCCCTTTTTCATTGGCCTGGGAGTCGTAGAACGCCTGGGCTTTTTTCATGAACGCTTCGAATTCTTCGTCCGTCATGTTGTCTGACGGCTGCGGCTCTGCGGCCGGCTCCGTAGCGGACACATCGGTCGGCTGCGGCTCTTCAGCGGGAGTCTCTTCGACAGATGCTTCGTTCACGTCATTGCGAGGAGTCGTAGACAACGAAGCAATCCATTCCTCATTTTCTTCCATCGGCGTTTCTTCAGCAACCGGAGCGCTTGTTTCTTCCGCAACCGTTTCAGTTGTCGGCGCGCTTGTTTCGGGAGCAGATTCAACAACCTGCGCGGTTCCTTCTGCCGGGGCCTGAGAACCTTCTGCCGGGGCCTGCGCACCTTCCGCAGAAGCCTGGGCATTTTCAGTCGCATCGTCTTCCTTCATCATCTCGGCGAACGGGTTTTCCTGCACTTCGCTCAAGTCTTCGCGACCTTCGAGCATGGCGTTCAAATCGTCTTCGCTCACGTTCCGTCCGCGTTCTGTCCACAGCACGGCTTCGCGCATCACCGCGGCCAAGTCGCCCACGGTCTGTTCCTTGGAACGTGCTATCGCCTGGTTGCGAATCGCTTCTACAAGGCCCGGCTTCACGTCCGGATCCTTGCTGAAGAACACGGTCTCGTGCGCCATTTCTTCGGCGTAGTCGGCGTTGTTCTTCTTGCGGTAAATCCAAATCGGCCCGAACAGTTCGCTTTGGCGGAATACGATTTCGTCCGTCTTGATCATCTCGAGCATGGCCATGAAGGTCACTGCCGCCACAATCGGGTGAGAATCGTTGTCGAGCAAGTCTTCGAACAGGGCGCGGCCATTCACCGCAAGATAATTGTTGATCGCCTGCTGACGGTCCTGAATGGTCACGTAGTCGAGTTCGATGTGGTGAATCGTTTCCGAAATCTTGGTCTTCAAGCTCTTCTGGTAGGCGCGGAAAAGCTGCCAGATGTTCGCGTCGGCCAAAGTCTCTTCGTCGGTCTGCGTCTTTTCCAGGCGCCCGCGGGAATACGTACCGAAGTTCTCGCTTTCCATTTCCTGGAGGCCGCTCGCGACTTGCTTGAAGCGCTGGTATTCCAGCATTTCCTTCATGAGCTGTTCGCGGTCTTCGTTGTATTCCGCTTCCATCTCGGGGTCGCGCTGCTCGGCCGGCAAAAGTTCCTGCACCTTTAAGGCCATCAAGCGGCTTGCCATGTACAAGAAGTCGCCCGCCTTCGACAAGTCGGTACCCTCGTACTCGTTCACCCACTTTAAGAACTGGTCCGCAATTTCTGCAATCGAAATCTGTTCGAGCGGAACTTCCTTCTTCTGAACAAGATACACCAGCAAGTCCATCGGGCCATTGAACGCCCCGATGCGTACTTCGTATTCTTCCTGTTCTTCGACTTCGGTCATTTACGGTAAATGTAGTTAAAATCATTCGGCCTGAACGCGTTTTCAGAGCGCGAAGGCGAATTCCACTCGGCGATTTAATCTTTTAATTCTTCAATTTTGACGAGCATCTTTTCGGAGAACCGTTCTCAGCTTCGTTAATGGCGTGGGCTCGCATAACTTCTTGTAAAGTTTTCCATGACAACTCAAAAGCGAGACTAAATTGTCCGATAACACCAGTACGATAAATTTCATCGCTTTTTGCCATATCGCGATTGGAGTTTTTCAGCACGTCAAAACATGCAACAAAGTTGTCAAACTTTTGCATAAAGCAGGACTCCCTCGCGCTGGATGTTGTCTTTCAATTTTCTTGAAGCAACTCCGTCCATGTTAATTACATCGAACGAAAGCAAGGTGTCTGCTTTTTCTTCAAGCAGTTCCTCAAAACGGGCCAGATTGCCGCCGGACACCGCGAGGTCAATATCACTGCGTTCGCGGTTTGTACCTCGTGCCCTAGAACCAAATAGAATAACGCGGTCAAGGAAACATTCCTTGGCAAAGGTCTCTATCTGGTGTATTATGTTTATCGGCAAGTTCATTTGATGCTCCATTTACAATATACATTATTTACGGGAAGAATGGGCATGTCTATTGCGAGAAGGGGGCCGTATCCCCCTGGTTCGCACTACGTTGCTCTCCACCCCCTCGCCTAGGAAGTTCCACCCCCTAAAACCCCCGAATTGTCACTTCCGCTTGATGCGGCACCTCCTTTTTCCCTGTCATCCCCGCTTCTTTTGTCATGCCCGCGCAGGCGGGCATCTCCTTTTTTACTATCATTCGTTTTGACATAGCTTGTGGCGTAAAAACCGCAGGCGCGAGTTTAACGTAGAGTTAGCTCTTATTCTCTGTTTCGAAATCTGGTAAATTTCAAAAATTCCCGAGAATAAGGCGAACACTCACGTCCAGAAATGGGCGTGGGTCGTTTGTGCTTATTGGGAATAGGTTTACCAGAACCTCGAAACAGGTAAGTGCATTCGACGCCACGCTTTTTTTGTGGATTGACTGCACGGCATAAGGGCTAAAGGAGCCCTTATGAGTCTGTTCGAAAAGCTGCAAAAAGCCTCGTCCGAAGAAGACGTGAAGGCGGAATACATCAAGGCACTGCACCTTAAGCAGGTTCAGCGAAACCTGATAGATATTCAAACGCGCGAAGTCTGGTTCGAAGCGAAATTTGGCTCCAAGAAGTCGCTCTACGAAATGTTCACGCAGCTGCTTTTCTACATCCACCGGGCCCTCAAGGATGGCGAGCATATTCCTCCGTTCCTTTGCGTGGTCGATAGCGTCAAGGCCGCTATCATGAAGACTGATGTGGCGCTCCCGCTTTTACAGGACAAGAACGTCCACATCAAGTGGGGCAAGTCCGCCAGCGATGTAACGCAGGATGCTTTAGACATTGTTTCGCAGTACATCGGCACACATTTCGTGAGTTTCAATATCGAGACGCACGAGAAAGAATTTATCGACACGTTGCGAAACGCCATAGAAAAAGGCGAAATCATCCGCACGCAAATTACGCCCGACAATCTCAAACAGGTTTTCGATAAATGGGTCGAGATGGTCGGCAAGGAAATCGTGAATGCGGAACCTGAAAACTACGCAGAATTTTTCTACGCCGATGTGATGAGCGACGGCAAGGTCAGCACCCACGAACATTTGTCTGCAGAGCTATTGCACAAGGGCAATAAGCCAATATTCTTGTTGAATGGGAAGACTTACGAAATCGCAAGCATGGATGGTTATAGCCAGTTCTGGGCGATTTATGATAGGCCGCCCAAAGAGGAATTTCGCAGTTACTTGCTGGAACGCCGCGACAGCCTGATTCCCGTTGACGAGCGGACTTTCAAGGGAGCCTACTACACTCCGCTCAATGTAGTTGACAAGGCTTACGACTTGCTAGAAAAGACGCTTGGTTCGAACTGGCAGAAGGATTACTATGTGTGGGATATGTGTTGTGGCGTCGGAAATCTCGAAGCCAAGCATTCTAACCACCGTCATCTGTTTATGAGCACCCTCGATCAAGAAGACGTGAATATCATGAAGGCGGCGAAGATTTGTGTGTCCGCCGAGCGTTTTCAGTACGATTACTTGAACGATGACATTACCGATAACGGAGAGATTGATTACAGCCTTACGAAAAAGATTCCTCAGACTTTGCAGAATGTTATTCGCGATGCAAATGAAGGAAAGAAGAAATTATTAGTGCTGATAAATCCACCTTATGCAGAAGTTGGGAGTGCATTTAATGCTTCTTCTAAAGATAACACCGCTAAAACAGGTGTGAATAAAACACGGTTTGGACAATTCGGGATGAAAGAATTCGGTAAAGCTAGCAATGAACTGTTTACTCAGTTTGTGGCTCGAATCGCTAAAGAAATTCCGAATGCGACCTTAGCGATGTTTAGCACATTGAAATATGTCAATTCTCAAACAATGGAAGTATTTCGAAAACAATGGTGTGCTCAATATCTGGGAGGTTTTGTAGTACACTCAAAGTCTTTTGAAGGTCTCAAGGGAAATTTTCCTATAGGCTTTCTAATTTGGAAAACGTTCAATGTCATTGCGAGCAAAGCGAAGCAATCTAAATGTATGTTTCCGTCTGAGATTTCATGCGAGGTTCTCGATAAAAGTACAAATCCAATTGGCGAAAAGAAGTTTTATAATGCCCCAAATGAAAGATATCTTGCCACTTGGATTGACAGGCCTGAGCCGAATACTACTGAAATAATTCCATTAAAAAACGCGATATCGCCTGCAACTAGAACAACAGATTTGAGGTGTAAATTTTGGAGTGATGACGCTATTGGTTACATGCGAGTAAATAGTAACGACATGCAACAAGCCAATGATACTTCGCTTTTCTCTTCTGGTTATAGTGGTGGGCATGGGTTTTATGTCAACTCAGAAAATTTACTTGATTTAGCCGTTATTTATACAGTTAGAAAGATTATTCCTCATACTTGGTTAAATGACCGCGACCAGTTCCTCCAGCCAAATTGTGAATTGCCTGATGATTTCAAAAATGATTGCTTGGTTTGGATGCTATTCAATGGTTCGAATCTCACCGCTAGTGCTAATGACCTTGAATGGAACGGCAAAAAGTGGAGCATCGTCAATCACCTTATTCCCTTCACCGAAGAAGACGTCGGTGCAAGCGAACGCTTCGAAAGTGATTTTATGGTGCAATACATGCAGGGCAAAACCTTCAGTGCCGAAGCCCAAGCTGTCCTTGACGAAGGCCGCAAAATTTGGTCTGCTTACTTCAAGCAAACCTTCAACCATAAAATTCGTGAAGAATTAAAGCTTAACCGCCCCGATGTCGGCTGGTATCAAATTCGCCAGGCACTGAAAGCCCAAAACGAATCCGGCAATTCCGTTCCCGTCAGTTTTGCTGCCTTCGAATCTACCTACAAAGCCCTATCCGAAAAACTCCGTCCACAAGTCTATCAATTCGGATTCTTGAAATAAATTGATTTTTGCCTATCATGTAATTTGCACTGCTCTGTAAAACAAAAATGTGCGAACTCGCTAAAGAAGAATTTTACCTTTTTAGACTTTAACTAAAAACAGCCTCCCGTTAGGGAGGCTGCAGAATCTTGGTCCGTTGCGAATCCGGCTCTAGACCGGAATGTCAACGCAAAAATTATTCCACGGTCACGCTCTTCGCTAAGTTGCGCGGCTGGTCCACGTCGTTTCCGCGCAGCACGGCGATGTGGTAGGCGAGTAGCTGGAGCGGCACGCATGTCACGATCGGCATGAGCATCGGGATAGTCTTCGGGACTGTAATCAGGTGGTCTGCAATTTCGTCGAGCGGGTGGCAATCTGCGGTCGAGATGGCAATCACCTTGCCGCCGCGGGCCTTGATTTCGCGTACGTTGCTGATCACCTTGTCGAACAGGGCGTCCTTCGGGGCAATCACCACGACCGGCATGTTTTCGTCAATCAAGGCAATGGGCCCATGCTTCATTTCAGCGGCGGGGTAGCCTTCGGCGTGAATGTAGCTGATTTCCTTGAGCTTGAGAGCGCCTTCCATGGCGACGGGGTAGTTGAAGTGACGACCCAGGTACAAGAAGTTGTTTGCCTTCACGTACTTGTTGGCGATGCCTGCAATCTGATCCGAAAGCTTGAGGGTCTGTTCCACCAGTTCCGGGAGTTCCTGCATAGCCTTCACGATGTCGGAGCCTGCTTCAAAAGAAAGCCTGCGCTGGCGGCCAAGCAAGAGGGCTATCATGGCGAGTACGGTCACCTGGCTGGTGAACGCCTTGGTGCTGGCTACACCGATTTCGGGGCCTGCGTGCAGGTAAACGCCGCCGTCGCTCGTGCGGGCGATGGTGGATCCCACACCGTTACAAATAGCTAGTGCGGTAGCCCCCTTCTGTTGAGCTTCTTTAAGGGCTGCCAGGGTGTCGGCGGTTTCGCCGGATTGGCTAATGGCGAGTACGAGTGTACCCGGCTTGATAATGGGGTTCCGGTAGCGGAATTCCGATGCGTATTCGACTTCGACCGGGACGCCGGCCAGGTCCTCGATCATGTATTCGCCCACCATACCGGCATAGTAGCTGGTACCGCAGGCCGTAATGATAATGCGGTTGATGTTGCGGAGTTCCTTGATGTTGGTGTCGAGACCCGCCAGCTTGGCGTTGCCTTCGGCGTAGAGCAGGCGTCCGCGCATGGTGTTGCGGAGCACTTCGGGCTGCTCAAAAATTTCCTTGAGCATAAAGTGCGCAAAGCCGCCCTTCGCAATAGCGTCGGCATCGAATTCAACATCCTGGACTTCGTGTTGCACGGGCTGGCTATGGATGTTTAACAGGTTGTAGCCGTCTTCCTTGATTTCCACAATGTCGTTGTCGTCCAGGTAGACCACTTTCTGGGTGTGCATGATGATGGCGGAAACATCGCTAGCCAAATAGAATTCTCCTGTGCCGATGCCGAGAATCAGGGGACTTCCGCGTCGCGCTCCAATCAGGGTTCCTGGTTCATCGCGGCAAATGACGGCCAGGCCGAAGGTTCCCTCAATCAGGGAAATAGCTTTAAGGACCGCTTCTTTCAAGTTTCCCTTGTAGTAGCGAGCAATCAAGTGGGCGACAACTTCGGTATCCGTTTCGGACTTGAACTCGATTCCTTCGGACTGCAGTTTTTTCTTCAGCACGGCGTAGTTTTCGATGATGCCGTTGTGCACAATGGAGATGTTCCCGTCAAAGCTTTGGTGGGGGTGGGCGTTTTCCTCGGTCGGTGCACCGTGGGTTGCCCAGCGGGTATGGGCGATACCGACATGTCCATGAAGAGCTTTTTCCTTCAATTTGTTTTCAAGAGCGGAAATTTTCCCGGAAGCACGGACGGTTTCAATGGTACCGTTTTCAATCAGGGCAACGCCTGAACTATCGTAGCCTCGGTATTCCAATTTCTTGAGGCCGCCGACAAGGACAGGAAGCGCTTCGTTTTTTCCGATATAGCCGACAATTCCGCACATATAAAGAAATCCTTTTTTTTTGCTAACAATATATGAAAATCTTATGGTAAAAAAGAGTTACAATTGAATTTTTCTATTGATAATTTGTTATTTTTCGGAATGTCTTATAAAAAAGAGGAACCAAATGAACAAAAAAATTCTTATTGCTGCAGGTGCTCTTGCATTTGCCTTGACTGGTTGTGATCAGATGTGCCAGGGACCCAAGACGAAGACTTCCCTGGTGACCGAAAAGGACAAGTATAGCTACGCCCTCGGTGCTCACTTTGGTAACCAGGCTCGTTTCCAGCTCGTGACTCGCGATTCCATTGACCTGGACTTGGATCTTTTTATCCAGGCTTTCAAGGAACGCTATAACAGTGATTCCGCTCATTTCTTGATGAACGATTCCGTGATTTTCCAGACCTTGACCGACCTCTCTCAGGCCCGTCAGGCTGAAAAGATCAAGAAGGATAGCCTCGCTGCCGAAGCCAATAAGGCTGCTGGCGAAGCTTTCCTTGCTAAGAATAAGACTGCCGAAGGTGTCGTTACCACGGAAAGTGGCCTTCAGTACAAGGTGATTACCGAAGGTACGGGTGCTACTCCTGCCGATGGTGATATCGTGAAGGTTCACTATACCGGTACGCTTCTCGACGGCACCAAGTTTGACAGCTCCGTCGACCGTGGCGAACCGCTTGAATTCCCGATCGGCGCCGTAATTCCGGGTTGGACCGAAATGCTCAAGCTCATGAAGGTGGGCGGCAAGGTCACCGCTTGGATTCCGAGCGATCTCGCTTATGGTCCCCGTGGCCGTGGCCCGCAGATTCCGGGAAACAGCACCCTGGTCTTTGAAATGGAACTGATTGATACTCACGCTGCAGACGCTCCGTCGACTGCTGCTGCAGAACCCGCTAAGCCCGCTGCCGCTCCTGCCGCAGCCCCGAAGGCCGAAGCCAAGCCTGCTGCTAAGCCCGCTGCCGCTCCTGCCGCAGCCCCGAAGGCTGATGCTAAGCCGGCT
>NZ_CALEFV010000347.1 GCF_937877005.1 uncultured Fibrobacter sp. | reverse complement strand
AGATGACGGGCACCAGTGTCCGTCTTTCAGTGCGGCCTAACCGTGCGAGCATGGTGGCGACTCTGTCGCAATCCATGATGGTCACCTGGTCTATTGTCTTGCATGAACACTTGGATGCAATGCTGAATGACCCCACGGTAAATGTCGGAACCTCCGAAGTGATTTCGTATAGCGAGACGGCCTGGAAATTGGCGGATGCTAGTTTTCCGCAAATTATAGCCGATGCGAATAAGCTGTACGATGAATTCCGTACCAAGTGGATGCAGCGCTTTTCGACGGACGAAGTGATGCGATTGCTGCTCGAGGGGGGTGATTTTCTGCATCACGACGAAGAAAAGGGCTGGATGCTTACGGTCAAGAATAGCAAGCAGGACATCAACGCGTTCTATTCGGCGACAATCCACTTGCTGGTGAGCGACGCCGAACCCCTGTTCGTCCGCATGCACGGGCGCGTGATGCAGTTGCAGGAAAAACTTTGCAAGTATTGGCACTCCGAGAGCGCCGTGGATGCGGTTTCCAAACTGCTTCCCAGTTTGGAAGCGTCGCTCCGCGACAAGGAAAACTCCATGGTGGTGTCGCTTCGCAGTTCGTTGAATGCGCTTGCAAAAAAACGCTTTGCCGCGGCTTTCTCTTCCAAGGGGCCCGCCCACTATTATAGTTCGGCCGCATCTTGTGCGCGGAACGTGGGGCGTTATTGGAATCCACATTACGCATACGAAAACGGCTTTCTTGCTTTTACCGATGATTTTTGTGATTATGCCCGTGGTCTTACCATTCAGATTATCGAGTGGTACCAGAGCAAGTGGGCTTTGTTTTTGCGCGGGTTTTCGCGTGGTCAGTTAAATTTATTTGAAACCCCCGCCTTGTCGAAGGCATAAAGGATGCAGGTATAAAATGAAAAATGCGTTCCAGATGATCTTGTTGCTTACCTTGATCGGGCTTTTGGCCCTGATTGTTGCTGCGCTCTATTTTGGTGCTCCGCTATTCGGCTGGATTATCATGGCCGCCATTTTTGCAGTATTTATCGGAGAACAGCTGGCGGCCCTCAAGGCGGTGAGGCAGGTCTCTTCCGAAATGGAAGTTCTCGAATCCTGTGAACAGCGTGGTGCCCATGTTTCCGGTGATGGCGTCGTTGCGAAGCGTATCGCTCTTGCCAAGGACCTTCTGGCAAAGAAAATACGTCTCGATTCTTCAATGGCCTATGAAGTCCTTTCGAATAGCGTTGCCATTTCTGTACCTAGGAGTTCCGGTGGTACGGTTATTCTGCTTGGCTTGATGGGTACTTTCTTCGGTCTTATGTATTCCGTTGCGACAGCCGGTGGTGCGATTGACAACTCGACAACGCAGGGAACGCTTGACACGATTCAGCTTCTGTTCCAGAATATGAAGGGTATTTTTGGAACGAGCCTTTGCGGTCTCTTTGCTGCTCTTATATTGAATGCAACCCGTACATTGTTGCTTAACGCCCGAGACCGCTTTGTTGCTCGTCTCGACGCCTTTACCCTGAATATGCAGGGAGAGGTTGAAGCCGATGAAAGCGAGGAAGTCCGCGCGAAGAATGAACTGGAACGACTCTTCGATTCCGTTGAGAAAAATCTTTCCCAGATTGCAGCTTCAGTGCAGCAGTCCCTGAACGGAGTCATTGCCAAGGTGGGCGAGTCCGTGAGTAGTTCATTGTCCGGAGCCTTTACTCCGATGGAGCAGAACATCAAGGCCCTTTCGACATCTGTTGAATCGATTCCGGGCCGTCTGGATGAAAAGCTCAATGGCCTTTCTACGACTTTGAATGCGGGACTCGAGGGAATTTCCTCGGGTGTCGGGAATGCCCTTGCAAAGGTTGCGTCCGCTACGGCTCAGGCCATGGAAGGTTCTACGAAAGATATTGCTTCTGCAGTTTCGGATCAGGTCAGGCAGTCCGGCGATCAATGGAAGTCGTTTATGGAACGCCTTGCCGCAGAAACTTCAGCCAATGTGGACGCCCAGAAGGAAGGTCTCGAAACCCTCAAGAACGTGGCCCTGCAGGTGGCCGAAAAGGCCCAGGCCGGTTCTGCCGAACTTTCTCAGTCCGTCTCCGAAAAACTCTCTGCTCTCTCTTCGGATATCCTCGGCGCATTCCAGAAACTTTCGGAAACTTCTGCCGTGCTGTTAGATGCGCAGAAGGCTCTTACCGAAAGTATCGAAAATCGAGTAGTCAAGGAAAAGGAAGCGACGGATGCATTGGGTGGAAACCTGGTTGAAACCGCAGAGCTCATGCGCGTGAACCAGTCCGAACTCAGCGCGAACCTGGAAATGTTGCGCGCCGGTCTCGAAACCATTCTCGAAAAGCTTTCTGGCGATACGGCCGAACG
>NZ_CALEFV010000346.1 GCF_937877005.1 uncultured Fibrobacter sp. | reverse complement strand
AGTCGGCCAACTGATCAATCAAAGCCAAGCCTTCTTCATGCGTGAGTTCGTTCTGGTACTTGATGGCCTCGGAGCGGGCATAACAATGCACGCAACTCAGGTTGCAGGTTTTGGTGCAATTCCACACCACCACGGGGCCACGACCCGGCGCAACGCCGTTCTTGCATTCATGGGCCTTGGGTTCATAACGCAGCTGGTCGCCGTAATTCGGCGTATCCATCAAGAGCTTGGTAATACTGATCATGGGCCCAAAGATAGAAAAATAACCCCGGAACCCGAGGTTATTTAAAATCATTCTCCGTTGAGAGCGGCGTCGCGATTAAAGCTTCACAGAATCTTTGGAAATGAACTTCTTGATCTTCTTGTCACCCATCCAAAGCTTCTTGTGGCTCTGGAGATCGGTGAGTTCCAGGTCAACCTGGTAGAAAATCACGGACTGGCCACCTTCCTGGTCCACGATGGTGTTGATCGTGCCGGTAAGCATCCAGTCAGCACCGGTTTCCATGCCAAGTTCCTTGGCCGTTTCTTCGGTTGCATTGCCGCGCTGGTCCATGACCTCGTTACGCAGTTCGGCACGTTCGGAAGAATTGGCGACGAAGTCTGCGGCACCGGAATTCAACAGGGCGCGTTCCATGTCCTTGATAAACGTTTCGACGCTAATGTGTTCGTGGCTCTTGTTGCGCACCTTGCCAATCACGACGGTCGGAGTACGGCCCATTTCGCCGATGATCTTTTCAATACGTGGGCTGGTCAAGCAGCTCGTAATCATTTCGTCAGCCACCAGGCGGGAATCGGTGTCATTCCACTTACCGGAAAGGTCGGTTGTCGAGTTTTCATCGATACGAGTAACGGTCTTGCCGCCACTGCTACAAGCGACCATGCAAAGGCTGCAGCCGAGGGCCAGAATGGTGAGCAATCTACGCATAAAAATCTCCTTTTAAAGTTTTTCCACAAATGTAGTTACAAATAAAACTTCTGTCTACAAAATAAAAAATGCCGCCGGTCCTTTAAGGACTGGCGGCATTTCAATTGTCAAAGAAAATCCGGAAATTACTTACCAGCGAACTTTTCAGAAGCCTTCTTGACCTTGGGGTCGTTCTGTGCTTCCTTAATCTTCTGCTTGATACCGTCCTCGATCTGCTTCTTGAGCTTGGCGGCGAGGGCGGGGAAACGGTCTTCCAGGGAATCGCTAAAGACAGCCGGCTTCTTGGGAGCGACAGGACCCTTACGCTTGGCGTTCAGGGGGCGCTTCTTCTTGGCCGGGGCCTTCTTTTCTTGGGATTTTGTTTCCTGAGGCTTGACTTCTTCTGTGGATTTGACTTCAGTTTCTTCTGACATAATAGACCTCTTGGAAATATTGTTAATTTGACGGCGCAAAAATAGTAAATTTTCGGGCCGTTTCTAGGTTTTGCAATCAAAAATTATGCTTTTTGAGCGAAAAAAAGGCGTTTTAAACTACCCAAAAAGCGTAGAGAGCCTACGAGCCGCGCCTATTTTCAAGCCAATGGGCAAGCACCGTGATGTCGGCGGGGCGGACGCCGGGGATGCGGCTAGCTTGCCCGAGCGTGAGCGGCTTGTGGGCATTCAGGCGCTGGCGGCTTTCGATGCTCACCGCCGTCACCAACATGTAGGCGAAATCGGCCGGCAGCTTCACCGACTCCATCTTCTTCTGGTCGTCGATTTCCTTCGCTTGGCGGTCAAAGAAACCTGCATAGATTTTTTCGGCGTACATGAACCACTGGTCGCGACGGGTCAGAGGCAAGTCCGGCAAAGCCCACCGTGCGTTGTACGATGCACAGGTGACG
>NZ_CALEFV010000345.1 GCF_937877005.1 uncultured Fibrobacter sp. | reverse complement strand
GTATTACATTAGAAGCTATTGCTTATAAAACTGATACATCTGGTAAATGGCAATTAGTATTTGCTGGTGATGATAGTGATATCGTTGACTCTACATTAACATTTGCTGATTATGTAGAACTTGCAAAGAAGGAACTTTCTGCACTGAGCTCCACGGCCTATAGGCTCGAAAAACTCGATCTTCAAGTCTCTCACGAAGCCTTTATCCCCGGCAAGGTCCTTCGCACGCTCCGCCAGAACGCCATCGAAAATCTCGATCGACTGCGTTGCACAAGGCCATCCCTCGGTGCAGACGCCTCCGCAGGCAAGGCTTTCCTCGCCCAAACCGCACGGAACTCCAACACCGCCCAGAAACCGAACGATACAAGCCGCAAAGCGACCATTTCGGTCTTGGTCCGCAACCCCGAACAAGTCTTCGCCCTAGAAGGTCTATCCATTGACAATGTCATCATGGACTTTGATTGGGGCGTCAAATACGAGGAACCCCTACAGCAGATCCACGAACTTGGCTTCAAGGCCGGCATGGCCACACTCCGTATTCACAAACCAGGCGAGAACCATTACCTCAAGAACATTTTGCGTCTGGCCCCGGACTTTGCGCTGGTGCGTAACCTCGGCGCGCTCTCTATCCTCAAAGAAAGCAGCATTCCTCTTACGGGCGACTACAGCCTGAACGCCGCCAATAGCGCAAGCTACGACTGGCTTCTCTCGCAAGGTCTTTCGACACTTCACCCCTCGTGGGATCTTAACAGCACGCAGCTCTTTGACCTGCTCGAAAACATCGACGGAACACGCCTCGAGCTCACCTTGCACCAGTACATGCCCGCCTTCCATTCGGAATACTGCGCCTTCGCCCGCGCGCTTACCACGGGCCGCCGCTTCCCCGAATGCGACAAGATTTGCACCAAGCACAAGGTGGAAATTCTGGACCACAAGGGCGAACGCCACTTTTTGCAGAGCGATGCAGAATGCCGCAACACTTTGTTCGTAGGCAAGCCGCAATCAGCACTCAAGCTGTTACCCCAACTTCGCCGTGCGGGAGTGTTCCACTTCCGACTCGAAATGCTCACCGAAGATGCCGAAACGGTTCGGCGCAAGGTACTGATTTACACGCAGGCCATCCAAGGTAAGATTTCGGTCGAAGAAGCCATCCGCGAAGCGGGCATTCAAGAAAAATACGGTCTTTCCGATGGCCAGCTCTTTAACGAAAGTACCTGGCAAGACCGCAAGAAATAACGTACACGACCATTTGAAAGAAGCCCCGCCGCACCTAGAATTGGCGGGACTCCCTAACTGAAAGTTGCTATCAGGTTAATGATGCAATTTACCGGCATTCACCGGCACAGATAAATG
>NZ_CALEFV010000344.1 GCF_937877005.1 uncultured Fibrobacter sp. | reverse complement strand
TCTCCCCAAAGAGGATAACTCTACTATGGCAACAAGTTGCCAAGTATCGTATAGCGGGGATGACAAAGGAAAAGTTTATTAAGGAGCATAAAATGATTATTACTGTTGCAGGAAACAAGAAAGAATACAAGGACGGCCTCACCGTCGCAGAACTGATTGAAGCCGAGAAAATTGACAACCCGCTTTACGTGACGGTTTCGGTGAACGAGGAATTTGTTGAGGGGGGAACGTTCGACAAGGCAGTGCTCAAGGACGGCGACAGCGTCGAGTTTCTCTACTTCATGGGAGGTGGCTGTTAATGGCTTTTACTAACGAACAGCTGGAGCGCTATTCGCGCCACATCATCTTGAAAGAGGTGGGCGCGAAGGGCCAGAAGAAGCTTTTGAATGCGAAGGTGCTCGTGATTGGCGCGGGTGGCCTCGGCGCTCCCGTGGCGATGTACCTTGCTGCAGCGGGCGTGGGCACGATAGGCATTGCCGATGCCGACGTGGTCGACCTTTCCAATTTGCAGCGCCAGATTATCCACGCTACAGCCGATGTGGGCAAGCCCAAGGTGCAATCCGCGAAAGAGACGATGGAAGCGATGAACCCCGACGTGAAGGTCATTACCTACCACACCTTCGTTACCAGCGACAACATCCTCGACCTCATCAAGGATTACGATTTTATCATCGACGGCACCGACAATTTCCCGGCGAAGTTCCTCATTAACGACGCCTGCGTGATGGCGAAGAAACCGTTCTCCCATGCGGGAATCATCCGTTTCCAGGGACAGCTCATGACGTACGTTCCGGGCCAAGGCCCCTGCTACCGTTGCGTATTCAAGGAACCGCCTCCGAAAGATGCTGTGCCGACTTGCAAGCAGGCGGGCGTGATTGGCGCTATGGGCGGCGTTATCGGTAGTCTGCAGGCGATGGAAGCCGTCAAGTACATTCTCGGTGTGGGCAATTTGCTCACGGGTTACCTGCTCACTTACAATGCGCTCACGATGGAATTCCGCAAGGTAAAGCTCCCGACGCATACCGAAGACTGCGCTATTTGCGGCACGCACCCGACCATCACCCAGCTCATCGACTACGAGCAGGCAGTTTGCGACTTGAAGCATTAATCCCTTCTCGTCATCCTGAGCCCCGTCAGGGGTGAAGGATCCATGGAAAAGGAATTTCAAATGATTACATTACCGAAATCTGAATATGAAAAAATCCTCGCGCACGCCCAACAGAACCTCCCCGAAGAGGCCTGCGGGCTGATTGCGGGGCGCATCGAAGGTGGCGACAAGCATATCGAGAAGGTCTATCTGCTTACGAATATCGACCATTCGAACGAGCATTTTTCGTTGGACCCCAAAGAACAGCTTGCCGCCATCAAGGACATGCGTGCAAACGGTCTCTCGCCGCTGGGCAACTGGCATTCCCATCCGGAATCCCCTTCGCGCCCGTCGGAAGAAGACAAGCGTCTTGCCTACGATAGCAGGGCGAGCTACTTGATCCTTTCGCTCATGGACCGCGAACATCCGGTGCTCAATTCTTTCCATATCGAGGGCGATACCGCCACGAACGAAGGTTTGAAGATAGAATAGATTGTTTCCGTACAACCGGGTGCTCCTGGTTTCGATGAAGTCCAGATTCTGGGAGCACCCCTTGGGGGCGGATATAGTTTGTATGTTATAGCAAAAATCTATAAATCATCATAAAAAGATAGTATTGGACGCGGCGAAAGCCGCGTTCTATATTTGGCGGCACAAAGCATTTGTACGGAGGTGCTGTGAAGATAGAACGGATCAAGACGGACTTGTTGGTCATAGGCGGCGGTACTGCCGGCTGTTATGCGGCCATTGCTGCTTCTAAAGCCGGCATCAAGATACTTGTCGTCGAAAAGGCGAACATCAAGCGGAGCGGTTGTCTTGCCGCTGGCGTAAACGCCCTGAACGCCTACATTACCGAAGGCCGCACGCCCAGGGACTACGTGGAATATGCCAAGAAGGATGCCGACGGAATCGTCCGCGAGGATTTGCTCTATTCCATCTCCGAGAAGTTCAACGAAGTCACCGCGCATCTGGAAAAGTTGGGGCTTGTCATCTTGAAAGATAAAGATGGCAAATATGTGACGCGAGGAAATCGCAACATCAAGATCAACGGCGAAAACATCAAGCCGATTCTGGCTGCGGAAGTTGCGAAGGCTCCGAATGTTCAGGTGTTGAACCACGTGAACATTTTCGATTTTTCCGTTCACGACAACAGGATTGACGGTGCGTTCGGTTTCGGGATAGAGAACGATACTTTTTACGCCATCGAGGCGCGCGCTGTGATTGTCGCGACGGGCGGTGCCGCCGGGCTTTACCGCCCGAACAATCCGGGATTTTCGCGGCACAAGATGTGGTACCCGCCGTTCAATACGGGTGCGGGTTATGCCATGGGTATCCGTCACGGTGCCGAGATGACGACCTTCGAGATGCGTTTTATTGCGCTGCGTTGCAAGGACACGTTTGCCCCGACGGGAACGCTTGCGCAGGGCGTGGGTGCGAAGCAGGTGAATGCGCTCGGAGAAGTTTACGAGGCCAAGTACGGAATTTCCACATCGGAACGCGTGTACGGTACGGTGGCCGAAAATCTGGAAGGCCGCGGGCCATGCTATTTGCGCACTGTCGGGATTACGCCCGAACAGGAAGAATCGCTTTTGAAAGCTTACCTGAACATGGCTCCGTCGCAGACGATTCGCTGGATAGAAAACGGCACGCCGTCGAAGGCGAATGTCGAAATCGAAGGAACGGAACCCTACATCGTGGGCGGCCACACCGCAAGCGGTTACTGGGTCGATACCAAGCGCGCGACGACCATCGAAGGGCTCTATGCCGCTGGTGACGTTGCCGGTGGTGCCCCGCAAAAGTATGTGACGGGAGCACTTGCCGAAGGCGAGATTGCGGCGAAGAGCGCCGTGGAGTACATAGAGAGTTTGTCGGCCCTTCGGCAAGCTCAGGGACCTGACATATCGAGCGTGAATCTGTTGGAAAAAATTTCGGAAGGGGAGGTTGCAGAATATGTCGCAGAAATCAAGAAGTTCCTTGGCAAACGAGTCAATAACACCTTCGAAAAAGCCCGTGACGAAGGCGGAGACACCGTCGAACACCTTGAAGAAGCAATGCAAGCGGCTATGGACACTTATGCAGGCGGTATCAAGACGGGCTATCGTTATAGCGAAAATCAACTAGCGATTGCTCTTAAAGAAATTAAGAATATTGAGGCGCGCACGGAAAGCCTGCATGCAAACGATTTACAGGAAGTCATGTACATCTATGAACTCAAGGAGCGCCTCACAGTCTGCAAGAGCGTGATTGCGCACCTGGCCGCGCGTCACGAAACGCGTTGGCACAGCTTTGCCGAAAACACCGACTATCCCGAAAAAGACAACGAACATTTCCGCAAGTACGTGAATTCGCGCCTTGAAAACGGCGAAATCAAAATTATCTTGCGCGAACTCACCGCAGAAGGGCAAAGAAACTATGAGCATCAGCATTGATCAAGGCAAGTGTATCGGATGCAGACGCTGCCACGACGTTTGCCCCGGCACGTTAATCAAGATAAACGAAGGCAAAAAAGCGTATATCAAGTACCCCAAGGACTGCTGGGGTTGCACCTCGTGCATCAAGGAATGCCCGGTCCATGCCATCAGCTTCTTTCTCGGCGAAGACATTGGCGGCAAGGGCTGCAAGGTGCACACCGAAAAGGTCAAGGGCCAAAAGAACGATATCGTGCGTTGGATTTTTGAGTTGAACGACGGAAGTGTCAAGACTATCGACATTGACCCCAAGGAATCGAACAAATACTAGGAGTTTCACAGTGAGCGAATATTCACATCTCGACGATCTGGAAGCCGAAGCCATCTATATCATCCGCGAAGTCGCTGCCGAATGCGAAAAGCCGGTGATGTTGTATTCTATCGGCAAGGACAGTTCCGTCATGTTGCATTTGGCCATGAAGGCCTTCTACCCCGAAAAGCCGCCTTTCCCGTTCCTGCACGTGAATACCATGTGGAAGTTCCGCGAGATGATCGAGTTCCGCGACAACATCGCGAAAAAGCTCGGCATCGAAATGCTGGAATACATCAACCAGGATGGCGTCAAGCAGGGCATCAACCCGTTTGACCACGGTGCCGCCTATACCGATATCATGAAGACGCAGGCCTTGAAGCAGGCCTTGAACAAGTACGGCTTTACCGCTGCATTTGGCGGCGGTCGACGCGACGAAGAAAAATCCCGCGCCAAGGAGAGGATTTTCTCTTTTCGCAATTCTGCACATGCCTGGGATCCGAAAAATCAGCGCCCCGAAATGTGGAAACTTTACAACACCAAGATTAACAAGGGCGAAAGCATCCGCGTTTTCCCGATTTCGAACTGGACCGAAAAGGACATCTGGCAGTACATCAAGCGCGAAAAGATTGATATCGTTCCGCTGTACTTTGCAGCCCCGCGCCCGGTCGTGGTACGCGACGGCAACATCATCATGGTGGATGATGAACGCTTCCCACTGCGTGAAGGTGAAACGCCCGAAATCAAGTCGGTTCGTTTCCGCACGCTCGGCTGCTATCCGCTCACGGGTGGCATCGAATCGACCGCCACCACACTTGACGAAATCATTGACGAAACATTGAGCGCAGTATCCTCGGAACGCACTTCCCGCGTCATTGACAACGAAGCCGCGGGCAGCATGGAACGCCGCAAGAGGGAGGGATATTTCTAATGAAAGGTCTATTGAAGTTTATTACATGCGGTAGCGTGGACGATGGAAAATCTACACTCATCGGGCATATCCTTTACGATTCCAAGCTGCTTTACGCTGACCAGGAAAAGGCTCTGGAACTTGACAGCAAGGTGGGTAGCCGCAGCGGAAAGATTGACTATTCCCTTTTGCTGGACGGCCTGATGGCCGAACGCGAGCAGGGCATTACCATTGATGTGGCGTATCGCTATTTCACGACGGATCGCCGCAGCTTTATTGTGGCTGACACCCCGGGGCACGAGGAATACACCCGCAACATGGCGGTGGGCGCCTCGTTTGCGGACCTCTCCGTGATTCTCGTGGATGCCTCGCAGGGCGTGCTGGTACAGACTCGCCGTCACGCCCGCATCTGCAAACTCATGGGTATCCGCTACTTCGTCTTTGCTGTGAACAAGATGGATCTTGTAGGTTACAGCCAGGAACGCTTCGAAGAGATTCTCGCGCAAATCAACGAACTTGCGGCAGAACTTTCGCTCCACAGCGTCTACGTGATTCCGCTTTCGGCTACCGAAGGCGACAATGTGACCGTGAAATCCAAGAATATCGCCTGGTACCAGGGCAAGGCCCTCCTGGATTACCTTGAATCCATTGATATAGACGATGCGCAGACGGAAGCGGGATTTTACCTGCCCGTGCAGCGCGTGTGCCGTCCGGACCGCACTTTCCGCGGGTTCCAGGGACAAATCGAAGCGGGCGCAATCCGCGTGGGCGATACGGTTACAAGCCTTCCGAGCAGCGAGAAGGCGACTGTCAAGGGAATCCTGCGCGGCGACAGGAATGTGGAAGAGGCTCGCTCCGGCGACCCCGTCACGATTTCGCTGGACCGTGAAGTGGATGTTTCCAGGGGCTGTGTACTCGCGAAAGGTGTGGACATCGGTAGCTACAAGAAGATCAAGGCTTCGCTCCTGTGGATGGATGACGAACCGCTTTCGCTCGGCAAGGACTACCTTGTAAAACTCGGGACGAAAACGATTCCCGGAATACTCACTAAAATCGAGTATGCGATTGATGTGAATACGGGCGCACACCAGGCTACTGAAATGCTCAACAAGAATGGCATCGCCGTTGTTGAAATTGTATTTGCCGAGGCGATTGTCGTTGACCTTTTCGAGAAGCACAAGACCTTGGGCGAACTGATCCTGATTGACCGCGTGACCCATGCGACATCGGCATGTGGCGTCGTGGAAGGTCTTTTCGAAAGACAGATTGCTGCAGGTGAGAAGGCTGAATTCGTGCAGGGCGAACGCCACGGTCGTGGAGAAATCTTCGAAGAGTTCTTCTACGATACGGCGACACTCTCTGTGGTGAAGCAACAGCCCGTAAGGCAGCACTACACCGTAGGTGACGAAATTCCCACTGCAGGCGAAAGCTACCACTATCCCGACGATTTCGATATCATCATCCTGCGCGATAGTGTCGCTGTCAAGGTGCGTGGTAAGCGCATCGCCGAAATCAAAGATGTGGGAGAGTATCTCTACGACGGTTTCCCGGTCATCAACGGACGCGGCTTTGAAATCAAGGTTCACTCCGACGAAGACGTGTCGCTTCTTCTCCGTGAATACGACGAAGCGGGCGAAATTGGCCGTGAGGAATTCTTCAAGAAGTGGACAGTTTTTGACACGTACAGAAAAGTTGTGATAAAGTAACAGGTGCCGCGCACCATTGTTATCCCCGGCTTGACCGGGGATTTTTTTTATAACAAAAAGCGATAACTCCGCATAATTTTAAAGTATTGGACAAAGTAAATAGCCCCTTCTATATTTGAGCGCACAAAAAAAGAACAAATAAAATCAACCATAACCAAGGAGTTAAAGAATGAATCAGAATTTTTCAAAGCTTGCCACCGTTGTGGCCATTACATCTTCTATTTTTGCAACTTCTTCTTTCGCCGCCGACGAAGCGAAGGATGAAGGTTTCAAGCTTACTGGAAATGTTCAGGCTCAGGCAATCAAGGCTCTTTATGATAACGAGGCCGATAACACGCTTGATAATTCTTTCCTGCGTGCAAACATTGGCGGAAAGTATTCTTCGGAAAGCTTTGATGCTGTAATCAACGTGCGTATTTTCTCTCCGGCGTTCGGTAACAAAATCAAGGATGGAGATGGCAAGACAACGAGCTATGATAAGATTAGTGCCGATACCTACTATGCCAATTACAAGTGGAATCCGGCATTCGGTAAGTTTAATCTTCAGTTTGGTCGTTTCCGTACGGACTGGACGGTGGCAGGTAATTTCGGTACCTATGTGGATGTGAATCTTTCGAAACGAGGTTTCCTTGCTCGCGACTACCAGCATGACGCTGTCGGATTTGGTTTCGAAAAGGGACCTTCCACCTTTACGGCTTTGCTGGGAACTTACGATTCCAAGTTTAACACGGGTTACATTCGTGCAGAAGAAACTCTCAAGTTTGGTGACGCCAAATTGAGCGCGGCCTATCGCGGCAATGTGCTTGACCCAATTCAGCATACGGCAGAGGTTTCTCATCGTATTGCCGGTCGCGCAAGCTACTACTTCTTGAAGAACTTAGGCCTTTACGGTGAAGTAGCCTACATCACCACGGGCGATGGCGAAAACTTGACGGTTCCGAACGCCATAAAGCCGGAGTATGCGCAGGGTAGCGACTATACGCCGTTCTTCGTTGGTGTAGAAGTTCCTACGGCAGGAATTCTCAATAACCTTTATGCCGAATTGGAATACGTGAATGATCGCGACCAGATCGAAGCGGATGCCGATGAGCTTGCATGGACCGTGAGCGCGATCAAGAAAATCGGGAAACGCTCCAAGGTTCAGGTGAGCGTCTATAGTGAAACAAAGTCGTCTGATGTTGCTCTTGCGGCGCGCTTTACCTCAACGATTCAGTAGTACTTCGCTCTCCGTGCAATAGAGGCCCTCTGCATTTTTGCGGGGGGCTTTTTGGTGATAGCTAGTTCTAGTTTTTTTCTATTGGACAAACGGGAAATTCGCGTCTATATTTGTAAACTAATACATATAGTGTTAACATGGCAAATTTTAAGAAAGGTACAGTTGCAGTCGGGCTTTCGGGCGGTGTAGATTCCGCCTTGTCGGCGTACCTTTTGAAAAAAGATGGCTACGATGTTGTCGGGCTGACTATGGCGACCTGGGATGGCTCGGTAAAAATGCCTGCCGTCGAGGGACGCGAGGGGTGTTATGGCCCCAGCGAAGACAAGAATATTGCCGAGGCGAAGATGGTTGCGGAACGTCTCGGAATACCGCATTATGTGGTGGGTGTAGCCGAAGAGTACCGTCGCAACGTGCTGGATTATTTTCGTGGCGAATACCGCAACGGTCGGACGCCGAATCCATGCGTGCGCTGCAATCAGCAAATAAAATTTGGCGCATTGCAGGTTGCGGCCCGTAAGCTCGGAATTGATTTTGACTATTTTGCCACGGGGCATTACGCGCGTCTTGATTTCAGGAATCCTAATGAGCCTTTCCTTTTCCAGGCGAAAGATGTTCGCAAGGATCAGACTTACTTTCTGTCGCGACTGTCGGCAGAGCAGCTTGCTAATGTGCTGTTTCCGTTAGGAGAGATGCACAAGGATCAGGTAAAGGCTCTCGCGACGGAAATTGGCTGGAAGGATTTCGCGGATAAGCGCGAAAGTCAGGATTTTATCGAGTGTGGAGACTATTCGGTACTTTTTGAGGAGTCCGACCAGGTTCCGGGTGATTTCGTGGATGTCGAAGGTCGCGTGCTCGGGCGGCATAGAGGTATCGTCAACTACACGGTCGGTCAGCGCAAGGGCCTGAATATTGGCGGACAGAAGGAGCCGCTTTTTGTAGTAGCAATCGATGCAAAGAGGAATCGCGTCGTACTCGGTCCGCGTAGCTTGCTTTCTTGCGTTGAAGTTTCTGCAAATGAGTTGAACCTGATGGTTAGCGAGAGCTCTTCGCTGCTGAAAGGCGAACTCACGGCGCACATCCGCTTGGGACATCGCGGCGCCGTGGCGCGAATCGTCGGCCTGGAGGGGGGCCGGATTCGCGTTCGGTTCGATGAACCGCAGTTCGCCGCTGCGCCGGGGCAGATTCTGGTGCTGTACGCTGGTGACGGCGTCGTCGCATCCGCTGTTATAGAATAGCATCGGCATCCTGACTTGCCAAAGTCATCCTTATTTATTACTTTTTCCTATTAAAATAGTAGGAATTAAAAGATTTCACCTATAACAAGGCTATACCAATGACTCTACAACAACTCCGTTACGCCATCGGCATTGCCGAAACGGGTTCCTTCAACAAGGCTGCAGAAAAGCTCTACGTGTCGCAACCGTCGCTGACGGCTGCTATCCGTGATTTGGAAGACGAACTGAATATCCTTATTTTCAATCGCACGAGTCGCGGGGTTTCCCTGACGAGCGAAGGCGAAGAATTTATTGCCTATTCCCGAGAGCTTTATGAACACTATGAATCCGTTCTCGAGAAGTATGGCAAGATTGGCTCGCGCAAGAAAAAATTCGGTGTCTCGACGCAGCACTATTCCTTTGCGGTCAAGAGCTTCGTTGAAACGGTCAAGGAATTCGATACCGAAAAATACGATTTCGCCATCCGCGAAACCCGCACCAAGGAAGTCATCGAGGATGTGGCTGCGTTCAAGAGCGATATTGGTATCCTTTATCTGAGCGATTTCAATCGCAAGATTATCACGAACTTGCTCGATGCCCGCGATCTTGCGTTTCATAAGCTCATCGATTGCCGCGCCTATGTTTACCTGTGGAAGGGGCATCCTCTTGCGAACAACAAGTACATTACCCTAAAGCAGCTGGAGGACTATCCGTGCCTCTCCTTTGAACAGGGCGACAACGGATCCTTCTACTTTGCCGAAGAAATCCTGAGTACAAACGAATACAAGCGCACCATCAAGGCGAACGATCGTGCGACCATGCTGAATTTGATGATTGGCTTGAACGGTTACACGCTTTGTTCCGGCATCATTTGCGAGGAACTTAACGGAGGCGAATATCTGGCGGTTCCGTTCAAGGACAAGAGCGAGGAAGCGCACAGGGTTATGGAAATCGGTTATATCTGCAAACGCAACATGCTGCTTGGCCGCGTGGGCGAGCGTTATGTCGATAATTTGATTAAATATCTGGAAAACTGCAAGAGCTAGGTGTTGCAATAACCGTATACTATAGCTAACGAAAGTTAAATAGTATCGCTCTATACCTTGACGAACGAAAATTCTTATTCTATCTTAAAGCCTACAAGATTGGTAGGAAATGACAAAATGGTTTGTTATTCCTGCGCATTCGAAGGAGCGCCTATGATAAGTGACTGTCGAATGCCGCGAGGCATTCAAGCAACGAAATAGCCTAGAAGCCTTCCGTCCTTAGGGCTTTGCAGGTAAAAGAAGCTTTAAGGACTCAATCAAAATTAAACTAGCGAATAAGGGTTTATGTAGAAAACCCATTGTTTGCTGTAACCCCAAAGGAATTTCACACATGACTACTCAGAACAAGCTCCACTTTGAAACTCTTCAGCTCCATGTTGGCCAGGAACAGGCAGACCCCGCAACCGATTCCCGCGCAGTTCCTATTTACCAGACCACCTCTTATGTTTTCCACAGCGCCCAGCACGCTTCCGACCGCTTCCACCTGAAGGATGCCGGCAACATCTACGGCCGCCTCACCAATACCACGCAGGATGTTTTTGAAAAGCGTATCGCCGCTCTCGAAGGCGGTGTCGCAGGCCTCGCCGTCGCTTCCGGTGCAGCAGCCCTCACTTATGCCATTACGGCTCTCGCTCGCCAGGGAGATCACGTGGTTGCCCAGCGCACTATCTACGGCGGCACCTACAACCTCCTGGAACATACGCTCCGTCCGTTCGGTATCGATACGACCTTCGTAAATACCCGCGACCTGAAGGAAGTCGAATCTTCCATCAAGGAAAACACGAAGCTCGTGCTCATCGAGACGCTCGGCAACCCGCATTCCGATATCCCGGATATCGAGGCGATTTCCGAAATTGCCCACAGACACAAGATTCCGGTGCTCATCGACAACACCTTCGGTACTCCTTACCTGATCCGTCCGCTGGAACACGGCGCAGACATCGTGATTCATTCTGCCACGAAGTTCATCGGTGGCCACGGTACGACTCTCGGCGGTGTCATCGTTGACGGCGGCAAGTTCGACTGGGCTGCTTCTGGAAAGTTCCCGCAGTTCACCGAGACGAACCCGAGCTACGGCGTGCCCTTTACGGCTGCTGCCGGTGCCGCTGCATACATTGTTTACATCCGCGCTATCCTCCTCCGTGACGAAGGTGCCGCGATTTCCCCGTTCAACGCCTTCCTGCTGCTCCAGGGTACGGAAACCCTGTCGCTCCGCCTCGACCGCCACGTGGAAAACACCAAGAAGGTTCTCGAGTTCCTCGTGAAGCACCCGAAGGTCGCGAAGGTCAACCACCCGAGCTTTGCCGACCATCCGGACCACAAGCTCTACGAACGCTACTTCCCGAACGGCGGCGGTTCCATCTTCACGTTCGACGTGAAGGGTGGCCAGGCCGAAGCCTTCAAGTTCATCGACAGCCTCAAGATCTTCAGCTTGCTCGCTAATGTCGCCGACGTGAAGAGCCTTGTGGTTCACCCGTACACCACGACCCACTCCGAGCTCACTCCGGAAGAACTCGCCGCCGCGGGCATCAGCCCCGCCACGATTCGTCTCTCTATCGGTACGGAACACTACGAAGACATCATCAACGACCTCGATCAGGCTCTGAACAACATTTAACCAAAAAAAGGACTTCAACTATGTCAAAAATCTACACCTCTGCTGACCAGCTTGTTGGTCATACCCCTCTCCTCGAACTCACTCACGTCGAAGCTTCCAACAACCTCGAAGCCAAGATTCTCGCGAAGCTCGAGTACTTCAACCCCGCAGGTTCCGTGAAGGACCGTATCGCCAAAGCGATGCTCGACGACGCCGAAAAGAGCGGCAAGCTCAAGGCAGGTTCCGTCATCATCGAACCGACATCCGGCAATACCGGTATCGGACTTGCTTCCGTCGCCGCTGCCCGTGGCTACCGCATTATCATCGTGATGCCCGAAACCATGAGCGTGGAACGTCGCCAGCTGATGAAGGCCTACGGTGCCGAGCTCGTGCTGACCGAAGGCGCGAAGGGCATGAAGGGCGCTATCGCCAAGGCCGATGAACTTGCAAAGGAAATCCCGAACAGCTTCATTCCGGGCCAGTTCGTGAACCCGGCCAACCCGGCTGCCCACAGGGCCACTACCGGTCCCGAAATCTGGGAAGACACCGACGGCAAGGTCGATATCTTCGTGGCGGGCGTGGGTACTGGCGGTACCGTGACCGGCGTGGGCGAATTCCTCAAGAGCAAGAACCCGAACGTGAAGGTCGTGGCTGTTGAACCGGCCAGCTCTCCGGTGCTCAGCAAGGGGACTGCCGGCTCCCACAAGATCCAGGGTATCGGCGCGGGCTTCGTTCCCGATACGCTCAATACCAAGATCTACGACGAGATTATTGCTGTCGAGAACGAGGCTGCTTTCGAGGCCGGCCGCGAAATTGGCAAGAAGGAAGGCGTGCTCGTGGGTATTTCTTCCGGTGCCGCCCTCTGGGCCGCCAAGGAACTCGCGAAGCGTCCCGAAAACAGGGGCAAGACCATCGTCGCTCTCCTCCCGGATACCGGCGACCGCTACCTCTCTACCGCCCTGTTCGCAGAATAAGGGATACGGAAGCCGTAGCCATGAAACGATATCGCTGACGCGGTATCGTTTTTTTGTCTGCGCGGTTTTGATAAAAATTTCTAATTTTGTAAGCAGTAGAACACAGTCCTTTTTCTAAGGAGTCTATATGGGCGGCTTTTGCGGCGTTGTATCCAAAAAAGATTGCGTGACGGATCTCTTTTTTGGTACCGACTACCATTCACATCTTGGAACTCATCGCGGCGGTATGGCGGTGTTGCAGGCGGACGGTCGTTTCCACCGTTCGATACACAATATCCAGAACACGCCGTTTCGCAGCAAGTTTGAACATGACTTGGCGGCATTCTCGGGATCTATGGGTATTGGCGTCATTTCCGATACCGATCCTCAGCCGCTCGTGATGAGCTGCAAGCTCGGCACCTTTGCCGTCGTGACGGTCGGCCTCCTTACGAACATTGAGGAATTGAAAGAGGAACTCTTCAAGAACAACTGCATGCAGCTCCAGTATTCCACGACGAGTGGCATGGTAGGACCGACCGAGGTGGTCTCGGCGCTCATTGCCACGCGAGACTCTATCGTCGAGGGCCTCAAGTACGTCCACGAAAAGGTGAAAGGTAGCTGCTCCATTTTGCTGCTGGATAGCGATGGCCACTTCTACGCTAGTCGCGACAAGTGGGGACGTACTCCGATTATTCTCGGAAAGAAGGAAGGCTCCATGATTGCCGTGCAGGAAAGCTGCGCCCTTCCGAACCTCGGTTACGAACATCTTCGCGATCTTGGTCCTGGTGAAGTCGTGGAACTCACTCCCGATGGAGACAAGACTCTCGTCGAACCCGGCAAGAAGATGGCGATTTGCTCGTTCCTCTGGGTTTACTATGGTTATCCGGCTTCCAGCTACGAAGGCCGCAATGTAGAGATGACTCGCTACCGTTGCGGATCCGCGCTAGCCAAGAGAACTCCGACCGAAGCCGATGCCGCTTGCGGTATCCCGGATTCCGGAACCTCTCACGCTTTGGGCTATGCCCACGAAGCGGGTGTCAAGTTTGCTCGTCCGTTTGTCAAGTACACGCCGACCTGGGCGCGTTCTTTCATGCCGCAGGACCAGCGTCAGCGCGAACATGTGGCTTCCATGAAACTTATCCCGGTTCCGGGACTCATCAAGGATCGTCGCCTCGTCTTCTGCGACGACTCCATCGTGCGCGGAACCCAGCTTGGCAAGCAGGCCCAGAAACTCTATTCGCTTGGTTGTAAGGAAACGCACATGCGAATCGCCTGCCCGCCGCTCGTTTATCCGTGTAAGTTCATCAACTTCTCTCGTTCCAAGAGCGAATACGACTTGATCACGCGCCGTTACATTCGTGACCGTGAAGGCGAGAATGCCGATATCGAAAAGTACACCGATCCGGATAGCCAGCAGTACAAGGATATGGTCGAATATATCCGCAAGAATCTGAATTTGACGACGCTCGCTTTCCAGCGCATCGACGATCTGATTCATGCGATTGGTCTTCCTGCCGAACAGCTCTGCACCTACTGCTGGAGCGGCAAGGATTACGCCGAGACGGGAGACTGCTATCATTGCCCCTGCGAAGATGGCGAATGCCCGAGTCATTCCGGCAAGGGCGAAAAGTAGCCGGAACATTATAAGTTAAGAAGGGCCGTCAGTTTCGTCTGACGGCTCTTTTTTTATTGTGGCATATGCAACAAGATGTTGCATGGTGATTTTTAAAGTTTGCAAAATAAACAAAAATAGCCAGAATTTGCTGAATTTGGAACTTTTGTTTCATGAAATACTTGACTTCCGTGAAAGGTGATTTTATATTTCTAGATGATGAAACCGATTGTTGACTATTCCGATTTTCGCAGGTACATGCGCGACTATTACGAGGAACGCAAGCGCTGTTCTGCGTTTTCCTGGCGTGAGTTCTCGAAAATTACGGGTTTCTCCTCGTCTTCGTACATGAAGGTGGTTTGCGATGGCAAGAGCAAGCTGAGCCGCATTGGCGTGGAACGTGTCGGGAGTGCCATGGGACTTGTCGGTTTCGAGATGGAATACTTCCGTGCCATGGTGGAATATGGTCAGGCCGAATCCGCAGAAAAGAAGGTGGCAGCCTACAGCAACATGCTCGCGATAGCGAAGGTGCACAAGGTGCGCGTACTCGAGGGCGATTTGTTCAGGTTCTACGAAACTTGGCAGAACCCGGTAGTGCGTGAATTGGCGCCGTTGATGCCCGGGGCAACTCCTGGCGAAATGGCGAAAAAGTTCTATTCCGAGGTGAGTGCGGCTGAAGTGCGTGAGTCGCTTGATTTTCTCACGAAGTCGGGACTTCTAAAAAAGACGGATGACGATAGCTTTTTACAGACGGAAAGCTCTATTACCGGAACTCCGGATGCCACGAGGCTTGCGCTGCGCGGCATGCACCGTCAGATGTCCAGATTGGCGACGCCTGCACTGGAGCTCCCCGTAGAGGAACGTAATTTTAGTGGCGTCACCATGGGCCTTTCGAAGTTCTCCTATGCCCGTATCGTGAAGGAACTCGATGAATGCCGTCGCAAGATTATCGCGATCGCTGCCGAAGAAAAGGATATCGAGCAGGTCTATCGTCTGAACCTGCAACTTTTTCCGTTGACGAAGAAGGTTAACGAGAATGTGGACGATGTTTCGGGAAAAGACAGGGAGGCTGACGATGAATAAGGTTAAGTTCTTTTTGGCGGGCTTCGCCATCCTGATTCTTTGCGAGGCCTGTTCCGAATCGGCAAGCGTTGCCGGTACCGCCGAAGAGCCGAACGAAATTGCGGTCAATGAATCGTCGGATAGCGAACAAACTGCCGATGTGACGGACTGTTCCAGCAGTTCAAACGATGATTCCGGTTGTACTCCCAGTTCATCATCTTATTCGGATTATTGGGCTCCCTCCGAAAGACCTACCGGAGAAAGTGAAATCATGGATTTATCGTCGCTTAATGGCTATTTGTTCCATTATGGTCTTCTGGGCAAGTATTCCTTTGACGCGAATGTTTTCGCCGCCACGTTAAGGGATGAGGACAAGAAAGGCTTTTTGCCGGAAGAGCCAAGTCAGGGCAATCCAACCGAAGCTAGACCGGCGAATCCTTTTACGGGTAGCGGCGTCTACAAGATCGATAATCAGGACAGCTCCCTGCTTGTAACCCTGTTCCCCGAGACTGCGGATGAAATTATTGCATACTCATCCACGATATTGAATGGCGATGCTTGTAACCTATACTTGCTGGCCATGCAGGGTGAGAGCATGTCCGCGGGATATGTCCTTGCGGAGGTTTCCGCCGATTCGCTTACGGTGCTGGACGTCGGTGTCGGAGAATGCGGTGCGTCGACCCTAAATCAGCTGGTCAGTTTCGTATTCGTCTATTGCGGTGATATGAATGAAAATCCACAAATCGTACATGTCCCTGTCCAGAACGAAATGACGCCCCAGCAGTGCTCCGAACAAAGTTCAGAAACCGAGTGGTTGAAAAAATAGATCGATCTTGTCTTGACACTTGAGTGACAGCGTTTTTTTGTATCTTTATGCCGATATGAAAAATGCGAAAGACAGGAAGGGTGGCTTGACAAAGCGTCGCTTTACCGCAGTAGAACTATTTGCCGGTGCGGGGGGACTTAGTATTGGTCTCGAAAAGGCTGGAATCGACGTGGTTATCGCGAATGAAATCATGCCCGATTTCGCGGCGACTCTGAAAGCGAATCATCCGAATACCAACGTGATAAACGAGGATATCCATAAGATCAACTTTAAGGAAGAACTTAAGAAGTTGGGGTTGAAGTCCGTGGATGTCCTTTCGGGAGGTCCTCCGTGCCAGGGCTTTTCGACTATCGGTTCCAAGAACCGCCAGGATCCTCGAAATTCGCTTTTTTATGAATACCTGCGGGCCGTTTCGGAAACGCAGCCCAAGTATACGATTTTTGAAAATGTTTCTGGCTTTAAGCGGATGTACGGCGGCTTTGCCTACGAGACGCTTGTCAAGGAAATGGCTTCCCTGGGCTACGAGACAAAGTGCAAGATTCTGAATGCCGCTGATTACGGCGCCCCGCAAATAAGGTTCCGTACGATTGTGCTTGGCTGGAAGAAGGGCCTGAAACCTCTGGATTTTCCCAAGGTGACGCATGGCGACAAGGATGATCTGAAACCGTACGTGACCCTGATGGATGCAATCGGCGACTTGCCTCATATAGAGGCTGGGCAGAGTTCTTCTGTTTATGCGAAACCTCCCCAGACGGCGTACCAGAAAAAAATTCGCGGAAAGCAGAAAACCTTGCTGGAACACAACGCCTCCAATTATGGCGAAAAGATGCAGGAGATTCTCCATCTCATTCCAGAAGGCGGCTCGGTGAAGGACCTGCCGGAACGCCTACGCCCGAAATCATCCTTCTGCAATACTTACGCAAGGCTTCTGCCGAATGAACCGAGTCCGACCATAACGCGTAATTTTGGAACGCCCTCGTCAAGCCGGTGCGTTCATCCTTTCCAGCCGAGGGCTCTGTCTACGCGCGAGGGGGCAAGATTGCAGGGCTTCCCGGATTCCTACAAGTTTGTCGGCGGAAAGCAGTCCAAGAATCTCCAGATAGGAAATGCGGTTCCTCCGATTCTTGGCGAGGCCATTGCGACGGTCATCAAGAAGGCGCTTGATTCTGGTAAATAAGAATGAATAAACGCCTGTTTCCGGAAGAGACGAATAGCAATAGGGCGGCATCGGGTTCGAAAAAAGGCATCGAGGGTCGCCAATATCCGAAAGATGTCGCAAGGCGCTTGAATTCGGATTCAGGCTTTGTTGCGGAAGTGTGTTCCGCTATCGGAAAACGCCCCGTTGATTTTCTCCGTGCCGAGGCCGGTACCGATCTTCCGTCAAGAGTGGACAATGTCTTTGAGAAGGGCGCTCGTGTCGAACCGAAGGTAAAGCTGAGGATTGTCTGGAAGGATCAGTCGTTCACAAATTTCAGGGTGACGACATCGGAAGCCAGCCAGATCCATCTCGAGATTACGGAAAACTTCATTGATGAATACGAGGCCCAGTTCAAAAGGAAGATTCCTTCAATGGTGAAGGAGGTTCTACTTCTGTTCTCGGGGCGGCATGCACATCAAGAGAAAATCCTTAAAAGTATTCCGATAGCTTGTGTCGGTGCAGCAAGGCGCAAGGAAGTCGAAATGAATTACTTTAACCGGCTTACCTTGGCATCCATGTCTGTGTATAACAGAAAAATGCGCGACCGGCTCTTGAAATGGCTTTGTATGGAATGCTCTGATATATTCCGTTTTTGCTTTGCGCTCGGGGCTTCGAAGGACCCGTTGGCAGAAGCCGATTTCATATGGTACCGCGATGAAAAGGAAGGAAAGGAATCGTTCAAGGTTTACAATCTGAAATTGCTGCAGAGCAAGATCCGGTCCATGATCGATGTTGGAGAAATAAGGTCTCGCGTAAGGGCAACCGATGCCGCGGGTATCGGTTCTACGATAGCTTTCCCCTTTGGCAATCTTCAGCAGCATGAAAACAAGTTGCAGTTCAGGCATGACCGTAAAATGATTCATGAACTGTCGTGCTACGTGCCCCAAAAAAAGAAAAACTTCGGATCAGGTCCTAAAAAGAAGGGACATGAAAACGAACAGAAAATTGCAAAATTATTGAATACGAAAAAGGAATATCGTGCTCTTTTTTGCGACAAACTGGGCAAGTCCGAAAATGATTTCGTAGAGGCAATTGCTGGGGGCGGAAACGCGAAACAGGAGGAGAGTGTCCTTGGCGGAAAGACTCCTGGAAAGACGGATGTGTCCGTATTGTGGAAAGATGGTTCCCGGACGAATATTTCCGTGAAAATGAGGGATGCCGGACAAGTTTATCTTGTCTCTGCTTCGAATTTTATTAGGGTGTTCCAGGCTCAGTACCAAAAAACTATTCCTGAAAATGTCTGCCGCGCGTTGAGGCTATTTGTGGGCGAGACGGACGATTCAAAACAAATTTTGGAGTCGATGGACATTTCGGTTGATGGGGAAAAGGCTAGGGCGATAGCCTGCCGTCATCATCACAGGTTGTCATTTGACGTCCTCCGAAATTATGATGAACAGATGGCGGAAGATTTGCTTGCCTGGCTGAAGAAGAATATTGACTTGATTTTTGAATTGTGCTTTTCGGCAGGTGCCGTTGCCGATCGAAGCAAGTGGTCGGAGTTTCTGTGGTACAAGAATCTCGTAGATGGAAACGGCCTGGATTACCTAGTTCCCATTTCCAGAATCATGCATTCGTTAATGAAAAATAATGACAGACTTGCAGTGCAAAGCGGTCCTAAGAATGCGGGCTCTACTATAACTCTTCCATTTGGCTTTGTGGAATATCATCAAAAAAAGTTGCAGTTCCATCAAAAGGAAGCCTGCATTCAGGACATCGTTTCCGACAAAAAGAATTCTCTCTAGCGGAGCTCCTGACGCCTATTGTTTTCTTTCTGGGAATAGTAGAGGACTTTCTCGTCTTGTATGGAGCGGCTCATGGCATCGATAAATTCATCGATACTCTTGCTGTTGTCGTAGTCCATTGTACATAGGCAGAAGGTGATTTTCCGCGCAGGGTGATGTTTATTGTATTCCGAAATGCCTGACTTGATTCGAGTAATGCAGACGCTGATTGCGATTTCGTTTTGCGTGTTTAGGATCGCAATGTACTTGTCTCCGGAATATCTTACGATAACACCCAGTTCACCGATCGCCTTGTTCAGAATCTTGGCAATCTTTTTCAGAACATAGTTGCCCGTGGCATGGCCTTCGGCTTGGTTGATTTTCTTGAATTCGTTGATGTCCAGTAGAACGCCTGTCACTTGCAGATTAGTTTTTTTTGCGTACAGAGTCGAAAGGTATTCCAGATAAGTGTAGTTAAATACACCCGTTAGCTTGTCCCTGAATAAGCGTTCGCTCTGTAACGAAGCGAAAATACCGGCGATAGAGACGGCAATGCTTGCCTCGATGGACGATATCCCGTAGAACAGGGATTGAGCGGCGACACCTGCGGTCAGGGGGATGAAGTAGATGAGGATGGGAAATGACTTGAGTAGTCCTCCACGGTGCCGGCAGATGATGTAAATGACGATGCTGTCTAGCAACAGTACGTAATCAAGCAGTATGTACAGCCAGAATCCGTATTTCCGTTCATAGACATTGGCTAGGTTTACATCGAACGCAATGGGGACGAAGTTGTTGAGGATGGCGACGGCGACGCCCATGATGATCGCCCCTGCCAATATGTTCCTGTGCAGAATTGAAAAACGCCACTGTAGGTGTTCCGTAAGGAACAACAGCCAGAAGAGCGTGCCAAATAGATTTGTCAAATAAAGTAGGGTATTGCTGCTATAGACGGCGAAGCGCGCGAGTGTTCCCGGTTTTCCGTCGGCAGTATAGGCGATTGGGTCGAGGATGCATCCGCAGAATGCAAAGAACAGTATAAGGAGCAGGTAGTTATTTTCGGGACTGCTTTCACGCAGTCTCCACAGGTTACCCGCCAAAAGGACACCGATGAGAACGATGCCAAAGATATTGGTCACGTAGACTGTCGTTAGTTCGAATGCGGATTCCATAACTTACTCCCTTACTAAAATATAAATCTTGTATGAAAAAAGGAGACTTTTTTTAATACATGTGGGTGATAAAGCGATATTTTTTGTAATTTATTGCGAAAATTGGAGAATTTTATGTCTAAACTAATGCGTTCAATTTCGGGTATCCGCGGAATTGTGGGTGATACCCTTACGCCCCAGGTATTGAAAAGTCACGTAAGCGCCTTTTTACAGATTACCAACGCGAAGCGTGTGGTCATTGGCCGTGATAGCCGTCCGACGGGCGACGCTATCAGCCAGTTTGTCGCAGGCATCTGTCGTCTGTCGGGCGTCGATGTTGTAGAAGTTGGCCTTTCGACGACGCCTTCCGTCGAAATCCTCACGACCGAGCTCAAGGCCGATGCGGGCATCATCATTACCGCAAGTCACAACCCGCTTGAATGGAACGCCCTCAAGTTCTTAAACAACAAGGGCCTGTTCTTGGGACCGGACGATGTCAAGAAACTGTTTGAACTGGCCGATGCCGATAACTTTAAGTATCCCGATTACCGCGGCATGGGCAAGTACGAGTTCATGAAGGATGCCGACGGCGTACATGTCGATGGCACGCTGAAGATTCCGTTCGTGGATGTCGAGGCCATTCGCGCAAAGAAATTCAAGGTGGCGGTAGATGCCGTGAACGGTGCGGGCAGCTACATTGTGCCGCGCCTTCTGGAACAGCTCGGCTGCGAAGTGGTGCGCGTGCATTGCGAACCCGACGGAACTTTCCCGCGTGGTGCCGAACCTATCCCAGAAAACTTGGGTGATCTCCGCAAGGCCGTGAAGGATAACGGCTGTGCCGTCGGTTTTGCGGTTGATCCCGACGCAGATCGCTGCGCCCTGGTCGATGGCCTTGGCAGAAGCATTGGCGAAGAATACACGCTCGCCATTGCGACCGAGGAAGTCTTGAGCCAAAAGAAGGGAAGTGTCTGCGTGAACCTTTCGACAAGTCGCATGAACCAGGATGTCGCCGAAAAGTACGGCTGCGAATTCAGCCGCGCAAAAGTCGGCGAAATCAACGTGAGCCTGCAGATGATCGAAAAGGGTTGCGTCATCGGTGGCGAAGGCAACGGCGGCGTGATTCTGCCGGCGCTCCACTATGGTCGCGACAGTCTCGTGGCGGCAGCACTCGTGCTTAGCTGGATGGCTCACCATGACGGCGGCCCGGAAAAGTTCGTTGCCGAAAATCCGTCTTATGCCATGCCCAAGAAAAAGTTTGAACTGGGCGACAAGAAGGTGGCCGACATCTTGCCGAAGGTCAAGGCGGAATTTGCCGGTTGGGAAATGGACGAACGCGATGGCCTTTGGCTTGGGTCAGAAAAGTCCTGGGTGCATGTGCGCGCGAGCAATACTGAACCTGTCATCCGTGTGATTGCAGAAGCTCCGACTGCAGAAGAGGCAGAGTCGCTCTGTTCTAAGGTCGAAAAACTTATATAGCCGTCTTGGTCGCGAGCGAACTTATAACAAAAAGGTCCGCCTATGGGGCGGGCCTTTCTGTTGTTGGAGGTGTGTAGGAAACTTAGAACTGTTCAAACCATTCGTGGACCATGTCAGGAACCCAGGTTTGTTCCCAGTTGGCGTATTGCTGGCGGTACTGGGGGCCATCATGGGCCGTCCACTGGTGTGTCCCGTTCCAGCTGCAGAACTTTACCGGGAAGCGTTCGTCGACTGTCTTAAAGTCGTAGCAGAGGTGCCCGGCGATGTTATCCTGGATTTCTTCCAGCTTTTCGCCACTTGCATCGGTGAAGTTTCCGTTGGCGTCGGCTTTTCCGTTGTTCTTGAGAATAGTCTTGAGTGCCAAGTTCTTGGCGCCACGGTCGGTGCCGTATTCGCAGGTGCCGTCGTTCTTTCCGTGGACAGCCATCCATGCGATGGGCTTGCCCTTGTTTTGCGGCAGGTAGATGTTGTAGGCGGCGGTGGCGTAGACTGCCACGGCGCGGATGCGGTCCTGGTAATCCCAGGAGAGAGAGTTTGTGAACATGGCGCCGAAGCTGAAACCAGTCACGAAAACGCGGGTAGTGTCGATGCAGTAATTATCTTCGAGCAAGGTTAGCATGTCGCCAAAGAACACATGGTCCTTGTCGTCGTTGCGCCATGGTCCAAAGCTGTTGCTGTTGGGTTCCGGGGAAACGAAGATGTAGTTTCCTTCCGTATCCAGCTTTTGCTGACCGTAGTACGGAGATGGATGGTCGGCGTCTGGGGCATGGTTCGAGAAGTCCTCGCCGGAGCTGCCCATGCAGGCCATGGAGAAAAGAATCTTGTGCGGCTTGGTGTTATCGTAGTTATTCGGAAGTGTCAGCCAGAATTCACGGTCGAGGCCTGCGCTTTGCATCCTGTATTTCTTGGCGTTGCTGTTTTGTCCAGTCTGCTGGAGCGAAGCGGTCTTGCCGCAGCCCTTGCTCGGACGTGGAGCGTTCTTGAGCGCATAGCCGAAGGCATAGGTTTGTTCGGTAACTGCTGCAGTGAGCTTTATGTCGAGTGTCGTGTCGAGATTTGCGAGCAGCATTTTTAGCGTGTCGAAACCGTCTGCGGTCACCTGCAGGGTCTCGGCTTCGTCGCCAATTTTTCGCAGGGCAGACCTCTTGCTGGAGGATAGTAATCCAGAATAATTCTTGTTGTCGACGTTGAACCGGAACGATTCCTGTGCGTTGCCGGATTTGATATGGGCGATGTAGGTGCCCTGTGCGTCAATGGCTGTAGTGAGATCAAGGCTACCGGAACCCTGGAGGGACTTGTTTACCATAAGGTTGCCGACAAGGTCGTAGACTCTGACCAGAGTGGGCGTCTGTCCGCCCTGGGAAAAGTTCAAAATGCCGTTTTTCAGGCTGAAATAGCCGGCAGAGAGGGTCTCTGCAGCTTCCTTTATGGCATCCGTTTCCTGAATGAGGAACTTGCCCGCAAAATCGGTAGTGGTTGATATTCCCCTGGTGAGAAGCTGGATTTTCGCTCCCTCGATGGCCTTCCCGTCCGTGCTGTTGCTGACGGTTCCGTTCAGGGTGTATGCAGATGCGGTGCCGCATGAGGCGGCCAGCAGAGCTGCAGAAAGCAACGCTGAACACTTTCTGTGCATTGTGACTCCTTTTTTCCCTTTACACTCGTGTATAAATTATATCGGTCTTGCGGGAAAGATGGAAAATTTTGAATGTCCCTGTGGACAAATAGTCCATAACTATTTTTTAACAAAAGAAAGGGCTCCGGAGGGAGCCCTTGGTGTTTTAAGGAGCACATGAAGAAGGCCTGTTTACTCAATCGAGAGCTTGCGCGCTGCTGCCTGCTGCTTTTTTGTCAAGGCGAATGACAACACACCGTTTTCAAGGGTGACCTTGATGTTTTCGGTGTCGATGTCGTCGGCTAGTCTGAAGCTGCGCTCGTAGGTGAACTTGCTTTCCTTGCGGGCACGGGTTGCCTTGACGGTGATGATGTTCTTTTCGACCTGGA
>NZ_CALEFV010000343.1 GCF_937877005.1 uncultured Fibrobacter sp. | reverse complement strand
GAAGGCAGCCTGAACCTTTACCAGATCAATGGAACCTTCCGCGAATTCCCGAAGATGCTCGCCCGCGAATGCTCTTGGATTTACCCGAGATTCCTGGTGTAGTTGGAAGTAGACAGTAGGAAGTAGACAGTAGACAGTGGTTAGTGAATTAGTATTGAGTAATGTGTAATGAAACAAGAAAGAATGAAAGACAATTTTAGAAGTACAAACAAACGCGCACGCGGAAATTCCGTACGTCGCGACAAAATTCAAGACAAAGCCCCGAAAGCCGAAAAGCCTGTACGCAAAGCAGCGCTGACTTTTGAAGATATCAAGCAGCAGCTTGCCGCATGGGCCGAAAACGAACGCATTCCCGGTAAGTTTCAATCATGGTTTACAGCAGATGCTAATCCGGAACATTCCGACTGGCGCATTATCAAGACTTACCGCGGCCAGCAGGAATCGCTTTCGATAGACGCTCCCGCCCGCGGTATGGATGTTCCCGAACTTGTCAGCCGCATTTTTGAACAGGTCAAGAAAGAACACCTGCATATCTTTAAAAAGGCTCTCCGCCAGATTTGGTTCCGAGCCGTCGGTGACGGACGTTATGCGATGCTCGTTCAGGTCAACCTGAAGGGCAGATTCTCTGCTCACGGATACAAGACCTTCATTGATTTTATACAAAGAAACTGCCCGGAAGTCATCAGCTGTCACCACATTCAGTGCATGCCCGACCAGCCTTTTGATCCGGCCGGAACGATTCCGATGAAGGTAGAAGCCAAGAGCGCTTTCGGAAGCGACTTTATGCCCATTGGCGAAACCGGAATCAGCATGCATGTGCTGGACTGGACGCCCCGAATTCATGACGCCTGGATGGGACTCCCCAAACGTATCGAAGACGCTATCCACCCGAATGCCGAGGACAGTTTCTTTGAATTCTATTCCGGAAGTTCCTTTGGGAGCGCAACTCTTGCAAACCGATTCAAGAGAGTCGTTTCGATGGACTGCCGCGAATACGCCATGATGTCGTCGCGCTTGAACGCACGCAACACCGTCGATGACAACATGAAATTCATCCGCAGCCACGTAGAACAGGATTTCTTTGGCAAGTTCTTCAGCAAGCCCGAAAACGAGGGCCGTTGGACATTCTACTTCAACCTGCCCGGCGACGAACCGCTTGCACAAGGCGTGGCACAGGCAGCCGCCCTTTCGAGACCGGAACGTATTCTCTTGCAGACTTCGAACCTTGAAGTGGCCGCGCGCACCATCAAGCAGTTTAGAAACGAAGGCTACATGTTGCGCAAGAATATCCCACTGTACCTGGAACCGGGCTCCGGAAAGTTCGAAATTCTGTTCCTGTTCGTACCTGACCGCGTAGGAATCTTGGGACAGAATCCGGCACAAAAACAGCGTTCCAGGACGATCCAACGCCCGCAAGAACGCGTTTCTAGCCGAAAAACGCAAGAAATTCCTCATTTTAGCCAAAAAGCCCCTACTTTTAAGCAAAGAAAAGGTTAAATTATTGATATAACAGCCTGTAAGGGATTATTATGCGACTTTTGAAATGTGCATCCATCTGTCTGGGACTTTCCGCCTTGTTGGCCTCCGCCTACATTGTCAAGGAAGGCGATACCCTTTGGGACTTGAGTGACGAATTCCTCAAGGACCCCTTTGCCTGGCCAGACCTTTGGGAAAACAACCGCCACATCGAAGACCCGCACTGGATTTATCCGGGCGACTCCATTTACCTGGGCGATTCCATTCGTGAAGGCAATGTG
>NZ_CALEFV010000342.1 GCF_937877005.1 uncultured Fibrobacter sp. | reverse complement strand
CCCGCCCCTGCGCAGCAGGGAACGCCCGTGATTCCTTGATGTAAACAATTGTGGCATAATTGATTTTTTTTGCCGCGGCTATTGACAACCGCCCCGCGTTTGTGTATATTTGATAGTGAACAAATGTGTATGTATGGCAGCGAATATGGAGGTGTCGGTAGAATGCAATTTGCAAAAGGAGCGGTAAAAATGTATATTGTGGAGGATTTATGGCCCTAGCTATTAGCAACATACCGATTCTGACGGGTGCGGCTGCGGCGACTTTCGTGGAGAATGCGAAGGCTGCCGAAGAGAACCGCGGCTCCGTCGACTTTTCCCGGCAATCTGCCGAGTGGAGCGGTTTCGACATGCGCAACGCCGCACGTATCGCTAAGCTGAGGGCCGAAGGAAAATGGCCTTTCTAGAGTCTAGTTGCGTACGTACGGTGCTCACACCGTCTGTTCTGGACCATTGTAACCATTTCTCCTGTGGCAACGAGGACCTTGATTCCTTTTTCCAGAATGATTCCGTCAATTACAGCCGCCAGTTGATGGGGAAGACTTATGCGTTTGTCGATGCGGGATCGCTGAGGGATATTGTCTGCGCGTTTACTGTCTCGAACGCGAGTATATTTACGAATTACCTTCCGAACGCGCGGAAAAAGCTGATAGGCAGGCAACTCCCGTGGGAGAAACGTGACCTGATTTATCCGGCGGTGTTGATAGGTCGCTTGGGGGTCAATTCTGCTTACAAGAAACGTCATGTCGGAAGCGAGTTGTTGGATTATATCAAGCAGTGGTTCGTCGATCCGGACAACAAGACGGGTTGCCGTTATCTGGTGGTCGATGCCTACAACCAGCCGGTCCCGCTTGCATTCTATGAAGCGAACGGCTTCGGGTTTATGTTCTCTTCGGAGCAGCAGGAGTGTGAGTACCGGAATATTGAATCTACGGCGGCATTGCATACGCGCATGATATATTTTGACCTGATGCTTCTGTCGAATTAGGGCAGGGATGGGCGGCGTTCCTCGATGTCAACAATAAGTTGCATAATTAGATTCCGGGTCAAGCCCGGAATGACGAGGGAGGGGGTATTGACAAGTGCCTTGCGCTTTTGTTCGGATTAATGTATATTTCGCTAGAAGGTAAAACATGGCAACATCGAGCATAAAGAAGAACTTTAACGTGGTCGGGACCAGGCAACTGGAGTTCTTCGTTAAGGCTGTGGACCGCTCCCTGAAGGCCCCTGTTTCCGTCAGCCGCGTCAAGGCCGATGTTCTAAGCGGAGTTTACAGTTTGAGAAAACTAGCTCTCCTTAGAAAGAAACATGGCTTCTAAATTTCAAGAAGAGCCTTTTGCAATTGCTGAAGACGATTTGAAATTCGTGCTGTGAGAGCATCATCGTCTGCTAATCATGATGGTCGGAATTTGAGCCGGGTGAACCCGTATGTAAGCCTGCATCAAAATGCTAGGGAGAAAACTAGGGTGAAAACTGGGGAGAAAGCTAGGGAGAAAAACTAGGGTTAAAATGCTTAAAAAGAAGGTGCTTGGCAGATCGAGAGGGGTTTCTTGGATATTTTTAAAAGAATACAGAAAAATCGGAAATTCCGAATTTACGCGAAATTTGACGAAAAAAGTGGTTGTTCGGATGTTTCGAATAACCACTTCACGCAGGGCAATATTTAGGCAACGAGTGATGATTAAGCCTTCCGCATTTGTTCTCCAGTCACCTGCGGTTGTGTGTTTTGGCGTCCGCTTTCCGCGTTAGGCCTCCAGCCACTTGCAACTTTGCTGCTTAGTGGCTATGGTCCCCTTTAGGGGAGATCGAAGCCCGTAGGGCCGGGAGGGCAGCCCGTATCCTGCACTCGGCCCTCTAGGCTGAAAAATTGCGGAGTAAGGCCGCAATTTTATGCCGCGAAAGCGCGCCCCTGCGCAACAGGAATCGCTCTGTCAAAAGTCTTGCTTCTCTGTACTTGACATACCGATTAAATAACCGAAATCTTCAGAGTTTTGTAATCTTTGGTTGCTTTATCTCTCTCTTTCCTGCTAAAAAGGTTATATTGTTATGGGAATGTGTAATATATTTCAATTTTCAAAGGAGAATGAATGACAACTACACATAAAGATGATGCGGTACTTGAAAAAATCTTTAAAAATGTAAATGACTGGTTGTCTTTTGCAGAAAAAAAGAATACTACTATTTTGTCAGTATTTGGATTCATAACACTATTTTCTGCTTTAAACTTTATAAAACAATTCAAGTCTGCTGATGATGTTATAATTGCTGGTTGCTGTTTTTATTTATTGTCTTATGTTGTGGTTCTAGTGTCATCAGTGGTGTCTCTTATGCCTGTTACGAAGATGAAGGATAAATTGATAAATGGCGATAAGGAGAAGAAAATTAAATCAACTGATAATTTATGGTTTTACGGAGATATCATCAAATACAATATCGATGAATATAAAAAAGCTTTGGCTGATAGGGGTATCAGTTCTTTTTCAAGTATTTATGAACAGCTGGTATCGCAGATTATAATAAATGCTCATATAGCATCAAAAAAATACGCATGTTTCAAGGTGTCTTCCTATAGTATTGTTTTGGGCGTGATTGTTTTGATTGTTTGTTTTATTGCATCTTTATTTGTTTCGAACAATACTATTGCATAAGAGGTTTTCACAATGTTCTCTAAAGCGTTTCAAGATGAATTGTTGGAAAAGTTTACGCAGCATTCTGCGTCAAGGAAAAATATAAAATTCGGACAAAAAGGGGTTCCTTCTGAATCAAAAAAGTTTCATTCAAAACTAAGTGAACCTTCAAAGTCTGATTCGTCATCCAAACCGATGTTAGAGGTTGTTGGAGATAGAGAAAAAAAATTGAGCGCCAAAAATGAAAGCCTTGATGGAAATGAAAAATTCCATGATTATGCTCAAAGAGTTAAGAATTCAAAAGCTAATGCATATGTTGCTTTCGTAGATATATTCCAGTTCTCATCAACAATAAAAAATATGACGATTGAAAATGTTAAATCTTATTTAAATAGGTATTATGAACGAATTTTTAAAATTATAAAGGAATTTAACGGTCAAATTGATAAAATAATGGGTGATGGGGTTGTTGTTTTATTTTCAGATGCCTTTGGAATTCCCTACGAAAAATCTGTTGGAGAAACATGTCTTGATTTTTGTAAGAAATGTGTGGAATCTTTTTATAATTCTGATTCTGCGGTTAAGGCTGCGATAGGTTCTGGTGAATTGTTTTTTGCTGAAACTGGTGCAGAAAATACGTATGAAGAATGTAGTTGCATTGGCCATCCGATGACAATGGCTTTTCGATTGGAAGATAAAGCGAATGTAAACCAAATTCTTATTCTAATGAACGACATGGCAAATGATGTGTCGCAGACATTAGAATGGACTTGGGTTGAACAAATGATTGATTTGAAGGGTATTGGCGGACGATTCGTTAGATTTTACGAATACGATCCTAGACCACGTGAGGCTGCCGAAAAATTTTCAACTGTAAAAAAGGCTGCATACTGACAAGCGAAAATACCTGTTCTGACCAGTTTGAACAGTCTTAAATGCAAGGGCATTTGTTTTTTTAGGGCATAGGTTATATGGAAGTAAAAAAGAGAATTGATTATGATTTTATATCAAGCATAAAAAGAATTGACGCGATTCTTTCTTCTTCGGATACGGACTATTCTTCGGTAGATTATATTCCTGCAAGAAGTTCCTTCAGCTACGAAAATGGTGTGTATACAAAGGCAATTGCCTTATTTATTGATATAATTGGCTCCTCAAATTTAACTTCATCTCACACAAAACCTGTTATTGCTAAAATATATCGTTCCTTTATTTCGGAGTGCACAGCGATTCTAAATGCCGAAGAAATATGTGAAGAAATTAATATAAATGGTGATTGTGTTTGGGGTGTTTTTAATGCGGGGGAAAATGCTAATTATGGAGTGGTTTTTCATGTTGCAGCTAGGTTGAATTCTTTAATTGATTGCTTGAATGAAATGATGGATCTGCATGGATATAAAAACATTCAAGCTGGTATTGGTATTGCAGATGGAAATGTTTTGATTGTAAAAGCGGGGTATCCAGGAAGCGCTCTTAATGATTTGATTTGGATGGGGGATGCTATTAATCTAGCTTGTCATTTGGCGAGCGAGGCTGGGAGGAATGGTTTAGAACCAATCCTTATGACGAAAAGTATTGTATGCCGTGTAAATCGGCGCCGTCAAAGTCTTGTTTTGCCAACAAAAAATTCAAATATATATAGTGGAAATTTTGTTGCAACGGAGATGCGTTGACAAGTGTATCCCTGAACATCAAATTATTGATATGATAACTTTAACAAAAATGAGCGAACTTATTGCAAAAGATAGGGGACTCTATATCTGAAATTGGGGGAAAATAATATGAAAAAGCAGATGTTAATCAAGGCTTGTTCTTTAAATAAACATGTAGATGATTTTTTAGACTATTATTTAAATAGATGTTTAGAACCTGATTTTGCGGTTTTGTTGAAAGGCATGTGGGGCTGTGGAAAGAGCTTTTATATAAAAAATTATTTGAATACGCATGGATTGGTTGTTGAGAATAATTTTACGGGAGAACAGAAAAGTATAATCATTTATTTGAGTTTGTACGGAGTTCGTTCTAAAGAAGAAATAAACGAAAAAATATTAGAGAAATTACACCCGATAATTTGTTCTTCAAAGATAGAGGTTCTGCAAAAGGTCTTAAAAACGGTCCCAGCAACAGCTGTTTTGTCTTCTTTATCTAATTTGTTAATCGGCAACAGTATGGGCAAAGACGCCCTAATTGAGGGACTTGATATCTTTGTTGAAAATTATCGTAAAAGCCTTAAAAATAAATTTGGGAAAATTGTACTCGTTTTGGATGATTTTGAACGAGCGGACATGCCGATTGTTTCGTTATTAGGATTTGTCAATGAGTGTGTCGAAATGTTGCACATTCCCTGTATAATTGTTGCGGAAAAAGAAATTCTAGAAGAAGCGATAAACAAGCAAAAAAATGATGCCACTTTATTTAGTATGGCGACTTCATTGGAAAAGGTAATTGGGAAGGAATTTGAGATAAAGGCTTCTTTTGAAGATGTTGTTTCCTTTTGGGTGAACAGATGTACTGATCTTGAAGATGATTCACAAACTTTAGTCAAAAATACGCAGATTTTTGAACCTGGAGAGGCCTCTTTACCCATTCTTCAAGAAAATATTGACTTGATTGCTGATGTTGTCAAATGCTTTAAAAAGGATAATCTTCGTGCTATGAAGCGGACTCTTGTCAATTTCAATAGATTTGTTGATTATGCCGGAGTGTCAGACAAGTTGAAGTCGGAAAAAGAATTTGCAAGGTTGTTCCTGGGTGATTTTCTTTTGTATCAGTATGCTCAAGAAATTGGTGTTTTGGAGAATAATCTTCTTTTTTCTTCAACGCTAATAGCGGATACTTTGGCTGCTTATAGAAAAGACGGAACGTATTCAAAAGAGCGGGAACAAGATGAAATTGTTGGTAAAATACCTTCATTAAGAAATGCTTTAAAAGATGGTTCTTATGATACAGAATGGTTCCCTATATGGAAAGAATGGGTTGAATCAAATCGTATTGATAAGGAATGGTTAAATCAGGTAATTGACAATTCTATTTGGTTTAACAAAAATAAAAGAGATGGAATACTCTTAAATAAATTGTGCGATTGGAAAGAATTGGATGATGGTTTGCTAAAAGAATGTATGGCTGCGTATGAAAGGGCTATGAAGCGGGGAATTCGTAATCCCATATTGTTAATCCATTTATTTGATTCGTTGATGAGTCTTTCGAAAAATGAAAATATTGAGATTTCTCCAGAAGAATTGAAACAGAAAATGATGGAATATGTTAATCAGCAATGTGATAATTTAATTTGTGTGGATGGCGATGTGTTGTCGATTAACCAGCCAGAAAATGAAGAGACGACATTATTTGGCAAGTATGTCGCAGAAAAGTTAAAGCCTAAAAAAGAAATGTTGCGGGATGAATATTTACCGAATTTTTTTGAAAAGATACAAAGTGATGACATCCAGAAGTATGATTTGGGGAAATTAATGTTGACGGGAAAAGACCCTTCATTGGATTGCTTAGAATTGAAAAAGGACGATGCTGAAGCATTTAAAAAATTAATTCTGAAACAAGAACGATATGAAATTGATGAACTGTCTAGGTGTTTTAAAGTAAGGTATTTAAAGGATAAATCTTTATCGCGCTTTACCAAAGAAAAAGAATTTATTGATCAACTGTATGACTTGTTAAAAGCGGAACGTGCCGCTTGTCAACGACCGTTACCTTTGAAGATGAATAATCTGCTTATTGTTATAGAAGATATTGATTTGATTAGGAAAGAAAAAGGCGCTACGAAAGCGTCTTAATGCCAGTGTTCGCGTTAGGCCTCCAGCCACTTGGCGACTAGTTGCCTTAGTGGCTATGGTCCCCTTTTGGGGATGTCAAAACTCGAGGGGCGGGAACGCCCCTAATCTTCTGATTTTGGCTTTTTCAAATTGAAAATGAAAGCCTTGCTTTTTTGTGGCTACATAATCTATATTCGAATCATGGTCGATAAGTACAAAATTCCATACGTAAACATGTGTATCCGTCTTTTCGCAAGGCGTTTTCAGTTGACGCTCCAAGAGGTGGCAGATTACTTGTGCAAGTTCAGGGGAATCCAGTTTCTTGACGACTGTTATCTTTCGGAACATCCTCTCCCGGTAGAAGATACCCTGGACGACTTTGTCGCCGTCTGCAAGAGTAACGGTGGAAAAATCGGATGATTCTCTGCCGTGGGTTGACCGCTGTAGGTATTGACTCTGAAAAAGATTGCATCTTGCTTTTTCAACCATTTTATTGAGTGTCTGGTTGTAAATGTAAGTTACAAGGATTTCTTGTTGTAAGCTTCCCCATAATTAGGACTGTTCATAACTAGACAAAAGGCAATTCTGCC
>NZ_CALEFV010000341.1 GCF_937877005.1 uncultured Fibrobacter sp. | reverse complement strand
TCGGATTTCTTACAAGAATTATTTGATGCACAAGGCGAAAATCGCTGGAACATCGCACAAACAACCGCAAAGCAACGCATCGCAAAGTTGCTCAAACTCCGTAAGGCCATCGAAACACGTCAACAGGAATTTTACGACGCCGTGTGGACGGACCTTCACAAGCCGCAAACCGAAGCATGGCTATGCGAAGTCTACCCGACACTTCAAGAAATCGACCATGCCGTCAGTCACCTTCCCGATTGGATGGAAGACAAGGACGGATGCTTTAGCATACTGTTCCCGACCAACAGAAGCGTAAGCCACTTTGAGCCCAAGGGTCGCGTACTGATTATGGCCCCGTGGAATTATCCGTTTTTACTTTTTATTTCACCGGTCATAGCAGCCGTCGCCGCTGGCAATGTGGTGATTGCAAAACCGAGCCACAAGACTCCGCATGTGGCTGCCTTCCTGGAAACGCTGATTGCAGAAGTATTCCCGCAAAACGAAGTCGCCGTGGTACAGGGGGCAGGTACCGAAATTGGCAACAAGCTACTCACACTCCCCTTTGACCATGTATTCTTTACCGGAAGCCCGAAGGTCGGTGCTCATGTTGCAGAATGCGCCGCCAAGGTTCATGCTGGAGTTACGCTGGAACTCGGAGGCAAGTCGCCCGTCATCGTTCTGGACGATGCCAGCATCAAGGATGCAGCAAAGAAAATCGCCTGGGGCAAGTGCCTGAATGCAGGCCAGACCTGTATCGCGCCAGACTACATGCTTTGCCCGCGCCCTTTAACGCTACCGCTCGCCGAAGCCATTGCAGACAACATAAAAACAATGTACGGTGAAACTGGTGACGACCGCCGAAACTCTGCGAACTTCGTGCATATCGTCGAAAGTCAAGCCGTAGAGCGACACCAGAGCCTCGTCAAGGACTCCCTCGAAAAAGGCGCCACAGCCGTTCTAGGCGGAAACTTCGCCGAAACCGATATTGCAAACCGCTATACGCCGGCCACCATCCTCACCGGCGTCACGCCCGACATGAGAATCATGGATTCGGAAATTTTCGGACCGATTCTCCCGATTATCGCTTACGATTCGCTAGAAGATGCAATTACCTTCATTCAAGCGCGCCCGAAGCCGCTGGCGCTGTACATTTTCGGAAAGTCCGAAGCGAAAATCAACGAAGTCATCGCCAGCACGACCTCGGGCTCTACTTGCGTGAACCACTGCATTTTGCAAATTGAAAATCTGTCGGTTCCTTTTGGCGGAGTCGGCATGAGCGGCACCGGCAATTACCACGGAATTTATGGCTTCAAGACTTTTAGCCACGAACGCAATGTAATGCGACAAGGCGCATTAGACACCATGACGTTCCTTTACCCGCCGTACCACAAGAACGGCGACAAGGGCTTTCGCGCATTCATCCAGAATTTGGTCAAGAAAATATTATAATGTGTGATGTGTAATGTGTGATGAGTGATGAGTCACTTCACATTTCTCATTCCACATTTCACATTAAGCACGGTCTAGTGTCCGACGTACAGGCGCTTCATTTCGTCGGAAATGGCCATGGGGCGGCCGCGTTTCATGTCGACAAGCACCCACTGCGTCTCCGACTCAAAGATGACCTTGCCGTCGGAGACCCGTTCAAAGCAGCTTCTACGGGAAGACGCAACTTTGCCATAGGCGGCCACCCAGGTCGTTCCACGAATTTCTTCGCCCAAGAAAGCCTGATTCCTATATTCGACATGCTGC
>NZ_CALEFV010000340.1 GCF_937877005.1 uncultured Fibrobacter sp. | reverse complement strand
GGGGAGCCCTCCCCCTTTACTCAAAAATTTTATTACATTTCACCCTACCGATGCAAGACGAGAAATACATACTGGTAGATAGCGAAGAATCGCTCGCGAATTTGCTCGCGGATTTGGAGCTGTACGAAATGGCCGCCGTCGATACCGAGGCGGATTCCATGTACCATTATACCACCCGTCTTTGCCTGATCCAGATTACTATCGGCGAACACCACTACATTGTGGACCCGCTGTGTGGGCTTGACCTTGCCCCTTTGTTCAAGGCCCGCGCCATGCAGACGCTCATTTTCCACGGCGCCGACTACGACTTGCGACTGCTGTGGCAGACTTACGGATTCTCGCCGAAGCAGATTTTCGACACCATGCTCGCGGCAAAGATCCTGGGCGAAGATCACCTGGGCCTTGCGGACTTGGTGCGCGAATACTTCGGCGACGAACTCAAGAAAGAAAACCAGCGTGCCGACTGGACCACGCGACCGCTGCCGCTCGAAATGTGCGAATACGCCATCCACGACACGTTCTACCTGCACGAACTCTGCGCGATTCTCGTAGAAAAGTTGCAGGAAGCTGGCCGCATGAGCTGGCTTACCGAACAGTGCGAAGCCCTGATCGAACATGCCAAGCACCCTGCCCCGCCGAGAAAGGACCCCTGGCGCGTCACGGGTTCTGCTCCGCTTTCGCCGTGCGCCCTGAACGTGCTCAAGTTCCTCTGGGAATGGCGCGAAAATCAGGCCCAGGAACTGGACCGCCCGCCCTACAAGGTGATGCCGGTGGAACTCATGCTTGCAATCGCACGCCGCAGCGAGGCGAATTTCCCGACCGTGGACTTGGAAAAGTTGCCGAAGCTCCCCCGCAATTTCCGCGACGAGCGCCTGGATTCGTTCGTGAACATGCTGCAGACGGCCGTAGCCGTTCCGCAATCGGACTGGCCCGAAAGACTCCCCAAGGCCCCGCCCCCGCCGGTGGTTCCAAATTCCGACCTGTTATCGGTGCTCAAGACCTGGCGCGACCTTAAGGCCGAGGAACTGGAGCTCGACCCGTCGCTCTTGGCCAACAAGGCACAGCTCATTTGGCTTGCCGCTCCGGGTGACATGCCCTGGGAGGCCCGCTACGAAGAGGCTCACCTCATGAACTGGCAACGCGTCCTATGGACCGAAATTTTGCAACAGAATCTCCCCAACGCAAAGCGCGTAGGCGACCCCGACTAATTTTTTTCTACTCACCTCAACCGCCCGCTCCTCCCCCCCCCCGCAGGCATCATACTTATGGAATCCATACTCATCGTCTCCATACTGCTTCTCGTGATTTTTGGCTCCAGGCCGCTTTTCGAGATGTTGCGCAAAAAGCGCGACGGCGAAGAACTCATCGGAAACCCGTGGGAAGAAGTCCACGCCATCAAGGGTTACAGGGAATCGCGCAAGGTGGCGGCGTTCTACCCGCTCACGGGCGAACCGAACATTATGCCGATTATCAAGCAGCTCGCCGACGAAGACCGTCTGCTGCTCCCCCGCTGCACGGGCCCCACAACCATGGAGTTCTGCCACGTGCAAAGCCTCAAGAAAGATTTGGTCAAGGGCAAGTTCGGCATCATGGAACCCCGCGGCGACATTCCGGCCTACGAAGGCGACTTCACCGTGTTCCTGGTTCCTGGCACCAAGTTCAACCTGACCGGCGAACGCTGCGGGCACGGCAAGGGTTACTACGACCGCTTTTTGGCAAAGCACCCGAACGCCCACAAGGCAGGCATCGCGACTCCCAAGCAGATTAGCGTGGAGCCGCTCGTGCAAAAGCTGACCGACATCAAGATGGACCAGATTATCATTTGTAGGGAAAAACCCTAAGACAAAAACGTCATTGCGAGCACGCAGTGCGAAGCAATCCAAAGAAAAATTTTAAAAGGAAGAAAAAATGGCTTTCGACAAGAACAAAGAAACTGAGTTCGGCATTATCCGCCACAACTTCAAGGACCGCGAACCGCGTGACGATTCCAGCGAACACCGCGAAGGATTCGAGGATTTCCGCCGCCGCGATTTCAACAAGCCGCGCGAAGGTTTTAACAGCGAACGTCCGCGATTCAACAAGGACCGCGAAGGTTTCACACACCGCAAGACCGATGGCGACCGCCGCGTGAGTTTCGGCGACCCCGATGGCGCCCCGCAAACCGCAATCGGCGGCATCCGCGAAGTGACCGACCTTCTGGAACGCAGCCCCATGCAAGTGCACCGCGTACTCTTTATGCACCAGTCGGGCAACCCCAAGCTCTACGAACTGCAGAAACTCGCCAAGCGCGTCCACGTGCACGTGCAGCAGGTGGATTCCAAAGTCCTGAACACTTATACAACGCAGCACCACGGTGTGGTCGCCCTGCTCAACGAAAAGGAACTCCTCGTTTGGGAAGATATCCGCGAAGAATACTTTGCCGCCAAGCAAAAAGGCGAACGCAAGCTGATTGCCGTGGGCACCAACATCGAAGACCCGCGCAACCTGGGCGCCTGCATCCGTAGTGCGCTCGCCTTGGGTGTAGACCTTTTGATGCTCCCGGCCAAGGGAATGTGCGGCATTACGCCAGCTGTCGCCCGCTCTGCCGCAGGAGCACTCGACAAGATGAAGATTTGCCGCCCGAACAACCTGGAAGCCGCCGTCGGCGAACTCAAGCTCGCGGGCTACCAGATTCTTGGCCTCGATGCCGACACCGAGACGAACCTCGCCGGCTTTGAATTCAGCGACCAGGCGGTCATTGCCGTCGGTGGCGAAGACGTGGGCCTTCCGCCCTTCATTCGCAAACAGTGCGACGCTGTACTCCGCATTCCGATGATGCCCGAAGCGCACTCCTACAACGCCTCGGTAGCCCTTTCGCTCGGCCTGTACGAATACGCAAGACTACGCATCAAGTAAGCGACTCAGCAATTCGCCGAAAACAAAACGATTTAATACAAAAAAACGGGCCGCACGGTCCGTTTTTTCATATTTATCGTCTAAACTAGAACTGACTCAGGAATCTCTGGTCGTTGCTGGTCAGGAGGCCAATTTCCGGGATGGCGTGGCGGAGCATCGCGATACGGTCGAGACCGAAGCCGAATGCAAAGCCCGTGTACTTCTCGGAATCGATGCCGCAGTTCTTGAACACGTTCGGGTCCACGGAACCGCAACCGCCGATTTCCATCCAGCCGGTTCCCTTGCAGCGACGGCAGCCCTTGCCACCGCAGAACACGCAGCTCACGTCCATTTCGGCGCTGGGCTCCGTGAACGGGAAGAAGCTCGGGCGGAAACGCGTCTTGACGCCTTCGCCGAACAGCTTGTTCATGAACACCTGGAGCACGCCCTTGAGGTCTGCAAAGCTGATGTTTTCGTCCACCACGAGGCCTTCGCACTGCTGGAACATCGGGGCATGGGTTGCATCGTTGTCCACACGGAACACGTGACCCGGAGCAATCATGCGGAACGGCGGCTTGTGCGTTTCCATGTAATGGATCTGCGTGCCGGAAGTATGCGTACGCAGCATCACCTTGTCGTCCACGTAGAAGGTATCCTGCATGTCGCGGCTCGGGTGGTCGGGCGGCGTATTGAGCGCCTCGAAGTTGTACCAGTCCGTCTCGATGTCGCGACCGAAGTCCACTTCGAAACCCATCTGGCTAAAGAAGTCGATAATCTCTTCGCGCACGTCGTAAAGCGGGTGCGTCGAGCCCGCCGGGATGCCTGCACCCGGGAGCGTCGTATCGACAAAGCCGCTTTCCAGCTTCTTCTGGAGCGCAGCCTGGTTCGCGGTCTCGATAGCCTTGTCGATTGCCTCGGAGACGGCGACCTTAAGTTCGTTCACGAGCTTGCCGTAAGCCGGACGTTCCTCGGCGCTCAAGCTCCCCATCTGCTTCATGAGGTCGGTGACGGCACCCTTCTTGCCCAGGTACTTCACGCGGAGGTTGTTGACGGCTTCTTGGTTCGTAAGGTCGGTTTGCGCAAGTTCTGCGTCAAACGCCTGCTTCACATTGTTAATAGCTTCACTCATAGTGGCCACAAATTTAGAAATTTTCAGTCAAAGGGGGAGGTCTCCCCCTCGCTTTAGCCACGGCTCAGCCGTGTCTGCCGCTACTCCCTCTACGGGTGTTCAGACGCCACACCCGTAACGCCTGGCTTCGCTTTCCCGGTGAAGTTCGTGCTCGTTATCTTGAATACGGTCACGGCGGCGGCCTGCGCAGGCGTGAATTCGAACTTGTGCGGGGCCGCGTGCGTAGACGGCGCGGAGCCTGAGGCGTGCGGCGCACCCGCAGCCTGCCGTTCCATCAGGAGCGAGAGTCCGCGGCATTTCTCGGCGCTATCCTCGACGATTTCGGCCTTGCCCTGCCCGACGACGCTTGCATAAAAGCGGCCACTCTTGCAATAAACATCTTCATGAATCTCGATGCGGTTCTCGACGCACATGCTAAACGCCACGTTCGGATTCTTGCGGATGCAGTCGAGTTTCTTGCCGACATGCGCGCAGTGGAAGTACAGCTCCAGAACGCCGCCTTCCAGGCTATACCCGAACGACATCGGAATCACGTAGGGCGTACCCACATTTGCATCGTCTATCATCGCAACATGGCAGGTCGTGCACTGCTCGATAATTTTTGCAATATTTTCGTTTCCTAAAACTTCTCTATCCTTTCGCCTCATTTTTCCCCCAGCAAATGCATAATCACTGGTCGATTTTTGCCAGCCTCTGTTTTATGTATCGTGAGTTTACCGGTGCTATCAAAGCTGAACTGTTCACCCACGCGTTCACCGTTCACGAAAGTGAGACTGTCGCGAAGTACGCCACTCTTATACCAGTTACGCATAATTCCGTTGCGTTTACCGTCTTTCCAGAAGGTTTCGCTCGCAAGACCCGCACCCATACTATCCGGGAAAAAACTGCGACTTTCCGCGATTTGTCCATCCTTCCAATATTCTTCATAAAGCAGCAAACGCCCCGGCTTAAAGTAGCGTATCGTCGCCGGAAATTTCCCAATACTTTGTTCAAAACCAGCGCTCTGTACCAAGTTACTACTATTGAGCACGCCGCCAATTCCATCCACATAGGAGGTCTCCGCACAGAACTTGGACATATCGCCTTCGCAAGCCCCATAGACCACGCCAGACACTCGCAAGTCGCATTCGCGAACCATAATTCCACTTTCGTTGAACCACCGCCACACGGAATCGCGCCTGCCATCATTTCTCCAGTGTTCCTGTTTCATGGGAGTGCCGTCCGCCCTATAATACATGACCGAGCCTACAAGTACACTGTCCTTGCCCGTCGGACCCTTGCCAAGCACGCCCTGCACTCGCACGCGCCCCTTACCGCAATTTGCCGTATCGGGCGACTCGCCATAGCTTTCATAATAAAGAGAAAACGGCCCAATCAGCTTTCCATCCTTGCAGGTCCATTCTTCTAGCAAGTGGCAATCTTTAGAATATCTTTTCAGATAAGTTACACCATTCCGTTCATTCGGAGCCGATTCGATTTGCCTCTTCGGATCCCATTTGGCATGGCAGTCTCCTTCCTGCTCCAGCACTCCGTTGTCGAACCACTTTTTCCAGATGCCAACGGCAAACCCCTTATCATCGTAATGTTCCTCAAATGCCCTTTCACGATTGTAATGCCAGCCTTCCCAGTCACCTACGGGATGGTCTTCTTCGTAGTACCGGTATGCCTCCACCTTCTTGTCGCTATAGAGCGATGTCCACTTACCATCCTTCTGACCTTTCCTGTAGTATCCCAGCAGGGCTACATCGCCGAACCCCGTCCAGCGCTTAAAATTGCCATGCGGCACACCGTCCTTATATGGGATTTCCAGTTCCTTGATGCCATCGCTGTACCATTCGTTTCTTTTCAGAATTTCACCGTCGGGGTACACCCATATCGAGGTTTTCTTCGCTCCGTTCGCGTGTTCTGCCAGTACGGTCTCTTCGGCACGTTGCACGGTGCACCCCAAAAACGCAAAACAAAGCGTCAAAAACATCAAAAAAAAGGTTTTTACCATAGCACTCAAAGTATAAAAAAGTTAATTTCTAAAAAGTGCTGGAGTTAAAGAACAAATCGATTGCCGAGACCTTTAACGCGAGAATCCGCTCCCCCTGGGTGTGGGTCGTTCTTGCCGTTGCCATAGGTCTCACCGTCCTGTTCTACTTTTCCCAAAAGCCACAGATCATCATGTATTCGCGCTACATAAAGACTCTGTCGGACTACCAGCTGCAGGAATCCTACGCCATGCGCAGCATGGAACGCATCCGCATCGGATACGGCGCCGATACCGTATTCGTGCAGGCTCAGACCATGACGCTTCGCGAAATCGCGGTTTCCTTTTCACGCGAAATGGACAACATCCGCGGACTCGGAGTCAAGGCCCCCTCCTACTCGATTACGGAACGCTTTGAGCGCGAGGTGCTCGCAAAAGTCGCAGGCATGAGGCGCTATACGGAAAGCAGGACCGCCTGGCTCAACGGACTTCAAGAAGTACGAAACCAGGTGGCTGAACTCCCCGCCAGCATTCAACTGCCCCTGCAAGGCATCCTTGACTCGGCTAGGGCAGGCTACCTGGTCGGACTATCCGGCCTAGGAGATTCCCTGGTAGCAACCCTTCCTGACACGATCAAGTCCAGGATTGTCCCGCTTCTCCAGGAAAACGAGGAGCTGAGCCTCGCCTGGAGCCGTTTCAACAACGAGATGGCGGTCATGTACAGCGAGGACCTGATCCAGTTCTTCCAGCAGCAGAACATCGAAGAAATGTCGCTCAAGTCCAAGATTCCGATGGCTTTCTACTTCCTCACGCTTGTACTTATGCTCTCTACCTTCTTTTTCATCTTCAGGTCAAGGCAATAAGATTCCATGATTCGTTTTTTCACATCGCGCAAGCCAGCCCTGCTCAATTTTTCATTTCTGTTCCTGTTTCTTGCTCTCTGGGTGTTTTCCTATATCATGCCCGCACTCAAGGGGCTGATCAAGGAGGACCATCTCTTTTACGGAACCGTAACCCACGCCGCCATACCCAGCATTTTCGGCGGGACAAACATTCCGTTCTTCGACAAGACACTGTTCCAGATCAACGGAGACGACCAGGCAACCTTCGTCCTTTACGCCTCGCAGGAGCTGCTGGACGAAATGTCCGAATGGTTCAGCTTTGCCAGTCCCGATGCCGGAGACATTCCTCTCGAAATCTCCGCGGCACGCACCAATGACGGACAATTCGTCGTCCACAGCATCGCCTCCACATTCGGAGAACTGGATTTCGACACGCTCGTGATGGAATACCAGGTTTACTACGGTTTCATCGGGTGCTCCCTCGTCCTTGCGCTCATAATTCTCTCGCTTGCGCTATTCATCCTGTGGCTAGTGAAGAAGAGACGGTAAAATGAAATTTTCCGTTTCCCTATTTCTAGTCGCCACATCAGCAGCCCTTGCAGCGGCACCAACGGATACCCTGTACAAGCAAGGCCGCCCTGTCGGCATATGGCAATCTTCTGCCAAGGCTTACGCCGACGAAACAATCGTCTGGTTCCACGGAGGCATGACTAGCGGGAACTGCGAAAAGGGACTCGTCGCCGGCAACGACCTGGCGCAGATGCTCCCTCGCTACACAATCGTCAGCCCCTCCGCCTGCAAGCAGAACCACTGGGTCGAACCGGGCACAATCCAGGCCGTTGACCAAGGCCTGGATGACCTCGAGAGTCGCGTCAAGAAGCCCATCTCCGAAATTTCACTGGTCGGCATCTCTGACGGCTCGCTCGGAGTCATCGCCTACAGCCTTTGGGGAAAACGGAAGGTCAAGACGAGAATTCTCATGAGTTCCTTTGGAGCCTCACTCGGACCGGCAGCACAGGTCGCCCAGCACCCCCCGATGAAAAACGGTCGTTGGCGATTCATTCAGGGCGGCTCCGACCGTCTGTACCCCTCCGAAAAGACCATTCCATGGATCCAGGAGTTCTGCAACAACGTGGGAACCGCCTGCGACATCAAGTTCGATCCGCAGGGCGAGCACGACTGGAGCTACTGGCAAAACAAGCATCAAGACTGGATTTTGGAGAATTTTTCCAAATAACCCTTGACAAATAGGGCAA
>NZ_CALEFV010000339.1 GCF_937877005.1 uncultured Fibrobacter sp. | reverse complement strand
CCTTCTTTGTCATCCACAATATAGGAGTGCTTTAGGATTCTATGACAAAATCATTTTTAGCGGGTTACGCGCACCTGAGTAAGCTTGCTACCCTGCTTCACCATGTAGACTCCAGCCCTCTGGAACTTGGCAAAGAGAGCGGCGGCAACGGAGGCGCCATTGGCAACATCGACCTTGCCGAGGCTACGGCCCTGCATGTCGAACACCTGATAGATCTTACCGGCGGCGTTCAAGCGCAGCGTCGATGCGATTGCGTGGGTTTCACCACCTTCGGAACCCGGTTCAGCAGTGGTGAAGACCAGCTTGACGTCACTAATCTTGACAGCACCTGTAGTTTGTCCCAAGTTGAAGGCAAACTGAGCGGCTTCATCAGTATCTTCTTCCATAGCAAAGATAAATGTGTATTCCTTTTCCGTAGTGGTGATGTCAAATTCCTTAGTGGCGTATGCACCCCAGGGGTCTACGGATTGTTGGAAATTAACTTCAATCTTGCGATCTACATCAGCGCTAGCCTTAAAGGACAACTTGTACTTCATGCCCTTATCAAGAGCCAAATTGTACTGAACAAGCTGCGGCTGGTAAGTTTCTGCACCAATAGTGGTAACGTCAACCGTAGCCGTGCCACCAGAAACAGATGTCTTTGCAGCAGAGTTACCCCAGTTTGTACCCTGACCCAGGAACCAAGATGCATCTTGGCTTGTAGAAATCACGCTGCTGCTCGGGAAATCACCATCCTTAAGAAGGTTCACTGTGGTTTCGCCGACCAATTCAAACTTGGCGACAACAGACTTTTCCTTGTCCATGGTTACAGAAATGGTTTCGGTAGAGCCGGTAGCATCACCTTCCCAACCCACAAACTTCCAGCCTTCGTTGGCTTTGGCGGTGAGCTGTACAGCTGTTTTCGGAGCATAATAGTTAGCTTCGGGGCTCTTTGTCACAGTACCTGCCGCAGCCGGAGATGCAGTTACATTGAGGCCAAGTTCATCGGCACTGCCACCGATTTTCAGCAGGTTCTTCTTAACTTTAGCCCAACCTTTTGCAGTGCCCGTATTTCCGGTGTAGGATTCAATTTTCATGGAAGCAACTTCATACAGTTTTCCCATCTTCATACCCGCATCAGCCCATGCTTTGAAGTGCTTGGAAATAGAAATGGTTCCCTTGGTGCGATGCTGGCTCGTATTCGACGGGATGGACCAATACTGCTTAAAGGTGCTGGTACCCGAAAGAGAAGGTTGCTGAATACGGTCGGTAGTATAGAAATCGTAGTCAATACCATCGATCTTTGCAGAACCGAACTTTTTACCGCCCTGGGTAGGATTGTAGGGTCCACGATCCTGGATAATGTAGTATTCAATTTCATTGCTGAAACCACTGGGAATGTCCTGCTGGTCGTAATAGCCCCAACCATAGACGCTGACATACTTCACGTTGTCGGAGGAGCTCCATTCCACTTCAAATTCGGAGGTAATATTACCCACATTCTGTACGGTAACAGTGGAGTTAGACCCCCAACGCTTTCCGGTACGGGCCAACATGTTGATAGTACCCTGCCATTCAACTTCGAAAGCACCACCATTTTCGGTGCTTACGTTAAGCTTCATAGTTGCGGTACCGGCACCATTCTGGCTCCAGAGTTCGTAATCATAGCCACCGGCGCTACCCATTTGCTGATCTCTGCCACCAGAGCAGGTAACGGTCTGCCCCCAGGAAATGGATGACGAAATTGCGGCCATGGCAAAGGCTGTTGTTAAAACTTTTTTGATACTCATACTTTTCCTCTCGGGGGGTGGTTTGTACTCCCTTCTAATTTATACTATTCTACATAAGAGGTCAAGCACTACCGGATCAATTCCGTTGTTACCTTTTACAACAGAAAAAAAAAAGGAAAAAACGGCGATTTTTGAGTAAAAAAGCCTGTTTTTGATACAGAAAAGCCCCTCTCAAACATGAGAGGAGCGTTATTTATATTAACGGATTGCATCGGCCCCTTTCGAGGCCCCGCACCGTTTTATTCTTCGTCATTTGCCGGCACACCGATCTGCTGTTCCGGCTTGTCTTCGATCTTTTCGACAGAATCGTCGTCAACTTCGACGCCTTCCACGTGATCGAAGGTTTCCTTCGCTTCGGCGCTATCCTGTTCGATATCCTCGACGCTCGGGAGTGCGGTAGCATCCTGTACCACATCACCTTCGCGCAGGGTAATGGCCTTGACGCCCTGGGCGTTACGGCCCGTGAGGCGGATATCGGCAGCCTTGATACGAATCACCTGGCCTTCGCGGCTAGTAATGATCAAGTCGTAGTCATCGGCGACGCTTTCCACGAACACGGCGGCACCCACCTTATCGGTCACGTTCAGGTTGCGTACGCCCTTGCTACCACGGCGGGTAATGCGGTAGGTCGAAGGTTCGCTACGCTTGCCGTAACCGTTTTCGGTAATGGTCACGATCTTGTTGCCGGCCTTGAGCCACAACAGAGAAATCACTTCGTCGCCTTCGGCCAAGGTAATGCCCTTCACGCCGTGCGTGCCGCGGCCCATGGCGCGGAAACAGCTGATCGGGAAGGTCACTGCCTGACCGTTCTTGGTCGCAAGCATCAGCAAGTCCTTCGGAATCGGGCGACCTTCGATATCTTCGGCGTCTTCGGATTCTTCGGCGATGGCGGCCTCGGCAGCCTGTGTTTCGGCTTCGGCATCAGCGTCTTCGCCTTCGGCAGCCTGGCTAGCCTTGAAGTCTTCGGCAGACATGCCCACGAGCTGCACCTTCACCAGTTCATCGTCTTCGTCCAAGCTGATGGCGTTCACGCCCGCCTTGCGCGGACGGCTGAACAAGGTGAGGTCCATCTTGTTGATGACACCCTTCTTGGTCGCAAACACGAGACAGAAGTAACCGCCGAACTTGCGCACCGGCACAATCGCCTGTACCTTTTCGCCTTCGGTAAGACCGATAAAGTTGATAATCGGGCGGCCCTTGCCGTTGCGGGTTCCTTCAGGGAGTCGGTAAACCTTGGTCCAGTAAGCGCGACCCTTGTTCGTAAACACCAGCAGGTAGCTGTGGGTGCTTGCGGTAAAGATCTGTTCAACGTTGTCCTCTTCCTTGAGGGTTGCGCCTATAATGCCCTTGCCACCGCGGTTCTGCGCCTTGAAGGTATCAATCGGCAAGCGCTTGATGTAGCCTTCGCGGCTGAGCGTAATCACCTGTTCTTCTTCGGCAATCAGGTCTTCGTAATCGTAGTCGTCAACGGCATCTTCGATAGAAGTACGGCGGTCATCGCCACACTTGTCGACGATTGCATCGAGACGGTCGAGCATAATCTTCACGCGGCGTTCGCGCTTAACGAGAATGTCCTTCAAGTCGGCAACGGTTGCAACGAGTTCGTTGTATTCGGCTTCCAACTTTTCGATATTCAAGCCGGTAAGCTGAGCAAGACGCATGTCCACGATAGCCTGCGACTGGATTTCGTCGAGGTTAAAGCGGTTCTGCAAGGCAGTCTTTGCGGCTTCGGTCGTCGGGCTAGACTTGATAATCTGCACCACTTCGTCGATGTTCTGCGTTGCAATACGCAGACCTTCGATAATGTGGAGTCGTGCTTCGGCCTTGTTCAAGTCAAACTGCGTGGAACGCGTAATCACATCAAGGCGGTGATCCACGTAAACCTGGATAAGTTCCTTGAGCGTCAAAAGCTTCGGCAGGTTGTTGACGAGAGCGAGGTTATAAATGCTGAAGGTGGTCTGCAGCTGCGTATTTTTGAACAAATTATTCAAAACGACTTCGGCGACCACATCCTTGCGCATTTCGATTACGATGCGCATACCTTCGCGGCTAGATTCGTCACGAATGTCCGTAATGCCGTCGACGCGCTTGTCCTTCACGAGTTCTGCAATCTTCTTGCAGAGTTCGGCCTTGTTGACCATGTAAGGAATTTCGGAGACGACAATGCGCGGCTTACCGCGGCTATCCACATCGATTTCGGTACGGGCACGCACGCGCACACGGCCATGACCCGTCAAATAAGCATCGCGGATACCGGCGCGGCCACAAATAATACCGCCAGTCGGGAAGTCCGGGCCAGACACATACTGTAGCAGGTCTTCGCCGGAAATATCCGGATTTTCAGCAACCGCATGAATGGCGTTTGCAATTTCGCGGAGGTTGTGCGGAGCCATCGAGGTAGCCATACCCACGGCAATACCGGTGGTACCGTTCACGAGCATATTCGGGAGAGCGGAAGGCAGCACCTTCGGTTCTTCCAAAGACTCGTCGAAGTTCGGGCCCATATCCACAGTATCTTTTTCCAAGTCTTCCAACATGAGCGCACCCATGTTGTTCATCTTGGCTTCGGTATAACGCATAGCGGCAGCGCCGTCGCCGTCGATAGAACCGAAGTTACCCTGACCGAACACCAGCGGGTAGCGCAGCGAGAAGTCCTGCGCCATACGCACCAAGGTTTCGTATACGGCGGAGTCGCCATGCGGGTGGTACTTACCGATTACATCACCCACGATACGGGCGCTTTTCACCGTCGGCTTGTTGGGCACCACGCCGAGCTTATGCATACTGTACATCACGCGGCGGTGCACCGGCTTAAAGCCATCACGCGCATCAGGGAGTGCTCGGGCCACAATCACGCTCATGGAATAGCGCAAGTAGCAATCCTGCATGTCCTTTTCAATCAAGGACCTGATTTGCGAACCTGGTACCAATTCTTCTGACATTAGTTTTCCTCTATCATTTCATTTATTACTTCTAAACTTTCTTCGTCGGTCTGGTCGATACGGTGGGGCGTAATCGTCGCGTAGCCCTGATTCAACAGATAGTCGTCGCTATCCTTGGGCTGTTCGTCCCACAGCTTGTCACCGTCCAGCTGCCACATGTTCCCTTCGTGGGAATAGTGGTCCGTAAACATTCCAAGGGCCATCCTGGTCGCCTTGTACCCCTTGAAGGTTTCGGCGGTAGCCTTTGGAAAATTCACGTTCCAAAACACGCCTACGGGAATCCGTTCGAACAGGCGGTCCTTGACCACCTTCACGGCGAAATCCTTGGCTGTTTCAAGCATGTTTGCGGTTGTGCCGCGGAGCGAAAGCGCAATGCCGGGCACACCCCAAAGGGCGGCTTCGCGAGCACCCGCCACCGTACCGGAATACAGCGACGAGACTCCAGAATTTTCACCCACGTTCACGCCCGAAAAACACACATCAAATGGACCCGGACCTACCCCCTCAGTGGCAACCCCATGAAGCGCAAAATGGCCTAACGCAAACTTGACGCAATCGCCTGGAGTCCCATCCATAGAGTAGGACTGATAATCACCTGATGAATGGCACTGCTTAACGGCAAGCCCCCGACGCACCGTAAACGCGTGAGAAACGCCACTCTGTTCCGATTCGGGGGCAAACACGAAAACCTCCCCGAGAGGAGTCAAGGACTGAGCCAGGAAGTGTATATACGCATTCCCGACGCCATCGTCATTGGTAACAAGAATGCGCACTTTATGCGTGTTTTCCATGCTTTGGGAAATGTAGAAATTTGCACAAAAGAACACTCTCCAAAAGGCCCCAAAATTCGGTTTTTGACGACAAGAAAGCGAATTTCGCGTTTTTTTGTATTCCAGGAATACGAATTTTGTATTCCAAACTCATAAAATTTCAAAAATAACCAAATTTATTGTAAAATTCACACAAAAACACAGATTTTGTATTCCAAAACAAGAAAAATTGTCTAAATTTGTAGTCGTGAAGGAAATCATTGAGTACACAGATTACCGCAAGTTCATCCGGGACTACTACGATGAACGCAAGCGCAGTTCGGCCTTTACATGGCGCGAATTTGCACGTGATGCAGGCTTTTCGTCTGCAGTCTACCTAAAGTACGTTTGCGAAGGGAAAAAGAACCTGAGCATCGGTGCGGCAGGGTCGGTCGCGAACGCGATGGGACTTGTCGGTTTTGAATACACCTACTTTGTTCTGATGGTTTCGTACGCTCACGCCAAAAGCGACGAAGCGAAAAAGGCCGCATTCGAAGAAAGGTGTGCCCTTGCCATGGCCCATAAAATCCGGATCCTCGGCAACGAAGAGTTCAACTATTTCAAGTCATGGAAGAACGCGTTCATTCGCGAGCTCGCCCCGCACATGCCCGGAGCAAAGCCGCTTGAAATGGCACACGCCTGCAAGCAGAAGATTTCTGCTGCGGAAGTTTCGGAAACGCTCGACTTTCTGGTGCGAGCCAAGCTTCTGAAAAAGGACAAGAACGGTAACTACCACCAAACGGACAAGTCCATTTCGATGGGTTCGGTGGATGCGGTTCCCGTAGCCGCCCGCGATATGCAGCGTCAGATGGGCGAATTTGCAATCAAGGCACTAAGCCTACCGCTTTCGGAGCGCGACATGTCCGGCATCACCATGGGACTTACGCACCGTGCTTACGAACGAATCAAGAAAGAGCTTGCGGATTGTCGTCGCCGCATCATAGCCATCGCTACGGAAGACGAAGAAACGGAGCAGGTATACCGTTTGAACCTGCAATTATTTCCATTAAGTGAACCTTTAAAAAGTAATAACGATTCTATTTGGGAGGATAAGAATGAAAAGTAGTTTTTTAGCATACGCTAGTTTGTCTTTTGCACTTGTAGTCTGTTCTTGCTCTGACGAAAAAAGCGTCTCGGGCGGAACATCGGACGATGCAGGCATCATCGCAATTTCAGACAAAACGATAGCAGGCGTTACACAAAAGGGTCCCCTTGTCAAGGGTTCCAAGGTGATTCTCAAAGAAACCTCGGAAGATGGAAGTTTCACCCCCACCGGCAAGGAATTGACCACCAAGACGCTCAGCAACAAGGGTGACTTCAAGTTTGACAGCCTTGAACTAGAAAGTCAGTACATTCTGCTTTCCGCCAAAGGCAAGTACACTCGCGAAGAAGTTGACGAAACCTCCGCATGTTCCATCCGCCTGGACGCCGTTTCGAGCCTGGAAAAGCGCGAGACCGTAAACATCAACCTTTTGACCCACTTTGAATACAAGAGGGTCCTGAACCTGGTCAAGGAAGGCAAGTCCTTTGCCGAAGCCAAGAAACAGGCCGCCACGGAAGTTTTCGAGGCTTTCGGTTTCACAGCCGATGTCAACGCTGCCGAAGACCTGAACATCTACAACACCTCCGAGGCGGATCTGATCCTGTACAACATCAGCGCTCTTATCGATGGCCAGCCCGAATGGAACGACTGGCTTGACGAAGATCTCGAAGGATGCGACAAACTGCAGCAGTATCTTGACACCTTCACCGACGACTTCGCCGACGATGGAAAACTCAGCGATAGCGTCATGCAGGATGTCGCAGGTTACGCCTATTACTACACCAATGTTCATGCCGATATGGAATTTACAACTGAGCAGGATATCCGGGACAAGGAAAAGGCAGACCCGGACGAACGCAAGGATCATTCGCTGAGAAAATGGAAAAAACAATACGAATTCAGCAAGCACGTATTCCTGCACTACATGGATGTCGAATTCTGTAAGGAAAACCTTTGGGGAGAGTACAGGGAATTCAACAAGCCCATCGTCATCGGCAGCTGGGATAGAGAAGTCCTAACACAGGGTTACCTCCTTTGTAACGGATTCAATTGGGAAATCACGACAAAGGAACATCTTGATTCGCTTACCCTAAAAATCGAACACGAAACGGGTTCCATGACGGACAAACGCGACGGGAAAAAATACAAGACCGTAAGCTTCAAGTACAAGGGCAAGAAATATGTCTGGATGGCCGAAGACCTCCAATACAGCGACTCCACGATCACCTATTCCAAGGGTTATGAAAAGAATAAGCGCCTCGTCGGAAGCTATAGCTGGACAACCGTCATGCAAGTTGACGACAAGTATATGAAGGGTCCCATCAAGGACGGTCTACTGGATTCGCTCCATCAGGGAATCTGCCCTGACGGATGGCATGTCTCTACCAGCGAGGAATGGGCAATTCTCCTTGATTATGTGGGCGGACCGCAGAACCTACTTGACGAAACCTGGAGGGCATCGGACATTGAAGCCGCCTTCGGAAAGGATCTGATCGGAGTATTCTTCAACAAGTTCGACTTCAATCTTTCCGTCATGGATGCCAAGTATCTGGAGACCTATTATCACGCCTACACACTTGACGAGGACAATCTGTCGTACAACGCGCCCGCATTTGACAATGACGACCCGTGGAAAGATCCAAAGATTCAGTTCTTCGACATGGACTACCCGCTAACGAGAACTGACTTCACCTTCATCGAGTTCTCGATTGACAGGAACTACATTCTCGGTGTCAGCAGATCTCCCAAGGCCTATGTCCGCTGCGTAAAGAACTAGAGCACGTTTACATCCTCATTTTGGGCCCCGAGTTTTTTAGGGTTTGAGGATGGTTAGGAGAAGGATCCCGCGGAACTTCCGCGGGATCTTTTTTGCGCATTTGCTACATTATAGGGTACCTATGTTTTCCGAAAAGAAATTTCTCGCCACCAAAGAGACATCCAAGGCCAAACGCATGGCCGAACTGCTGCGCGTCATCATCTTGCAACTGGGCGATGACGTGCCCCGCGCCAAACGCGAATTCGAGACTTACGCCGAATGGATGAAGCTCCCCGAAAGCGAGCACCTTACCGGAAAAAATCAAGCCCAGATGATCGACCTGTACAAGACGTTCCGCACCAGGGCCGGACTCGGGTTCGAACGGGACGTTTACCTGGAGCAGGAACCGGGGGACCGCGAAGTCGCGAACGAGAAGCCGATTCCCTTTGCCGTACTCGTGCACAACTTGCGCAGCGCCTTTAACGTCGGTTCCATCATCCGCAGCACGGACTGCTTCGGGCTCGAAGGAGTCCACCTGAGCGGTTACAGCTGCGGCCCCGACCATGTGACGGTCAAGAGTGCCGCCCGCGGGTGCCAGGAATGGATCCCCATCAAGCGCTGGGATAGCCCCTTCGACTGCGTGAAGTGGCACAAGGAAAACGGCTACGAAATTATCGCGCTCGAAACCGGCGAAGACATCCCGAGCATCAATGAAGTCAAGTGGCCTGAAAAAGGCCTCATCATCCTCGGCAACGAAGAATTGGGAATCGCCCCCGAACTGATGGCGGAGGCGACAATGAAAGTGACTATTCCGATGGCTGGCCGCAAGGCGAGCATGAATGTCGCCGGTGCGTTCGCCATTATGGCTTTCTGCTTGAGAAGCCCCCAGCGCTAAATTTCTAGCGGAAAAGATACATGCCAGGGGCAGCATTTTCAGCCAGGAACAAACCCGCGACAACACCGAAAAAAAAATTCATAAGCCCCATAAAAAACACCTCACTGTATGGGAATAAATGTTTTTTTGACGGGGGCAGATTTCTACTCGGACACGCCAGAATCTTTAATACACCGCACAGAAAGGCCAACCCTTTTTGCCATGCTTGACTTGCCCGCTTTTTCGGAGTAATCGAAAGATGCACCAAGTGTAAAACCAACATCATCCGAATAACTCTCATCATCGGCACTCCAGAAATATGCCGTAGAACCAACAGAGGAAGATGTCTGATTCCAGTACCCCATGGGAATTATCGAAAAGCCAAAGTCATCCGTACCATTACGAGATTCACCATTATACTTACCCCAACCTGACTTGGACTTCAACATCCTACCAGCCGTATTCATGTCACCCGTGGCCGAGAATAAGGTATCCCATTCTGCCATAGACGGAAGATGCCAATTTTCGGGACATACCCCGCGCACTTTTTGGGGCAATTCACAGGAACTAGCCTTGTAGCCGCACTTTTTTCCTGTTTCATTGAAAATTCGTATGGAGTCGATAGCCGCAGCCCACGAGTAGTACCGTCCCCCGATTTCGCAGTACGCACCATTGTTTTGATGGCACCAGGACATTTTTTTCAAGCTAGGCTCACTTAATGTATCAGCGTAGTTTAGATTCTGCGCCATCCAAACTTGATTGCCAATTTTTATGGTTTTGTAAGTTTTCTGGTCTCTCCCGTCCGTCATGGAGCCATAAACCAAGTCATGGTTCATTCTTAGGTCAAGAGCGTATTTCCAGTCCCATTCGGTAATATCGGTCCATACGTTATTAAGACATCCATATGTTATAGCATCCACTCTCACAATAGAATTCTGCAGACGTTCTCGACATCCGCCAATCTGCTGTTCCAAAGCGGACGCACGCTCCCAACCGGAGGAACTATCTTTATCGGAATCCACGAAATCACATACATAAATGTTGGTTTCATCTATACGCCCATTCATCAAAGCACCATCCGTTTGTGCGTTGCAATTTTTTCGAGCTTCATACGTATCGTTATAGATGGCAGGAGCCTTGGTCCAACGATAAGCTGTATCGGACAACGTGGCCGTTTTCTTTGAACATACATAATAAACATCATTAACCTTCACCGAACTCGTATCGTGCAATACAGCGATTTTTCCCGACTGCGTATTCTTTTTCTGTGCACAGGCAAGCCCACCATTCTTATGCAACAGACTATCTAGCGTCGTTCCACGGCGCCAGTTATGACCATCATACACATATACAAAATCCGTATTCAAATTGCCATTTTTGACATCACCTTCAGTATATTCATGTCCCCATGTAGCAGTATCCTTCGCCATATTGCTCGCAATCTTCCAAGTGCCACCATTATCATCAGCAACGCAAATATAGCGGGTCTTAGTTTTGGTTGTATCGGTGAGACTTTTCGCATAATGAGAACTCATTTCATTTGTCACATAACGCACCTCGCCATTCTTTGCCACGGGGATATCGCCCATCGAAGATAAGCCTTCCGCAAGACTTCCACATACGCCAAGGCCCAATTCCTGATACCAATAATTTCTCAGGAACGGTTCAAATTTCGCAGCCCTTGCGGAAAGTTTCCAGGACTCAATGTTTTCACGGATTCTACTGAGCCCTCCCGATGAATCTAAAGCAGCGGCCCAGTCGGCAATAGCAATTTTCGTAGCTGCGGCATCCCATCTTCCGGTTTCCTTTACAGCAGACGAAATTTCAGCAAGCAGTTCCGTTACATTTGCAGCGTTACGAGTTCCTTGTAGTAATATGGAAATTGCAAGAAGAGCGCCATCATCATTGTGAGGGCCGGCAATGTCCAAATCTTCCGACAAGCTAAAATCCCTTGCATCAATATGGAAAATATCCAGAATTTCTGATTGCGCCTGTTTCTTGGCGGCTTTGAATTTCATTTTTTTCTGGGTCACCAAATAGATTACTCGTTCATATTCCAAATGAGTGAGAAGGTTAATGTTCACCATGTTGCGCAAATTCATGTCGGCTATTCCAGATAGCGTAATGGGGGCATCTGAAGTGTACCCCGTGATCTCTTTACGATAATAGCCCGTAGCCAACAACTTTACATACTGGCTCACCAATTTTTGTGTAGACATTTCAAATTCACCGTTATCGTTTAGAACTTTCCCATTAAAAACTTTATCCGTCTGGGCAAGCGTGCGACCACTTTCCAATTCATAAAAGAACACCTTGGAATCCAAAAGGAACGGTCCTTTCTGAACTACACCCGTAACGCCATCCAATGAAATGGCAATCTTCTCGGAGTCAAGCGTAACCGTTTCGGCACCACTGACAGATCCCGTCGAATCAAGGTTGAGTAAAACCGCAGAAGCACCGCAGGCAATCTTTATCTGCGAGGGCAGCGTTTCCAGGGAACACCCCTCACCAGCTTCACCTTTTTGACCATGAAAAACAACGCCCACAGAATCTCCCCCGCAAAGCACCTTGAGACCAAGTCCGTCAGGAAGAGGTTTAGTCTCGCAACCGGAACTCGCCAAATAAACAGTATCACCCTTGTCGTGTACATAAATGGTGTCGCCCACAACGTAGACGGTATCAGACATCACATAGATGGTATCCCCTGCAATGTAGACGGTGTCCGATCTGTTTACAATCGAGTCCTTTCCCACCGAGCCGAACCACTTGCCATCTGCACATACCCGTATTTCGTGCTCTTTTTTTACCCACACCATTTCACCGTCATTTTCCGAAGTGCACTCTGGAAGCTCCGAAACTTTGTCGACCGATTCAAGGCCCTCGCGAACATATTCTTTTTCGACTATCGTCTCCGTCGATTCTCCGCATGCCGTAAGCACAAACGACAGAGTAACAAATGCCGATAAAAAAACGTAAGCTAAGGGGGAATGGGCTTTATTTTTCATAAAAGCGCTCCTTCTTGGGGATTCTTTTTACAATAGGACTTCTCTAAAAATACATCTTTTTCGTGAAAAAGGTTGTTCCTGCGCATTCGCGACCTGAAAAAACTCCGCTTTTTTTGGGGACTTTTTTACTTTTTGACATACTCGCATTTAATCGTCATACATTTTCGTCTATATTTATTGACATTTTCCTAAAAAGTATATATATTTACAAACATCATGGGAAAGAAAGCAGTCGTTTTAATGCCGAAGACGAGCAAGATACTCGAACAGATGGGTGAACAAATCCGTCTCGCCCGTATGCGCCGTAAAATATCGGTCGCATTGGTCGCCGAACGTGCGGCAGTCAGCCGAGCCTCGGTTTGGGCTGTGGAAAAAGGTTCTGCGGCAGTCGCCATCGGGATATACGCCGCAGTCCTTCACGCCATCAACGGCATGGACTCAGACTTGCTCAAAGTAGCCGCCGATGACGAACTCGGTCAAAAGCTCCGCGACATCGAACTCCTTAGGAAATACCACAAGGATAAAACATAATCAAGAAGCGAACAAGCCTTCATGGCTCCCGCATTCACGGAAGCTGAGAAATAGGCCAGCACGATTGTCAGCCGGTACTTTTGCGATTATGGCTTTCTGCTTGAGAAGCGCCCAGCGCTAAATTTTCAATTACTTGGCCGGGGCCAAAGCCTTGACTGCTTCGGTCAGGCGGTCGATGGCCTGAATAAGTTCATCCATTTTGGCTTCGCTTACACCACCCTGCACAACAGCGGCGGCATTAGCAGCAGTCGCTGCAGCTGTCTGCGCGGTTTCTGCCGCAGAAGCAGATTCCTTCACCGGAACCTTGCCGACGAACTTTACCAGGCCGCCGTATACGATCAGAGCATACAGGATGTGGGTGATGTA
>NZ_CALEFV010000338.1 GCF_937877005.1 uncultured Fibrobacter sp. | reverse complement strand
ACCGCAACCGTACCTCGCCTTTTGCTTTTACCGGCAATAAGTTCGAATTCCGTATGCTCGGATCCTCCCAGTCTATTGCCGATCCCAACGTTGCATTGAACACTATAATGTCGTAATCCGTGGAATCAGCCACTTTGAGGGAATCCTTGAAACTCAGCTTATTGCCATTCTTTGTTGTCGCCGGGAAAACGGGATCGTCGAAAATGATTTTTTCATTCAGGGCCGGATTGCAACGGACAACTATGGAGCCATCATTCAATTGCTGATCTACATAGAGCTGCACATCAATGCCAGACGTAAGCGCCTTGGCAGCATAGTACATCTCAGGTTGGTCTTTTGTACCGAAATCGACATGCTGATTTATCTTGTCGACAAAGTTGACCGTATCCGCCAAATAGATGACAGAATCTTCGCTGAAGCCCTTCTTGGAATCCAGCAACATCTGCACATCTTTGGACATCGAAGAACTTTCATCATCGCCACAGGCCCAAAGGAGCGGCAAAAAAGCAAGGAAAAGAACCTTTTTCATTAGTCGTCCTCCTCATTGATTGCAATGTAGCTACCGTCTTCCATCTCTATTTTCAAAATGCCCTTCTTTGTCTGGTAATACAACCTGGCACTTGATTCAACCGTATTTGTCTGATAATCGTTCTTATACGACTGTTCGTATTTGCGCCCCTTGGCAACAGCGACATCGGTATATGTGACTCCATTTATCTCCATCTTTTCGATATACGACGAATCGTGCGCGCTTTTGAGCGATTCCGGATTCCGAAGCGAGAAAACATACTGTCCAAACTCGGCCGTGATAGTTTGATTCAATTTGTCTTGCTCATTATAATAGAAAGTCGTCGTTTCTATAGAAAGAGAAATAGAATAAATGGGATACGCCGATTCCAGAATAGTATTCAAATGCTTAGTGCAAACATCATCGATATAGTTATCTCTATCAATGACAGCAAGCGAAAATAGATAACCATCCGAATGCTTGTACGGAATCGCCTTGCCCACTTTATAATTGCCAAATTCTGCCGCATACCCACTGATTTTCGAATTGTCGCTACACTTGTAATAATTGGGTTCAGTTGTTACAACGTCTCCGCATGCACAAAAAAACGCAAGCGAAAAATTCATCAAAAGCAATAATTTAGTACAAAATTTCATCATAGTACAAATATACATTCATTTAAAAAAAAAACATAAACAAAACGCCCCCGGATTTTCTCCGGAGGCATTTTCTAAACGATTACCGAAAGCGGAATTAGTCGCCCGTATGGTAGTTCGGGGCTTCCTTCGTAATCGTCACGTCATGCGGGTGAGATTCGCGGAGGCCTGCGCCCGTAATGCGGACGAACGTTGCCTTCTTGTAGAGTTCTTCGAGGTTAGCAGCACCGGCATAACCCATGGCAGAGTGAATACCGCCAATCAGCTGGTAAACGGTGTCGCGGAGCGGTCCCTTGTACGGAACGCGGCCTTCGATGCCTTCCGGAACGAACTTGCGCGGTTCCTGAACGCCACCCTGGAAGTAACGGTCGGCAGAACCGGCCTTCATGGCGCCGAGAGAACCCATGCCGCGATAGCTCTTGTAGCTGCGGCCATCGGCGAGAATCACTTCGCCCGGAGCTTCTTCAGTACCGGCAAAGAGCGAGCCCACCATCACGGCGTGACCGCCAGCAGCCAAAGCCTTGACGATATCGCCAGAGAACTTGAGGCCACCGTCAGCGATAATCTTCACGCCGACCTTACGGGCCATCTTGCCGCATTCCACAACAGCGGAGAACTGCGGATAACCGACACCGGCCACGATACGGGTGGTGCAAATAGAACCAGGACCGATACCCACCTTGACGATGTTCGCACCGCACTTGGCGAGTTCTTCGACAGCTTCCGGCGTGCAGACGTTACCGGCGCAAATCGTGAGCTTCGGATATTTCTTGCGGACGGTCTTCACCATGTTGCGCACACCGATGTGGTGGCCGTGAGCCGTATCGATAATGAGCAGGTCGACGCCGGCGTCCACGAGGGCAGCCACGCGTTCAAGCGTATTGGCGGAAGTGCTGACAGCGGCACCGACGAGCAACTGGCCGTTCTTGTCGAGGCTTGCGTTCGGGTTGTTTTCGCGCTTCAAGATGTCCGTCATGGTAATGAGGCCCTTCAAGGCGCCAGAAGCATCCACCAGCGGGAGCTTTTCAATGCGCTTTTCGGCGAGAATTTCCTTCGCCTTGGCGAGGCTCACCTTCGGGCTTGCCGTCACCGGATTCTTCGTCATCACGGTGCGAATCTTTGCGTTCATGTCGCTCACGGTGCGCAGGTCGCGGCTCGTGAGCATGCCCACGAGCTTACCCTTCGAAAGAATCGGGAAACCGCTCACCTTGTTGCGGGCGCGGAGTTCAAATGCGGCGGACACCGGCTCATCGGCATCGAGCGTCACCGGGTTGGTCACAATACCGGACTGCCAACGCTTGACCTTGCGGACTTCTTCGGCCTGGTCTTCGATAGACATGTTCTTGTGAATAATGCCGATGCCACCCTGCAAAGCAAGAGAAATAGCGAGCGGAGCCGTCGTCACGGTATCCATGGCGGCACTGATAATAGGAATGTTCAGCTTGATATTCGGGGCGAGCTGAGTGCTCACATCGGTCTGAGCCGGAAGAACAGAAGATTCTGCGGGAACAAGGAGGACGTCGTCAAACGTCAAAGCTTCTGGCAAAAGTTTCATAAAGTACCTCTTTTGCGTAGTAAATATAGAAAAAACATCGATAAAAAAGTAGGGAGCGAGGTCCTAACTCATAGAAAAAAGCTTACCTAGCAGCCACACGCCTGACATCGTCCCCGATTCGGACCAGATAATTACCCGAACGCGGGACCATGACGGAGAAGTTCGATTCGCCGACCGTACCCGTACGCAGGACGCGGCCCTGCATGTCAAGTAGCGCAAACGACGCTCCGACGCGCGCTCCTGCCACCTGCAGTTCACGCCCCATAACAGAGACATGGAAGGTCGGCACAGACGCAAACTCCGGCAGAGCATCCTTGCAGTTCTTGCCCTTGCATTCGGAACTACTCGATTTCGCTTCACTGGAGCTAGACTTCGCATCACTAGAACTAGATGCAACGCTAGAGGACGAAGTCTCGCTGCTGCTAGAAACTTCCGAGCTGGAACTGGATTTCGGTACAGCAAGAATCGGGTGATCCTTGCCCTGCATCCAGACATCGCCAGTAATATCTTCCTTGAGGAATCCGCCATCAGCCTTCTTTACGTAGGAACGGAGCGCCTTTGCTACCGTAGAATCCTTGAATTCGGTAGCCGTCGCAGGCAAGCCATACACATAGTCAGAGTTCTCGAGCAAGGGTTCCGGAGTCCTTTGCAAGAAGAAGTTGTTTTCAACAGTCGCATTCCCTATGTAAGCATGATCTATTGTGGGATGTATAAAGTAATCACTCATATTACTGTCCAGGGTAAAGGAGCACATGCTATAATTATTCACGACAAAGACGCTGTCCAGCGTTAGGCTGTCTTTATCATAAAACCACACATGGGCAATTCCCGCGACTCTCCCTGTATACTCACCCGCACTTCTAAGATCACCCAAATTGTAATTATTAGCAATGATTGCTGGATAGTTGATTATACCAACAAGCCCAACTGCTTGACCAATTGTCGCATAGACGTTACCCGTATTGTAGCTTCGCGTCAAGGACAAATAACTTTCACCGCTATCATCTCGACCGTCACCGAGCAAGCCTCCAACATCATTCCAGCCCTCAACATTTCCAGTATTGTAGCAGTTGTCTACCCTAGTGTTTCCGGAAAAATTAGCAACAAGGCCACCCGCATAACCCGATGCAACTATATTAGCGTTATTATAGCTGTCGGTAATAACAGCATCTCGGGCAGTTCCTACAAGCCCCCCGACAGAATATCCAGACAGAGAGCCTTTCACATAGGAATTGTGAATTGCCAGTTCTCCAGACCCAACAAGACCGCCTACAGTAGTACCACCTTCCAAGATACCTTCAAAATGACAGTTCTCAATACTCAGATAACTGCCAGGAAGCACATAGTCAGAGCCATACACAGGTCTTACCAATTCTCCCGAAGCTACATCCGTTACAATGCCCCCAATATCGTACTTGGACTTTAGATAAGAATCTTCTATTCCCAGATTCTTGATAACAGCATATCCCTTTTCTTCACCATTCCGGTCCGCCTTATAAATAAAGCCACTTACACCTCTCAATCTACTCGTATTCACAGGATTTGTATTAAGCAAGTCCCCATACTTGCCGCCAAAGTAGAGTCCCGATATCGTATGCCCCTGACCATCGAAGGTTCCCGTAAAAGACGTAATGGGTTCCCAGACCAGGAACTTGGCCGTATCCGCCGTATTGAGCTTACCATTCTTAATCACATTCTCGTTTACTACGATATCTTTGGTAAGCTTGCCGCACACATTGGTGACACGACCATTATGCATGCCATGGGCGCCATTGACATAAGCCGCAAATCCGTAGAGTTCAGCAGCATCCGAAATGGCAAAGCATGAATCCGCATCGACCTCAGGCATTTTTAGCTTGTACCAAGCCGCATAGAAAGTCTTAGCCCCCCTTTCGCTTGAGTCAACCGCAAACTTCGGAGTTCCCGTAAAATCCTCGTTTTCGTACCAGCCCGCAAAGAAGAAGGAGTCGCGGAGAACCTTAACAGGAAGGTCCGCGCCGATACGTTCCTGGTAGTGGTCGATTGCCTCTTCTTCAATTTCGCCACCATTCGTATTGAACGTGACCGGATAATGGTTCAGCAGATATGCCCAGTATTCCTTGTCGCCCGTCTCCGTAGCTTCGATGGTTCTTCTTAAGTTTTCATCTCCAAACTCACGGCTAGTCGACCAGCAGCAAAAAGTCGTATTTTCCTTGACCACTTCTTCAGGAAGGATTTTTCGCAGACCGGAAATATAACTGTCAAAATAGGTCGCCGTATCGCCTTCAAACGTATGGAATATCACCTTGTACTTTTGCGAAGCAGAATTTTTGACTTCGCCCGAGTAATTCGGCCAACTATCCGTCCCGACATTCTGCCCCCAAACAGAACCGTTCACGCCTTCGTGCAAAGCGACCGCAACAGCGCCGTTCTGGAACTGTTCCAACGTAACAGCCTGTTCCAACATTGCAAGATCACTGTAGCTTTGCGGGCCTTGCGACTCAAGAAAATAAGCATTAGAAATTTCGATTCGCTCTTCGGAAAACTTTCCCTTAAAAGGCCCAAATCTAGTCGGCACATCCGCATTCAGGTTCCACACGCTGAAGCAATTTGAAATTTTGGCATAGCCAAGAAGCACATAACCCACTAAGCCGCCTGCGCTAGATATGTTATCTCCGAGAATGGCTCCCCTGTTATAGCTATTCTCCATTTCTAGGATTCCGTTAGATTTTCCGATAAGCCCACCCGCATCCGACATCCTATAACCATAGAGCGTCGAAGTGCTGTAGACCCCAGAAATTTTCGCATAGGTCTTATCTTCAGACGAGATATAAGCCAATTCGCCAGCAACCACACCCGCAGTTTCCACATACACGCCAAAATAGGAATCAACGATTCCGAAATTCTTGAGTTCGGCATATTCGGTAGAGGTGCCGACAAGACTGCGGATGAATCCGAAAACATCGTCTTCTTGTTCTTCGGGATCGTCAAAGAAAAGTCCAGAAATCGTATGCCCGTTTCCATCGAACTTTCCCGAGAAAACGTTAATCGGAGTCCAGGGAACAAAGTCTGCCGAGGCTTCCGTATTGAGAGTTCCGTCCTCGTTCAGCACGTTCTTGTTCACCACGATATCGTTTGCAAGCGTTGCGCAGGCAGACTTTTCGGCGGCATTACCATTGGCTCCGTTCACGACAGCGGCAAAGCCGTAAAGTTCAGCGGCATCGCTAATGACATAGCAGCCAGCCGACGACTTGGCAGGGGTTTTCGGGGTAATGGTTGCGGCACTTGCCATCACTCCAAGAACGGATACCGCCACAAGACCGAAACGCAACAAGCTTTTCATATTGTCCTCCCTTAACGAACACTTCCTCTAAAGATACATTTTTGATACAAATTGTCATGATTTTGTATATTTAGGTTATGGAAATTTGCACTTATTCACATACCGCACGAATCGAAGTCCGCTATGCGGAAACCGACCAGATGGGAATCGTCCACCACTCCGTTTACGCCGTGTGGTTTGAACAGGCCCGTACCGAATTTTTCCGCGAGGCTGGTGCAAGCTATGCCGACATGGAAGCCGAAGGTTTCGGCGCACCCGTCCTCGAACTGAACGTCCAGTTCAAGGGACCCACCCACTACGGCGATTTCGTGGATATCGAGACCACCATGGTACGCGAAGACAAGCTGCGCATCCGTTTCTATTACAAGGCGAGCGTGAACGGGAAACTCTGCACCACGGGATCCACGCTGCACTGCATGGTGAAAAACGGACGCCCCACGCGCGAACTGCCCGCAAGTTTCAGCAAGTTCACTTTCGAGGAAAAATAGGCCATGGACCAGCCGCTCGCCGAAAGACTACGTCCGCAGAACCTGGACGAATTCCTTGGCCAGAACAAGATTCTGGGCGAGCAGAGCCTGCTTCGCAAGAGCCTCGAGAACGACAACGTGCCGAGCATGATTTTCTGGGGCCCGCCGGGTTGCGGAAAGACGAGCCTCGCCCACGTGATACGCCAGCACACGAAAAAGGCATTCGTCGCACTCTCGGCAGTGGCAAGCGGCGTCAAGGAAGTCAAGGAAGTCCTCGCCGACGCCCGCAGGATGAAGGGGATGTTCAAGGACACGATTCTCTTCATCGACGAAATCCATCGCTTTAACAAGGGACAGCAGGATGCGCTGTTGGGTGCCGTCGAGGACGGCACGGTGACGCTCATCGGCGCCACCACCGAGAACCCGGGATTCGAGGTCAACAGCGCATTGCTTAGCCGCTGCCAGCTGATTCTTTTTGCGCCCTTAAGCAAAGACGACTTGCGCACACTGATTTTTAGCGCGCTCCGCGACCATCCGCGTGGGCTTCAGCTGAAGGATGTTGAAGTCGAAGATGCCGTCGTGGAAAAACTCATCGCGCAGTCCGACGGTGACGCCCGCTTTTTGCTGAACCAAATCGAATGGATTGGCAAGAACCTCGGCGACCGCAAGGTCATCGACGAGAAACTCCTGGAAGAATTCCAGTACAAGAAGCCCCTGCGCTACGACAAGAGTGGCGAGGAACATTACAACCTGATTTCGGCCCTGCACAAGTCGGTACGCGGAAGCGACCCCGATGCGGCACTCTACTGGATGCACCGCATGCTGCAGGGCGGCGAAGACCCGCGCTTCATTCTGCGAAGACTCATGCGCATGAGCATGGAAGATATCGGCCTTGCCGACCCGAACGCGCTACTGCTGGCCACCGCCGCTCGCGAGGCCTACGACTTCATGGGAATCCCCGAAGGACTCATCGCCCTCGACGAACTGGCCGTTTACCTGTCGCTTGCTCCCAAGAGCAACAGCCTCGAACTTGCCGGCATGAAGGCCGACCAGATTGTAAAGCAGACCGGCACTCTCCCCGTACCACGCGCATTCCGCAATTCGGTCACGAAGGTCGGCGAAAAGCTCGGCTACGGGGTCGATTACCAGTACGACCACGACAGCCCCGGCGCCTACTCCGCCCAGGAACATTTGCCCAAGCAACTCGAAGGCGTGGAAATTTACCAGCCCAAGCCCTACGGAAAAGAAAAGGCGCTAGGCGAAAGGCTTGCGCAATTAAAGCAGATCAAGCGGGAAAAGAATAAAGGTTAATGCCGACTCTGAGATTCCTCAGAGTGACACCAGGCTTAAAACTGTTTCAGCAACCGAATTCTCTCGGGCGTATCGGGGTGGGTGCAGAACATGATGTTTGCCTTCGCGATGAGGCCCTTAAGTTTCATGTCGTTGTCGAATTCTTCGTCGGGGTGGATGATGTAGAGTTGCGCCACATCGCTACGGCGCACGGTGTCGAGGCCCGGATAGTCCGAAATTTTTTGCAGGGCAGAGGCGAGCGCCCACGGGTCGCCACAGAGTTCGGCGCCGCCGGCATCGGCCACGTACTCGCGCGAACGCGAAATGGCTAGACGCGTGAACCAGCTGAAAATGTAGCCGATTGTGCTCCAAATCAAAACAAGAATCAACGCAAAGATGATGATGACGCCACCGCTTCCACCGCCGCGTCTGTTGCGGGAATGGTTGCGGGGGCCGCGGAGCATTGCCGAAAGTAGCTTCATCGATACCATCTGAATGGTCGAAAAGATTCCAACGAACACGATGCACACCACCATGAGTCGCGTGTCGCGGTTCTTGATATGCGTGAGTTCATGCCCCACGACGGCGGCGAGTTCCGCATCGTTTAATTTGTCTATAAGTCCGGTCGTGAGCGTAATCGTGAACGAGGGAATGTCGATTCCGCTCGCAAACGCATTCAGGCCGTTATCCTCGACGATGTTGATTTGCGGCATCTCAATGCCGCCTGCAATGCAGAGGTTCTCGACAATATTGTAGACGCGCAGGTTATCTTTGCGTTCAAGGGGTTTCGCATGCGTCGCATGCCGTATAATGGCGGTATTCGCGCAATAGGCGATAATGAACCACACGCCGACAATCTGCAAAGTGTAAGGAAGAACCTCCCAAAAACTATGCCGCACTTCGGGCCAGTGCAGAATGCCGTATTTCATGTAGGTGGCGTGGCCTTCGGGGCACCCGCCTTCGACAATCGAACAAAGTACGCCAAAAAAGTCCAGGCACAAAATGACCGCAAAAACCATCCCCAAGATAATAACGGGGAACAGGCACAGCAGCAAGATGCTGTTGCGGTTGTTCCGCCAAATCTGGGTTTGGAGTCCGACGTATTTCATGAGGGAAGGCTAAAACTTCACCTCGGGGGCTTTGTTGAGTGTGTCGCGGCTTTCGGTGGCCTCGTACATGGGCGCACGCTTGAAGCCGAACATACCGGCCACAATGTTGCTCGGGAATACTTCGCAGGCGTTGTTCAATTCGCGAGTGGTAGAATTGAAGAAACGGCGGGCGGCAGAGAGTTTGTTTTCGATATCGGCAAGTTCATTCTGCAACTGCAAGAAGTTCTGGTTGGCCTTGAGTTCGGGGTAAGCTTCGAGCGAGATGCGGAGCCCGGCAAGCGCACCGGAAAGCGCCTTGTCGGCAGCGACCTTTTCGTCGACAGTCGTTGCATTCATGGCGGCGGCACGGGCTGTGGTTACCTTGTCGAGCGTCTCTTTTTCGTGAGTGGCATAGCCCTTGACGGTGTTCACCAACTGCGGCACCAGATCATAGCGCTGCTTGAGTTGTACGTCGATGTTTGCAAACGCGTTTTCGCGGTTGTTGCGGAGTTTCACAAGTCCATTATACATCATAATGAACCAGATGATCAAAACGACCGCGACAACGGCAACGATAAAACCAACAGTCATATTTTACTCCTTTCTGTTTCTTAGTAAGAAATCTATATAAAAAAATGATCCCGGGGCATGCCCGGGATGACATTTTTGCGCCCCCAAAAGAGCGTCTTTTGATTCTAAACAGGGTCGTTTACCGGCTTGGAATAGTCGCGTTCGCCGAAGAGGGCGGTGCCCACGCGGATCATGGTGGAGCCTTCTTCGATGGCCACTTCCAAATCGCCGGTCATACCCATGGAAAGCTGGTCAAAGTTCGCGAACACGCCGCCCTTGGCCATAAATTTCTGCTGAAGGTTACGGAGGAAAGCGAAACATTCACGGGAATCTTCGGCGACACCGGTATTCTTTCCGATAGTCATGAGCCCGCGGAAACGCAAATGCGGGAAATTTTCGCTCTTGCCGTCGGAAGCGGCGCCTGCCTTTGCGGCAAGGTCGTTCAGGAACGCTTCGGCCTCATGCACGTCGAGCCCGCTTTTGGTCTCTTCCTCGCCGGCATTCACCTGAAAAAGGATATCGAGAATTTTGCCCTGAGATGCGCCGTTGCCATTGCCGGGGAGTGCCGCACAGACGCGTTCCAGTTTCTCGACAGCCTCGATACTCGCGATAGAATGGATGCAGTCGGCAACGATGGCAGCCTTCTTGAGCTTGTTGCTCTGCACAGGGCCAATCACGTGGCAACGCACGCGGCTGCCGTCTTTTGCGGTACGCGGCTCGCTGAACTTGAGTTCCGCTTCCTGCACGCGGTTCTCGCCAAAGTCGGTCGCACCCAGCGCAATCGCGTTTTCCACGGCTTCTGCCGGGTGGAACTTGCTCACCCAAACGAGCTTCACCGAATTGCGACTGCGGTCCGCAAGGCTACAGGCTTTTGCAATCCTTGCTTCGAGAGCTGCAAGGTGCTCGCGCATTTCGTCTAGAGTGAATTCCATAGTCGTCGCCAGTTATTTCTTTTTCTTCGTTTCCTTGAACAGCACCTTGATAATTTCGTCAATGTGCTTGTGCGTAAAGATCTTGAGGCCCTTCTTAGCGGGTGCCGGGAGTTCGTCTACGTCCTTCTTGTTCTGCGCAGGCAGGCGGAGCGTCTTCACGCCAGCCTGGAGCGCTGCAAGCGCCTTCTCGTTGAGTCCGCCAATTGCAAGACACGAACCTGTAAGGCTCACTTCGCCGGTAAAGGCGATATCCGGAGAAACCGGCTGCTTGGTAAATGCAGAAAGAAGGCAGAGCGTAAGCGCGATACCTGCCGATGGACCATCCTTCGGCACGGCACCTTCGGGCACATGAATGTGGATATCCGTCTTTTTCACGATATTCGGATCGATACCGAAACGCTCCAGGCGTTCGCGCACAAGGCTTAATGCAATCTGCGCCGATTCCTTCATCACGTCGCCGAGCTTACCCGTCATGAGCAGGTTTCCGCGACCAGAAAGCAGCATGCACTCGATCGGCAGAATCTCGCCGCCCACGCTCGTCCAGGCAAGTCCCGTAATGACACCGGGACGTCCCGGTTCGGGCAGCTGGCTATCCAGGTAGCGCGGCGCTCCCAGATATTCCTGCAGAGTCTTCTCGGTAATTTCGGCCTTGTATTTCTTGCCCATCACCTTGTCTTTCGCACGGTGACGCACGACATTTTCCAAGGTGCGTTCCAGTTCGCGCACGCCCGCCTCGCGGGTCCATTCGCGAATCACCTTCTGGATAATGGAATCGTCCAGAACAACGTCCTTGCCGGACTCGATTCCCGTGCGTTCGCAAATGCGCGGCACCAGGTACTTGCTTGCAATCTGCAGCTTTTCGTGCGGATAGTAGCCGGGCAGGCGCACAATTTCCAGACGGTCGCGCAGGGCCTCGGGAATTTCGCCTTCGCTATTCGCCGTTGCAATGAACAGCACGCGGCTCAGGTCAAGGCCCACTTCCATGAAGTGGTCGGTAAAGTCATGATTCTGCTCGGGGTCCAGAACTTCGAGCATGGCGCTTGCGGGGTCACCGCGGAAGTCGCTCGCCATCTTGTCGATTTCGTCGAGCAAGATAATCGGGTTCATGCACTTGGCACGGCGAAGCGCCTGGATAAAGCGACCAGGCATAGCACCAATGTAAGTACGGCGATGACCGCGAATTTCGGCCTCGTCGCGCACGCCACCGAGCGTGATGCGCACGAAGTTACGCTGCATCGCGTTCGCAATCGATTCCACGAGGGTCGTCTTGCCCACACCCGGAGGGCCCACCAGGCAAAGAATCGGCGCACGGTGTTCGGTGCCCGTCAGCTTGAGCACCGCCACATATTCCATGATGCGTTCCTTCACCTTGTCGAGCCCAAAATGCTTGGAGTCGAGTTCCGCCTTCACCTTCTTCATGTTCAGGACCGTATCGGTATACTCGCCGTAAGGCAGATTCAGAAACCAGTCGAGGTAATTGCGGCTCACCGCGTATTCCGGCGAAGTCGGCTGCATCAGGCGCATACGGGAAATCTCTTCCTCAAGCTTTTCCTGAATAGCGGCCGAGAACTTCTTCGCCTTAATTTTCTTCAGCAGCTGGTCGAGTTCCGAAGTGCCACCGTTGTCGCCATCGAGTTCGTCCTGCAACTGACGGATCTGTTCCGAAATGAACCATTCCTTCTGCTGCTGCGCCATCTTCTGGCGAACATTCTGCTGCACCTTCACCATCATGGTATCGGTGTCCGCCGCGACCTGCATGATTTCTACCAGGCGGTCGGCCAGCTCATTGATATTGTCTATCTCGAGCAGACGCTGACGCTCGTCGAGCGAAATCTGCAAGAAGGGAATCATCCCGTAGAAGGCGTTGATGTGGCTGTCCATGGTAAACAGCGCATCCACCATGCCTTCCGAAATATTCCGGTGCATGGAATATTCCTTGAACTGCGAAAGCACCGCCTCAAAGCGTTCGCACTTGTCCGACGCCTTGATCGAGGGATTGTGCATCGAGACCGATACAGAAAGGAACGAGTCCTTGGTCACGATAGAACGCAGGTCCACCACGCACTCGCCTTCGAGAACCACCTTCACGCAACCGTTCGGGAAAGGCGTCACGTTGCTCACGTGCGCGAGCACGCCCACCGAATAAAGGTCGAGCATCGGGTTTTCAATATCTTCCTGTTCAATATTCTTCTGTGCCGAAAGAACGATATGGCCTTCGTGTGCCTCGGCATATTCAAGGGCGCGCAGCGAAATTTCCCTGCCGACCAGAATGCGGCGGGTCGTATGCGGAAAAACCACGGCGTCCCGGAGCGGGAGCAGGGGGTACATTTTCGAAAAATCAAAACTCATATATTAAAAGATAGCATCTTCAAAAAAGTTATCCGGCGGAACCCCTTCCGCCAAGGCGTCATTCCACAAACCCCGGAGCAGGCAGGTGCATTCCCGCTATCAGGAGCTTGTGGTCGCGGGCATACTGCATTATACGCTTGCGGCTCTCGACCGATTTTACTTTGTCCATATCGTAATTGGAACTGATTTCGGGATGATCCTTCTGCAGGGCATAACCGTGCATCAGGTCGCCAATCACGAGCAAGTTCGAAAGCCTGAAGGCCGTGTGTCCCGGAGTGTGGCCCACGGCATCCATTGCGAGCACGCCATGCGGAAGGCTGTCGCCAAACGCGAACAGGTGCAGACTATCCTTGTAGAGGCCCATCACGTTCTTCTGCAGATCATTTTTGGGAATATCGTTCATCCATGCATCATACTCCACCTTGCCCGCATAAACCGCCGCATTCCGGAACACCTTCATGTCGTTACCTGCACTATCCTTCGCGACAAGACCCGCGACATGGTCCGCATGGAAATGCGTCAGGTATATAAGCCCGATGCTGTCGGGATTCACGCCGAGCGCCTCGATACGCTTCATCATCTGCCCGCCAAGGGCACCAAGCCCCGCATCGAACAGGATGTACTTGCCGTCCACCTTCACGAGGAATGTGCTGACAGAAGCAGGAATGCCGTCGGGCATGTTCAGACTGTCGTAAAGCGAATCGCTCGCATCGCTAAACAGCGTGCGCGGCATCAGTCTTTCGCCATCGTTATCCTGAATCCAGGTGACAGTCGCACCATTAGCAAGCATGAGCGTGCGGGTACCCGCGACCTGGGCAGAAGTTTCCGCCGGCATGTTCGGAGCAGCACTCTCGTCCGCCTTTTCAGCAGCGGAATCCTTCGCAGAAGTCTTGGTATCGCTGCAGGCAACCGCCATCAGCAAAAGCGCGGTACAGAACGGAATCAGAATCTTTTTCATAAACTCTCCTAGTTAGGATAGAATATATAAAAAGATCATCCCTTACTGACAGTCTTTCAGAATATTCTCGATATCGGTGCAGGTCAGCGAAATCCGCTCGTTCAACGCCTCGGCAATACCGCAGAGCGCCTTTCTACACGCCATCAGGATATTGAAATCCTGCTCGACCACGTTCGTCTCGGCAAGCTGAAAGTAGTAGCAGGCCGCCTGGAAACGCTGATAGTCGGGATCGTTCCTATAGAGTTCCGCGGGCAGGTCCTTCATGACCGTATCCAGATCGCATGCGAAATCCTTGCGCATCAGGAACTCCGCCAAGTGCCCCGCCATCGCGATATGCGCATCGCCTTCCAGCTCGCTTCCGGCAATGTGCGTGATACCCGGCCGCTCCCTGGACCTATCCATCTTCACGTATTCTAGCGGACGCTTGAACAACAGGGCGACAAGCGCATGGCCCGCCTCATGATTGCACAATTTCCTGAATTCCTCTTCACCGAAAAAATCCACCAATGATTCTCGCGTCAATTCTACTGGCATATCGCAATCTACCTATCCAAAAACAGCTCCTTTCTTTTATAAGAAATCACATTTCATAGATTTCTTTGCTATAAAATATACAAAAAGCACTTTCCACCCCAATATTCCGAATCGACAAGTATTTTTTGTTGCGAATTGCATACAGAATTTCTAGTTTTGCTAGACTAATAACAACTTCCCGTCGCAGACGGCAGTACAGTACCCCGTTGTGAAAACATTTGGAACGGAGCCTCACGAACGCTTGAAAAAGCGCAGGAGATTGCCGCCAAAGAAAAATAGCGGCATTTCTCGGCTATAAAGTAAAACCGCCTTCCTGTGGAAGGCGGTATTTTTTACGAAGCTTTCTTGCGGCCCTTCTTTGCGGGCTCGGACTTCTTTTCCGAAGGCGCCTTTAGGCCATTCTTCACTATCTCGGATGTCACCACGAATTCCTTGTTGCCGGAACCGGGCATCTCGAACATCGCACGCTGCAAGGTTTTTTCCATCACGGAACGGAGTCCGCGCGCGCCCGTCTTGCGGGCCATCGTCTCATGGACAATTTCCTTGAGCGCATCTTCTTCGAACTTGAGCTCGATTCCGTCCATTTCGAACAGGCTCTTGTATTGCTTTACAAGGGCGTTCTTCGGCTGAGTCAGAATATTCAGGAGAGCGGCCTCGTCGAGTTCTTCGAGGGCGACAGCCACGGGCAAGCGGCCCACGATTTCGGGAATCAGGCCGAACTGAATCAGGTCATCGGGTTCCAGAAGCTTGAAAAGTTCAGAAAGCGAATTTTCCTCGGCGCTGCGGATGTCAGCACCGAAACCCATGCCACCCGTATTCACACGGCGGGAAATAATCTTGTCGAGCGTCTCGAAGGCGCCACCGCAAATGAACAGGATGTTCTTGGTGTTCACCTGCACGAGCGGCTGTTCGGGGTGCTTGCGGCCACCCTTCGGGGGAACGGCCGCGACGGTTCCTTCCAGAAGTTTCAATAGGCCCTGCTGCACGCCTTCGCCGCTCACGTCGCGGGTAATGGAGGGGTTCGCAGTCTTGCGCGCGATCTTGTCGATTTCGTCGATAAAGATGATTCCGCGTTCAGCACGGGACACGTCGTAGTCGGCAGCCTGCAACAGGCGCACGATAATGCTGTCCACGTCCTCGCCCACGTAGCCCGCTTCGGTAAGCACGGTGGCGTCGGCGATAGTGAAGGGCACGTCCAGAAAGCGCGCCATGGTCTGCGCCAGAAGCGTCTTTCCCGAACCGGTCGGGCCCACCAGAAGCAGGTTCGACTTCTCGACTTCCTGCGCATCGGGGTGAGCTTGTTTGTAACGCAGACGCTTGTAGTGGTTGTACACCGCCACGGAAAGGGCGGTTTTCGCCTGGTCCTGGCCAATCACATATTCGTCCAGGTGAGCCTTGATTTCGGTCGGCAACGGAAGAGGTTTGGAGGATATCTCGGCGGCGGCAGATTCCTGCCTTGAACGAGCACGGTCTTCCTCGATAATGCGATTACACATGGTAATGCAGTCGCTGCAGATCTGCACGCCTGCACCCGTAATCATCTTCTCCACTTGCTCCGCAGGCTTGCCGCAAAAGCTGCAAGTCACGGTCGGGCGGTTCTTCCCGCTACGATACATTAAATTCCCTCTTTACGCGGAACAAAGATTTCGTCGATAACGCCGAACGCCTTGGCTTCCTCGGGCCCCATGTAGAAATCGCGGTCGGTCTTTTCGCGGACCTCGTCAATGGACTTGCCGGTATGCTTCGCGACGATTTCGGCCAAGGTTTCCTTGGTGCGCACGATTTCCTTAGCAGTAATCTGGATATCCGTGGACTGGCCGGTGGCGGCACCGGACGGCTGATGGAGCATGATGCGGGAATGCGGCAGCGCATAGCGCTTGCCCTTGGTTCCCGCGGCAAGGAGCACGGCCGCCATCGAGGCGCAGTTGCCAATGCAAATGGTCGCGATGTTCGGACGCACGTGCTGCATGGTATCGTAAATGGCAAGCCCTGCCGACACGTAACCACCCGGGCTGTTGATATACAGCGTGATATCCTTTTCCGGATTCTCGTACTCAAGGAAAATCAGCTGGGCCATGACGTTGTTCGCCACTTCGTCGTTGATCGGCGTACCCAGAAAGATAATGCGTTCCTTAAGGAGACGGGAATAGATATCGTAGGCGCGTTCACCGCGTCCGGTGGTCTCTATGACGGTAGGGATGATCATTCAGTTTACCTCTTACTTGTTTTCTTCGGCAGCCGGACGGATACCGACGATAAAGTCGGCGGCCATCTGGATGCGCAGTTCGTCACGCAGCTGGTTGATGCGGCCGGACTGACGGAAATGACCCTTCAGGGTTTCGAAATCCACGTGGTAGGCCTTGGCCATGTTTTCGAGGCGGGCATCGACTGCAGCCTGGTTCGGGCGGATCTTTTCCTGAGTGGCGACATATTCCAGAATGCGGTGCTTCTTGATTTCGCGGATAGCTTCCGGAGTCAGCGTCTTGAGCTGTTCTTCGGTCGGTTCCACCATGTCCTTTTCGCTCTGGGCGTTGCGGTTCAGGGTCCAGCGGATAAGATCGTAGATACGGGCCTTCGGCACTTCGAACGGGTTCTGTTCGATGAGCTTGTCGATGGCTTCGTTAATGGCCTTGTTCTTGGCGGTGTCCTGCTTCTGGCTAGCGAGGCCTTCGGCGAGGTTGTTCTTCAGGTCCTCGACATCCTTCACGCCAATCTGCTTGCAGAATTCCTCGTCCATGGTCGGCGGAACGATTTCACGCACGTCGGTCACTTCCACCTTGAACTGAGCGGTCTTGCCGCGATAGCGTTCGTCCTTGTGGTCATCCGGATACTTGAAGTTGATTTCCTTGGTTTCGCCGGCGGTAGTACCGGTCAGGCCTTCGTCGAATCCCGGGGAGGCGGATTCGCCGAGGAGGCTACGGAATTCCTTGTTTTCCGGGAGTTCCTGCTTTTCGCCGTCGATCACGACTTCGATGTAGTTGCCCACGACCACGTCACCCTTCTTGGCAGCACGATCCACATGTTCGTCCTTGCTCCACATCTGGACCAGGCGGTCGTATTCGGCCTGGACTTCTTCTTCGTGCACGGCGGTGTCGGGAACGGTGATGCCCGTATCGGCATAGCCCTTGATCTCGATTTCCGGATCGATTTCGACTTCCACCTTCAGTGCGATGTCGTTTTCCTTGTCGTCCTTGAATTCAACGACGTTCATCGGACCCACGGGAATGATATTGGCCTTCTTGAGTTCTTCCTGCACGATCTTGTTCACGATTTCGTCCACGGCTTCCTGACGGATAGCGCTGCCGAACTGCTTGAGGACCATAGCCTTCGGTACCATGCCCTGACGGAAACCCTTCATGGTGACCTGCTTCTTGTACTGGCTCAGCTTCTTGTCGAAGAAAACCTTGAGGTCTGCCTGCGGGATGGTGATTTCGAGGGTGCGCATGGTAGCGCTGGTTTCTTTGATTTCTACGCTCATATGAACTCCGAGAGTCGGTTAAAAAAGTATTGAAAAACATGCGAGAGGAGGGAGTCGAACCCTCACACCGAAGTGCCAGATCCTAAGTCTGGTGCGTCTGCCAATTCCGCCACTCTCGCGATTTTGCACGCAAATTTAGAAAAAAAAATGAGCGTAGATTCTAGGAAACTTCGATTACCCCATAAAAACGGGAAGGAATCCTACGGGAAACAAGCCCCAGACGGTTGGCGATGCGCACCGGAAGCATGGCAAGAAATCCGAGCGGTCCCTTCATGTTCTCGCGCAAAAGCGACATGGACATGTGAGGAAACAGGTAATCGCCCATCTCGAGACGGTACGGCCTGCCGACGGAATCCAGCAGCGACTTCATTTCGGCGTAGGAGAAATGCCACAGGTGATCGGACACGGCGACATGCGCATAGGAGAGCCCGATCGAAAAAAGCTTTTCGAAATCTTCGGTACAGGGAAGCGTGAACAGGACGCGCTTGCGCGCGGCGGCAATGGCGTTCTGCAAAAAAATCTTCGGATCTTCGACATGCTCGAGAACTTCGACCAAAGTAACGGTATCGGCGACCTTCTCGCCAACAGTCTCGCCCATTTCAAGGTGACGCGTCTTGAGGCCATTTTCCGATGCAACCTTCAGCGATTCCGCATTGATGTCGGCAACGACCGTGTCGTAGCCGGCCCTGCTCATTTCCAAGGCGTAGGCGCCTTCGCCACCGCCAATGTCCAGCACCGACGAACCGCGAACTTCGCGCAGCAGGAACTGCACTAGCGGCTTGTGGGCCTCGCCCGGCCTTGCCGGCGGCCCCGGCTTAAAGAAAGAACTTTTACCTTGAAGTGTTCCCATAATCCAAATATACAAAACTCCATTAATGACGGTCACGACGAAATCTTTTATCTTTTGCAGCGTGCCACACGTCTTTAGCAACATAAAGATCGGAGTATTCATCGCTGCCGTCAATTTCCTTATCCAGGGAATTTCCTTTTTTGTCCAAAACTTTATTGCAAAAAATCTAGGGCACTCCGAATACGGCTTTTTCGGGCTCCTCCAGACGGACTATTCCATTTTCTGTTCCATCGCCGATTTCGGCATGAGCACCCTCATCCTCGCCTTTTTTGGAATGCGCGCGACAGAAGGATCCCTCTTCAGGCACGTGCTGCAGCTACGATTCCTGTGCACCCTCGCGGTAGCGGCCATCATGGCCATATTCGCCGTCGTCGTACGGCACGACCATCCCATATTCTACGGCGAACTCATCCTCACCTTCGGACTCCTTTTCCAGCATGCGTTCTTCGACTGGTACTTTATCTGCGGCAAGTTCTGGAAAAAGCTATTCCTTTCGAAGCTGCTGCATTCCATCTCCTACATGGCAGTCATGGGATTTGCGCTCCTATACCTGAAAGTCGACAAAATCGAGCATATCGCCCTCGCCATGGTCATCGCAGCTCTCCCCGCCTTCTTCTTCGGCGTAAGCCAGGCCCTCGACGCCACCCTTTTGCGACTCACGCGCCGCACGTTCCGCTTCATAGGCCTAATGCTCAAGGCGGGCTTTCCCTATGCCATCTCCAGTTTCGCGACCTTCGCCTATATTCCCGTGGGCCTCTATGTCGCCGACCGTTTCGCCACGGCCGAATTCCTGAGCGCCTACAATTTCGGTCACAAGATACTCGTCCTATGCTCCGGCATCATGGTCCACTTCATATCGTCGAACCTGGTGAGCCAGCACATGTCCAGGGACAAGGATATCCATGTCAGGGAAATTTTAATCTTCACGACATTCATCGCGGCATGCGCCTGTCCGCTGTGGCTGTTCCCCGAACAGTTCCTGCGGCTACTATTCTTCGCCGTCAACTGGACCGACGGTTCGCTCGCCTGCAGCGCCGCAATCCTCCGCATACTATCGCTGTCGCTCCTGTTCCAGGCAGCACGCATGTCCATGATTTCGGGACTACTCAAGAACAAGGCCGTGTGGGCCTACGCCATTATCGTAAGCAGTGCCGGTTTTTGCAACATCGTCGCCTGTAGCGCCGCAGGCAGGTTCCTGCCCAACAGCTACATTCCGCTATTCGCCCTGACTGGCGACGTGATCATTAGCGTCATCCTTCTGGGCTACTATCTGCACCGGCGCGCACTTCGATGGTAACAGCCCGCCGCCCGAGCTCAAGGTACAGACCAGGACAAAGAAGCCGATCCATACCCAGTACATGCTCTGCTTGTAGCCTGTCGTAAAGTTCCACAGGATAATCCACATCATGAATACGCACATGACGAGAATCCCCAGGGGACTTTTCACCTGCGCCATGTGGCGGTAGCACCAGGTAAACAGTATTCCAAAGAAGAACGGCATAAAGAACAGCCCCACGAGCCCGAAGTCCTTGTAAGCGTCCCACAGGTAGGGAATCGTGTTCAGGCCCTCCACCTTGACGATACTCTCGTTGAAGGGAGTGTCCCAGCCAAAGCTCGTCTGGATACCGTCGCCAATCTGCATCAGGTGCGTAATGCCGTAAAAGGCGTCGACACCGTAAGTCCATTCATGCTCGAACGCATCGCTCGGCCGGTTGAAAGCGTAGTCCAGGTTCCAGTAGTTGTTCGCCACGTACATGTACGGAAGCAGCGCCACCATCTTGACCATCTTGTTGTCCATGAGGTCCTTCGAAGTCGATTCGCCGTACTGTCCCTTCAGCGAGGCGACCGCCACGAAGAACACCAGGATAAAGGCGCCGAGGACCGCGAGAATCTTCCAGGTGAACCTGCCATGCAGATAGTTGTAAAGCAGAAGGACCATGCCCAGGCAGAGCATGTTGATACCGCGGCTCGGGAAGGTCATGAAGCTCAGAATCATCGTGAATACCACCATGAAGCGCGACGCGTAACGCACCCAGCGCACCGGATTCACCGACTTGAACGACGCAACCGCGAAAAGGCCTACCACCATGGCACCCGAAGTGAAATAGTCCGCGAACTTGAGCACGGGACTGTCCTTGCCCGAAAGCCAGAACGAAGGCTTGTCCGTGAGCAGCACCAGGTTTCCCGCCACCGAGATGACGCCGATGACGCCAATCATGAAATACGCAAAGGCAAGGAAACTGACACAAAAATGAGTCTGCCAGTTGTACTGGCCATGAAGCGAAAGCGTCCTGGGTAGCCGCGGCCCGCCCTTGGACTCCCACGCCATCTCGGTAAGCACGGAACCACCAATAAAGGCAGCCATGCCGCCACCCCACACGAGCCAGGTGTTTATCTTGAAATCCGTCATGGCGGGCATCAGCTTGAGGTAGGCCACCCCGAGCATGACCATCTGCACCAGGAAATAAAGAACGGACGGACGGAAGAAATCAGATTTGAACCAGGAGACCACCAGCAGGACTACCGCGGCGAGCGCGAACATCACGCACGACTCCGGAGATGCCGCCAAGTTGATATCCATAATGGCTACCGCCTACCGGCGCCAGAACGCCAGTCTCTTGAGAAGGAGTTCCCATTCGGCTGCGGTGCCGGACTTTTTCTCGCGCTCGTTGCGCATGAACTCGAGGAAATTCGCAACCAGGGTCGCAAGCAGGAACGAGACGAACGTCGTGAACATCAGGAGAATACCGCGTCTCGGACGAACCTTCTTGTCGTTTTCCCAGGGCGGTTCCAGCACGTGCAGGTTCGTGAGCATCTTCGCCTCTTCGAGGCGCATCTGTTCACTCTGCTGGCGCAGGAGCTTGTACATGGCTTCCTGCACGCGGATTTCCGTTTCGCGGCGCATATACTCGGCTGCAAGTTCCGGCGACTTCTTGAGCGCCACCATGCCCATATTCTCGTGCTTGCCCTTAAGCGCCCCGTTCACGGCAGCATTCACGCTCTGGTAACGCTTGGAGAGCTCCTCGTAGCGCTTGCTCTTCTCGCCACGGTCGGCCTTCTCGAAAGCCATCTCGATGGCGACCTCCTCGCGGGTCGTCTGCAGGGCGCCCAGATACTTGAGCGTCGCTTCCATCTGGATTTCGGGGTCATAGAAATTGTTGTCGGCCTGGAACTTGACAAAGTCGTTGAGCAGCGAATCGATGTTCCTTTCGCAAGAATCGAGCCTGCTCTGGAAATAAATCCTGGACTGGCGCGCCTGTGAAGTCTTGAACGCATTGTAGGCGGAGTCAGCCTTTTCCAGAATGAACTGCACCATCTTCGCTGCAAGCTTGTAATCCTTGTCTTCGATCGAGATTGCAAACATGTCCTCCTTGTTCATCTCGACACCGAAGTTCTTCCTGAATTCCTTGAGCAAGTCCGCATGGAAATCTCCGTCGAACTCATAGTGCTCCGCCAGGTTGAATTCCTTGATAACCTGATCGTGAAGTTCCCAGGAACAGAGGATCGTCCACACCGCGTTCACGTCCTCGTCGCTAGAGGAAAGGCCTAGCAGCGAACCCATTCCACCGGACATTCCGCCGAGCATGGAACTCAGATTGCCCATGGTGTTCTGCGTAGATGCCGGCGGCGTCACGACGGCCTGGGCAGCGTAAATAGGCTTGATAATCCACATCACCGCGACAAAGACCGCGAGCGTGGGCAAAAGGACAATGAAAGCGCACAGCTTGAAGTGCTTCAGGTCGTTGTTCAACAACCGAAGGCATATCTCCACAAGTCCTACTGATTCGTGCTTTTCCATAAATTACTTGTAGTTGACGTAAATGATGAATGCCGAAGAAATCACCGTCAAGAGCGACGCTAGGAACAACGTGAAATCCTTGAACGACTCGTAATGGCTCTTGGGAATCTCGATGTAGTCTCCCGGCAGGATCTGGTCTTCCGTCACGCTCATCTTGAGCGCCTTGGGATCCTTGCCGCGCCAGACCTTGACCTGGTTCCAGGAACCCGTAATCGTGTTGATGCCTGCGGCACCGATATAGTCGATAGCATGCCACGACGGATTGTAGGGGAAGCGGCCGATATAGTTCACGGCTCCGCCCACGTATACGAGCATGTCCTGCACGGAAAATTCCGCTTCCGAATTGGGCGCAATCGTCGTCTGTCTCATTTCGGACAAGGATACCCAGCGGGGAGCCTGGCCGGGTTCCCTGATGCAAACCGCCTTGTAACCCATGTTGTTCATGCGATTGCCGCCGGCGAGGTCAAAATAGTCCTGCAGCGTGCGGCCTTCCTGGTAGGTAAGCGCCGTCCTGTAGCCCGGGAAAATCAAGGTGATGTTGTCGCCGACATCGATATAGGGAACGAACACGCGGTCACCCTGGACAAGCATGATGTCGTCATCGAAATTACCCTTCGCAGCCATCGCGCTATAGTTCACGTGAATCGTGTCCTTGCCGCGGAACACCATGAAGTCCTCGGTATTCGCGTTCGGGAGCGTTCCGCCGATCTGGCGCATAAAGTAGCTAAGACGCGTCTGCGGATCCACCTGGTGCTGGCCTACAAGTACGACAGCGCCCATGACGTTCACCCTGAACTTTTTCAGGGCGGCAAGCTGCACGAAACATTCCTCGCGCTTATAGCGCTTCGAAAGCAAGTCAAGAATCAGTTCGCGAGCCTCGTTGACGGTCTTGCCGCCAACCTGCACCGAGCCGCACTCTTCCACGGCAATGGAACCATCGGGGTATACCTGCACCGAGAGGTAATTCGATTCGAACATCAAGTCAAAATAGTCGCCGGGGCCAATGACATAGTCGGAATCCACGGGCGATTCCGCATAGGCAGGTTCCAGCGCCACCGAGCTACGCGAAGCAGGTCCCACGCCCGAAGAACCCAGCACGGAAGCCTTGAACAGGCTACCGCCACCGCTGTCGTCTGCAAAGGCAAAAGCGACCATCAACAATAAGAAAGCGATAAAACGATACATGTCTTAAAAAAATACAAAAAAGTACTTTCACAAAAAAAGGACCCGACTTGAATCGGGTCCCTTTTCAATCTTTAGGCAAAGATCAATTAAGCCTTGCTTTCGCCTTCGACCATGCTCACAGCTTCAGCCTTGGCGGGTTCGGCAGCCTTCTTGGTCTTCACGACGATTTCGTCTTCGACGAGACCGACGAGAGCCATTTCGGATGCGTCACCGGCGCGGTTCGGGCCGAGCTTGATGATGCGAGTATAGCCACCGTTGCGGGAAGCGTAGCGAGGACCAATCGTAGCGAAGAGGTCCTGCACGGCCTTCGGGCTCATCACGAAGCGGGAAGCTTCACGACGTGCAGAAAGGTCGCCCTTCTTTGCATAAGTAACCATGCGATCCACGCAGCCGCGAACGAGCTTGGCCTTGTGGAGAGTCGTGCGCACGTAGCGGGCAGACTGTTCAGCTTCCATGCCCTTCTCGATAATGGAAGTGGTAAGGGCGCGGAGGATGGCACGCTTGTGCTGGGCATTCACGCCCAATTTCTTGTTTTTTACACCGTGTCTCATTTTTAATCCTTCAAGTATTCATCGACGTCCATGCCAAAGGAAAGGCCCATCGACGTCAACACCTCGTTAAGTTCCACCAAGGACTTCCGACCGAAGTTCTTGTATTTAAGCATATCGTTTTCCTTGTTGCGCACAAGTTCGCCAACGGTATGGATGTTGGCCATACGGAGGCAGTTGCTCGAGCGAACGGAAAGTTCCAGGTCGTCCACACGGGTGCGGAGCTGCTGGGCGATACGCTGACGTTCTTCGTCCATTTCCAGTTCTTCGGGGCTTTCGAGATCACCTTCGAAGTTGATGAAGATTTCCAGGTGGTCCATGAGGAGCTTCGCAGCGTATGCGAGAGCGTCTTCAGGATCGATGGAACCATCAGTCGTAATCTCAAGTTCCAGACGGTTGTAGTCCGTCTTCTGGCCCACGCGGGTATCGCTGATGTGCATCGCGACTTTCTGCACCGGGTTGAAGTTCGCATCCATGGCGATAACGCCAATCGGAGCGTCCTTGTCCTTCAACTCGTCGGCAGTGACATAGCCGCGGCCGCTGGAAATCTTCACTTCCAGGGAAAGCGACGCGTTACCGTTCAAAGTTGCAATATGAACATCCGGAGTCAGAATAGCGACATTCGGATTGTCCATGAAGTCCTTGGCCGTGACTTCGCCTTCGCCGGACATGTCCAGGCGGAGCGTTTCGTCATGGTCGGACAGGAGCTTGACGCGGATGCTCTTAAGATTCAGGATAATGTCGGTGACATCTTCCTTGACACCCGGGAGCGTCGAAAATTCCTTGTCTACGCCTTCAATTTTCACGGAGACAATAGCCGCACCCTGCAGGGAGGAAAGGAGCGAACGACGGAGGGCGTTACCGAGGGTGATTCCCCAGCCACGTTCCAAAGCCTCTACGACAAACTTGGCGTAGCGACCATCTTCGCCGGTTTCCACTTTCTGGAAGCTGCGCGGCATCTGAAGTGATTTCCACATCATTGGCGATACCTCTTTGAATTAGACTCTTCTCTTCTTTTTAGGACGGCAACCATTGTGCGGAACGCCCGTCACGTCTCGAATAGAGAGAACTTCGAGGCCCGCATTCTTGATAGCGCGGACGGCGGATTCACGACCACCACCGGCACCCTTGACGCGGACATCTACCTTGCGCATGCCGAGATCGAAAGCCTTGTGGGCAGCGACTTCAGCGGCGAGCTGGGCAGCAAACGGTGTGCTCTTGCGAGAGCCCTTGAAACCGGAGTTACCGGGAGAGCCCCAAGCGACCACGTTACCGCGAGCATCGGTGATAGAAACGATTGTATTGTTGAAGGAAGCGAACACGCAGGCGATACCCTGGATATCAATGCGCTTCTTGCCCTTCTTGACCTTGACTTCTTCAGCAGCAGCGACCGGAGCTTCGGCAGCGGCAGCAGTTTCCTTAATTTCTTCTTCAGCCACGAGGAATCTCCTTACTTCTTCTTGTTAGCCACAGTTTTCTTGGGGCCCTTACGAGTGCGGGCGTTGGTGCGGGAACGCTGACCGCGGACCGGAAGGCCCTTGCGGTGGCGGATGCCGCGATAGCAGCCAATATCCTGCAGACGCTTAATGTTCAAGGTAATTTCTGCGCGGAGCTGACCTTCCACGGAGTATTCGTCTTCCAAGAGATGGCGAATCTTACCTTGTTCTTCTTCAGTCAGGTCGTCACACTTCTTGTTCTTGTCAATGCCCAGCTGAGCACAGACCTTGTTAGCGGTGAACAGACCGACACCATAGATTGCCGTCAGACCGTATTCAACAGTCTTGTTTTTCGGTAAATCGACACCAGCGATACGTGCCATACGATCTCCTTATCCCTGCTTCTGCTTGTGACGGGGGTTCTTCGAACAGATGATGCGCAATACACCCTTACGACGGATGATCTTGCAGTTTTCACACCTGGGTTTGATGGAGGCTTTGATTTTCATAGGTTTGACCTTTCTTTGAAAATACCTATTACTTGTAACGGTATGTGATTCTTCCACGATTCAGATCGTAGGGAGAAATTTCTACCAACACTTTGTCGTCCGGCAAAATTCGGATGAAATGCCGACGCATTTTTCCAGAAACATGAGCGAGAATCTCGTGGCCATTTCCGAGTTGGACACGGAAGAAAGCGTTGGGGAGAGCTTCCAACACAACACCTTCTACTTGTATGCCTTCTTCTTTAGCCACTAAGACGCCATCCTGCCGCGGATGCGGCCATGCTTGAGGAAACCTTCATAATTCTTGGTATGCAGTTGGGCTTCGAGTTGACGAAGCGTATCCAACGCCACACCGACCACGATAAGCACCGAGGTGCCCCCAATATAGAAACTCATATTGAGTGCGTCTTTCAGGTGGAGCGGTCCGACGCTGATTAGAGCGAGGAACAGCGAACCCGGAAGAGAAATTCGGGTCAAAACATGGTCTATGTACTCTGCGGTCTGCTTACCCGGACGGTATCCCGGTATAAATCCACCACTTCTCTTGAGGTTTTCGGCAATGTCGTTAGGGTTGTACTGGATTGCCGTGTAGAAGTAGGTGAAGAATATAATCAGGAGGCCAAAGATCACGCTATAGGTGATATGACCCGGGATGAATGCGGCCGCAAAGGACTGCATCGCAGAAACATTCGGGAACCAGGAAGCGATCATGGCCGGAATGAACATGATACACGACGCAAAGATCACGGGAATCACGCCAGCAGTATTCACCTTGAAAGGCAGATAGCTGGACTGGCCGCCCACGACCTTGGAACCGACTGTCCTACGAGGACTTTGGAGTGGAATGCGACGGTTCGCCTGCTCCACGAAAACGATAAAGCCGACAATCAGCACCACGATCGCCAAGATGAAGATCTCGATGGCGAGGGGCTGGATGTCTTCCTTAAACATTTCGATTTCTGCAAGGGCAGCCCGCGGAAGGCCACCGACGATACCGGCGAAGATGATAAGAGAAATACCGTTACCCACACCGTGCGAGGTAATCTGCTCGCCCAGGTACATCACGAAGATCGTACCGGCGGTGAAGGTCAGGGTAGCTAGTAAACGGAAACCGATGTTTCCGGCACCAGAAGCGAAGTCATCAGCCAAGACCGACACTCCGGCACCGGTAGCGGTTGTCACCTTAAGTGACGAAAGCCACACGGAAATGCCCCATCCCTGCAGGGCAGCGAGCGCCACCGTAAAGTAACGGGTATACTGGTTCAGCTTTGCGCGCCCTTCCTGGCCTTCCTTCTGCAACATCTGGATGGCGGGAATAACGGAGCCCATCAACTGAATGATGATGCTCGCGCTAATGTAGGGCATGATACCCAGGGCGAAGATGGTGGCCTTTGCAAAGGCACCGCCCGTGAAGGAGTCATACAGGCCGAACAAATTATTCGAGTTACGGAAGTATTCCGCGAGCACCGCAGAATTCACTCCGGGGATGGTGATGTGCGCACCAATGCGATAAACGATCAAAAGACCGAGCGTAAAAAGGAGCTTCTTACGCAGGTCTTCAATCTTAAAAGCATTGATGAACGCATCTATGGCTTTCTTGAGAGCTTCCATTAGATGATCTCGACTTTGCCGCCAGCAGCTTCAATCACGGCCTTGGCCTTTTCGCTGATGGCGTTAACCTTTACATTGATTGCCTTGTCAATGGTACCAAAAGCGAGGACCTTGATGGGCAGTTCGATGTTCTTGATGAAACCCTGGTCAAACATTGCCTGGGCGTCGAAATCCGTCACGCTGCAAGAAGCGAGCTTCTTGATGTTGACGATCTGGAATTCAACACCGGCGTGCTTGAAGCCACGCTTCGGGATGCGACGGTGAATCGGCATCTGGCCGCCTTCGAAGGCGACACGACCGGCCTTAGCACTCTTACGAGCGCCGGCACCCTTCTGGCCACGACCAGCGGTGGTGCCCCAACCGGAACCCGGACCGCGACCGATACGCTTGCGGCTCTTGCCCTTGGCAGCCTTGCCAGGATTGAGAGTATTGAGTTCCATCTTAGATCTCCTCGACCGTCACCATGTCACGCACGGCATTGATCATGCCCTGGATGCTGGGGGTCAAAACGTGTTCAACAGACTGTCCGATCTTGCGGAGGCCGAGAGCAGCCACGTTGGAGCGGTGCATCGGCAGACGGCGGACAGTACCCTTTTTCAAAGTAATACGAACTTTCTTCATCGTGTATTACTCCTTAGACGCTGGCACCGCGGAGAGCGGCGCAGTCCTGTTTGTTCTTCTGGGCCAAGAGACCTTCGAGGCAGGCGCGCACGACGGTGCTCGGATTGGAAGAACCGTGAATCTTGGTGAGGATGTTGCGCACACCGGCCAGTTCGAGAACGGCACGGGCGGCAGCACCGGCGATAACGCCAGTACCCGGAGCAGCCGGCATCAGGAGGATGCGGGTAGCGCCGCTCTTCACTTCGATGTCGTGGGGAATGGTGCCGTCGAGAAGCTGCACTTCAACGATGTTACGCTGAGCGGCTTCGGTACCCTTGCGGATAGCTTCGGAAACTTCCTTAGCCTTGCCGAGACCAACACCGACCTTGCCGTTCTTGTTGCCAACGACAACGAGAGCGGAGAAGGACATACGGCGACCGCCCTTGACGGTCTTTGCGCAACGGTTGATGTGTACAACCTTGTCTTCAAATTCAGAAACTTGAGCTTCGCGTTCCAAAGTGTACCTCACTAGAATTTGAGTCCGCCTTCACGAGCTCCCTCAGCGAGAGCCTGAACGCGACCGTGATAGATGTAACCGCCGCGGTCAAAGACCACGGATTCAATGCCCTTGGACTTGGCGACTTCAGCAATCTGGAGACCGAGCTGCTTGCTCTGTTCCGACTTCGTCATTTCACCGAACTTGCTCTGGAATTCCTTAGCAGTCGTGGTGAGCTGGACGAGAGACTTGTTGTTTTCGTCGTCGATAATCTGGGCCACCATGTGGGACAAGGAACGGCGAACAGCCAAACGAGGGCATTCTGCAGTTCCGACAACAGACTTGCGTACGCGTTCGTGGCGTGCGATTCTGGACTGGATTCTTTTCTTAGCAATTGCAGTCATAGTTTACCCTTATTTACCTGTCTTCTTACCTTGCTTACGACGGACAATTTCGCCTTCGTACTTGATGCCCTTGCCCTTATACGGTTCAGGCTTCCTGTACTTGCGGATTTCTGCCGCAGCCTGGCCAACCTTCTGCTTGTCGATGCCCTTGATGGAGATCTTCAGCGGGTCAACAGCCTTGAGTTCAACGCCTTCCGGGGCCTTGAAGATAACCGGATGAGAGAAGCCGAGAACCAGGTTGAGGTCCTTGCCCTTCTGTTCCACACGGTAACCAACGCCGACGATTTCGAGCGTCTTCTGGAAACCCTTGGTCACGCCTTCGACCATGTTGGCAACGAGAGCGCGAGTAGTGCCATGGATGGCACGGGTGAACTTCTGATCGTCAGGACGGGAGAAGGAAAGCTGGTTGCCATCGAGCTTGATTGCAATCAGTTCATGAACGTCGGTCTCGAGCTTGCCGAGAGGACCTTCCACCTTGATGTTCTGACCATTGACGGCGACTTTCACGCCGGCCGGGATATTGATAATAGCTTTACCGATACGGGACATCTTTACCATACCTTTGCGATGACTTCGCCACCCACCTTCTGTTCGCGGGCTTCGTGGTCAGTCATGACACCTTTAGATGTGGAGATGATAGCATAGCCAAGGCCATTGCGAACGCGCGGAAGCTTTGCTGCGTCAACATAGTGACGAAGACCCGGCGTAGAGACGCGCTGGATACCCTGGATAGCGGATTCGCCCTTCGTGTAGCGGAGGAGGACCTTGAGGATGCCCTGCTTACCGTCTTCGACGACGACGAACTTTTTAATGAAACCTTTTTCCTGCAACACGCGAGCGATTTCACGCTTCAAGTTGCTGGCAGGAATGTCCACCACGGGGAGCTTTGCCGAAGCGGCATTGCGGATACGGGTGAGCATATCGGCGATAGGATCTGTCATTGCCATGAGTATACTCTCCTTACCAAGACGACTTTGTGATACCGGGGATTTCGCCGGCGAGTGCCATTTCGCGGAAGCAAATACGGCAAAGGCCAAAGCGGCGCATAAAGGCGTGCGGCCTACCGCAACGCTTGCAACGGTTGTACCCACGAACGGTATACTTCGGAGTACGCTTGCATTTTTCAATCATTCTTCTGCTTGCCATGGTATTACCTTACTTCCTGAAGGGGAGTCCAAGTTCTTCGAGCAGGGCGCGGCCTTCGTCGTCCGTCTTAGCGGTCGTCACGAAGGAGATGTCCATACCGAAAGTACGAGAAACCTTGTCAATATCGATTTCGACGAAGATCGTCTGTTCCTTGATGCCGAGGGTAAAGTTACCCATGCCGTCAAAGCCACGACGTGCGAGACCACGGAAGTCGCGGACACGCGGAAGGTCGATGTTGATGAGGCGGAAGAGGAAGTCCCACATGTTGTCGCCGTGCAGGGTAACCTTAGCACCGATGCCGATGCCTTCGCGCAGATGGAACTGAGCGATAGCCTTCTTGGCGTTGGTGACGACAGCCTTCTGGCCGGTAATAGCGGTCAGAGTGTCGACGGCTTCATCCAGGATCTTGCGGTTAGAGGCGGCAGCGCCGACACCCATGTTGAGCACGATCTTCTGGAGGCGGGGAATTTCCATCACGTTCTTGTAAGCAAACTTCTGCTGCAAGGCCGGAACTACTTTTTCGAGATAAAATTGCTTCATCTGGTTCATGTGTTACCTCTAGATAGCCTTGCCGGACTTGACGCTCACGCGCGTTGCCTTCTTGCCGGCTTCGCGCACGATACGGGTACGGACAGGAGTGTTGCCTTCGAGGAGCATCACGTTGGAAATGTCGATCGGCAGTTCCTTTTCGATGATGCCACCCGTCTGATTGGTCTGGGACGGCTTTTCATGACGCTTGCGGACGTTCACGCCCGAAACGGTCACCTTGCCACCCTTGACACTAATCACGGTGCCGGTCTTGCCCTTGTTGGCACCGGAAATCACCTTGACGTTATCATTCTTCTTGATGTTTGCCATTAGAGAACCTCAGGTGCGAGGGAGATGATCTTCATGTATTTCTTGTCACGGAGCTCACGAGCCACCGGTCCAAAAATACGGGTTCCACGGGGTTCGCCATCCTTGTTGATGAGAACCACGGCATTGTCCGAGAAACGGATGAACGTTCCATCCGGACGTGCGATTTCCTTGCGCGTGCGAACGACGACAGCGTCAGCTACGGAACCCTTCTTCACCTTGCTCTGGGGGATTGCGTCCTTGACGGCAACCTTGATGACATCACCGATGCTGGCATAGCGACGGTTGGTGCCACCCAAAACGCGGATGCAGGCGACTTCCTTGGCTCCACTGTTATCGGCCACGACGAGTCTGGTTTCTTCTTGAATCATATTCGCCTTACTCCAAAACGATTATTTCTTCTTAGCTACAACGCGAACGAGGCGCCAGCGCTTCGTCGCAGAGAGCGGACGAGTTTCCATGATTTCCACCAGGTCGCCTTCGCCGGCTTCGTTGTTTTCATCGTGAGCCTTGAGCTTCTTGGTGGTGGTCATGATCTTGTTGTACACCGGGTGACGCTTACGGTTTTCAACTACGACAGTGATGGTCTTGTCCATCTTGTCAGAGCTGACGACACCCTGTCTTACCTTACGAAGGTTTCTATCCATTTCCTGCTCCTGCCCGGCTTATGCCTTGGCCTTTTCGGTGAGGATGGTCTTGACCCTAGCGATATCCTTGCGGGTATTGCGGATCGAAGAGGGTTTTTCCAAGTTACCGAGCTTGGCAGCCATACGGTAATTGAACAAATCGAGATTCAACTGAGCCAGTTTTTCCTTGAGCTGGTCAACGCCCAGTTCCTTTAATTCACGTGCCTTCATTAGATCTCCGATTCTTCGATGATTTTGCACTTGAGGGGGAGCTTCTGCGAAGCGACATGGAGAGCTTCCATGGCGAGTTCACGTTCGACACCACCCATTTCGAAAATGATGCGACCCGGGAGGATAACGGCTGCCCAGAATTCGACGGCGCCCTTACCCTTACCCATACGGGCTTCAGCAGGGTGACGGGTTACCGGCTTGTCGGGGAAGACGCGGATCCAGACGCGGCCACCGCGCTTGATCTTACGAGTCATGGCGATACGAGCGGCTTCAATCTGACGAGCAGTCAGCCAGCACTTTTCAAGAGCCTGAATGCCGAATTCGCCGAAGGCGATGGAATTACCGCGGGAGGCGACACCCTTCATGCGGCCTTTCATCTGCTTACGATGTAATGTTCTTTTAGGACTCAGCATAATTACTTCTCTCTCTTGTTATCATTCATGACGTCCTTGCCAATCTTTTCGCCGTGCATGATCCACACCTTGATACCGATGGCACCATAGACGGTCTTGGCGATAGCAGTAGCGTAATCGATGTCGGCACGGAGAGTGTGCAGAGGCACGCGGCCTTCGGCATACTTTTCGACGCGGGCGATTTCGGCACCGCCGAGGCGGCCACCGCACTGCACCTTGATACCTTCCACACCCATGCGCATAGCGGACTGGATGGCGCGCTTCATGGCGCGACGGAAGGAAATACGCTTTTCGAGCTGACGAGCGATGTTTTCAGCAACCAGCTTGGCATCCGTTTCGGGACGCTTGATTTCCTGGACGTTAATATAGATTTCTTTACCGGTGAGGAACTGGAGTTCGCCCTTGAGCTTGTCCAATTCTTCGCCCTTACGGCCAATCACGATTCCCGGACGGGCGGTAAAGAGGTTGACGTTCACCTTCTTGACGGTGCGTTCGATGCCGACCTTGGAAAGGGAGGCATGTTCAAAACGCTTCATCAAGTAGCGACGGAGCACGATGTCTTCATAAAGAAGATCGGCAAACTTGTCTTCGGCATACCACTTGGATTCCCAGCCGCGGATGACGCCAAGACGAAGACCATTCGGATGAGTTTTCTGACCCATTGTAATTACTCCTTGTTGGCCACAACGACTGTGATGTGAGAGAGCGGCTTTTCGATACGGAAAGCACGGCCCTGGGAACGGGGGTGGATACGCTTCATGATGGTACCGCCATCGGCCGTGATGGTCTTGACGACCAGTTCTTCGGCAGCGACAGCACCGGCGGCCTTCTGCTTGAAGTTAGCGACAGCGGACTTCAGAGCATTTTCGACCAGCGGGGCACCCTTGGTCTGCGTGTGGAGAATAGAAAGCATTGCGAATGCTTCAGCAACGGACTTGCCGCGAACCAGGTCGACGACGCGACGCAGCTTGCGAACACCGTAACGGACGTTTTTCACTTTAGCAACAGCTTGCATTATTTCTTTCCTCCAGCGGCGGTTTCAGTCTTACGGTGACCGCGGAAAGTGCGGGTCATGGAGAATTCACCCAGCTTGTGGCCGACCATGTTTTCGGTCACGTACACGGGAATGAACTGCTTGCCGTTGTAGACGGAGAACGTAAGTCCGACCATATCAGGAATGATGGTGGAACGACGGGACCAGGTCTTGATAGCCTGTTTCTTGTCGGAACCGGCCATCGCCTGGGCTTTGCTTAGAACGTGGGAATCCACGAAAGCACCTTTCTTAAGGGATCTGGACATGAATTAGGCCCTCTTCTGACGACGACGTACGATAAACTTATCGGTACGCTTATTGTTACGAGTTTTGGCACCCTTGGAGTTCTTACCCCACGGAGAGCACGGATGACGACCACCAGAGGTACGACCTTCACCACCACCGAGGGGGTGATCGACCGGGTTCATAACGACACCGCGGACAGACGGGCGAATGCCGAGCCAGCGAGAGCGGCCTGCAGAACCCGAGGATTCATTCATGTGATCGATATTGGAAACCTGACCAACAGTGGCAAGGCATTCTTCCGGGATGTAGCGAACTTCGCCACTCGGAAGCTTTACCTGGCAGAGCTTGCCATCCTTGGCAACCAGTTCGGCACCGGCACCAGCGGAACGAGCAATCTGGGCACCCTTGCCCGGTTTCATTTCGATGTTGTGGATAACAGTGTTCAGCGGAATATCGCGGAGCGGGATTGCGTTACCGACGCGGAATTCGGCACCTTCGCCGGAATTCAGCACATCACCGACCTTGACATCGTTCGGGGCGATGATGTAGCAGCGCTTGCCGTTCTGGTACTTGACCAGGGCGATACGGGCTGTACGGTTCGGATCGTATTCGATCGTTTCGACAGTGCAGGGGATGCCTGCGAACTTGCGCTTGAAATCGATGATACGATACAGTTTCTTGTGACCACCACCGCGACGGCGGGAGGTGATTTCACCGGCGTTGTTACGGCCGGAGCTACGCTTGATGCCTTCGGTGAGCGGCTTGTACGGCTTTTCCGCAGTGATTTCCTTGCGGTCACCAATCTGCTTGTAGCGCAGCGTCGGGGTAAGCGGGCGATAAGACTTCAGACCCATGATTATACTCCTTCGAACTCGGCAATCTTTTGCCCGGCCTTAAGCGTGATGTAGGCCTTCTTCCAGTTGGACTTCTTGCCGGCGACCATGCCCATACGAACGCGCTTCATCTTGCCGCGGTTGATAAGGGTGTTGACGGAATCGACCTTGACATTGAAACGCTTTTCGATAGCGTCCTTGATCTCGGTCTTCGTTGCGGTCTTGGCAACCTTGAATACATACTTGTGCACGTCATTACGAACGACAGCCATCGTCTTGGCAGAAGCTTCGGTAATGTGCGGAGCAACCAGAATTTCGTGAATTTCACTCATTAGCGGCCTCCTTCCAGTTCGGCGAGAGCTGCCTGGGAGATGACGACGTTGTTGGCGCGAACGATGTCGTAAGTGTTGACATCGGCAACGCGTGCGCAACGGCACCAAGGAATGTTGTTAGAAGACAGGTAAAGGTTCTTGTCAGCTTCGCTCACGAGGAAGAGAGCGTTGCGCTGTTCGAGACCGGCCTTGTTCAGGACGGCGAGGAGATCCTTGGTCTTCGGGGCGTTGAAAGCGAGAGCTTCGAACACCTGCACCTTGCCTTCGGCAGCCTTAGCAGCGAGAGCAGAGCGGAAAGCGATCTTCTTGACCTTCTTGTTTACCTTTTCGAAATAGTCATGGGACTTCGGACCGTGAGCCTTGGCACCGCGAACCCACACTGCGGAGGTGTTCTGACCGGAACGGGCGCGACCCGTGCCCTTCTGCTTCCAGGGCTTCTGACCACCACCGCTGACCGAGGACTTGTTCTTGGTCTGGGCAGTGCCTTGACGGTTGTTGTTCAGGATAGCCTTGATATGCAAATACATGCAGACCTTGTTGACTTCCTGGTCGAACATGGCCGGGAGCTGAATATCATTCTTAAAATCGCCAGTAGCGGCGAAAAGCTTTGCAGTAGCCATTAGTCTTTCCTCACCACGATGATGCTGTTCTTTGCACCGGGGACAGCGCCACGGACAAAGATCAGGTTGCGGTCGCCGTCAACCTTGACGACCTGGAGGTGCTTCACGGTCACTTTCTTGTTACCGAACTGACCGGCCATACGCTTGCCCGGGAAAACGCGGCCCGGATAAGAGTGAGCGGACGTACCACCCGGTTCGCGCATGTTGTGCGTACCGTGAGAACGAGGACCGCTGTGGAAGTTATGGCGCTTGATGGTACCGGAGAAGCCGTGACCCTTGGAGAGGCCAGAGACGTTCACCATCTTGGCATCGGCGAAGTCGGCTGCACCGAATTCCTTGCCAACCGGCCAGGCTTCGAGATCAGCGACATCGAATTCAGCGAGGTGTTCACGAACAGCGACTTCAGCCTTCTTGAAGTGGCCGATTTCTGCCTTGTTGGCACGCTGTTCTTTCTTGAGACCAAAGCCGATTTGGACAGCAGTGTAACCGTCCTTCTCTTCTGTCTTATGGCAAACGACCACGCACGGACCGGCTTCGAGAACCGTTACAGGGACGCGTTCGCCCTGTTCCGTGAACACTTGGGTCATTCCCAATTTCTTTGCGAGAATACCGTTCATTGTTATTAAACCTTAATTTCGACTTCAATGCCTGCGGGCAAGTCAAGTTTCATGAGGGAATCTACAGTCTGCGGCGTAGCATCAAGGATGTCGATAAGACGCTTGTGCGTACGGGATTCGAACTGTTCACGAGAAGTCTTGTCGATATGCGGAGAGCGGATCACCGTATACTTCTGGATCTTCGTCGGGAGAGGGATGGGGCCTGCAATGCGGGCACCAGTGTTCTTAGCTGTATTCACGATGTCTTGAGCGGAGCGGTCGATCATACGATGATCGAAGCTCTTCAAGCGAATACGAATGCGTTCACCAGCCATGATAATTCCTTACTTGATGATTTCGGTTACGGAGCCAGCGCCAACGGTACGGCCACCTTCGCGG
>NZ_CALEFV010000337.1 GCF_937877005.1 uncultured Fibrobacter sp. | reverse complement strand
AAAACATATTTCCCGGCTTCCAGCGCGCGGATATCGTAATCCACATGATACACCGAAGGTGTCGCTACGGCGATCAGATCAAGTTTGCCCATATAACCAAACGCCGTCATCTGCAAAGCGTTTTGCAATGTCTTGATGGCATATTCATAATCACCCAATTTCTCGTAGACCTCGGCAAGACCATACCAAGCATCCATGCGATCCGGGTTCAGCTGCAAGGCCCGTTCAAAGTTTTTCTGCGCCAAGGTCCAGTCCCGCCCCTTCAAATAGCACTCGGCCAGGGCAAAATGTACATGATCCGACTCGACACCCAGTTCAACAGCACGATTGTAGGCCGCAATCGCCTCGCCCACATCCCCGCCAAGATAATAAAGGTCCCCCAGAAGCATCCAGGCCTTTTCAAAATCCGGCAAGAGTTCCACAGTGCGCTTATAGGCAACCATCGCCCCCTGCTTACGATCAAGCTGCACTAGCGAATTACCTAGATTGAACCAGGCAAAGGGCTCGTAGCGACCTTCATCGATTGCCGCACGATAAAGCGGCACCGCTTCCTTGAACTTTCCCTGATCGTACAACTCGTTCGCCTTGAAGAAATAATCTTCTGCGGCAAGCAACGGGATCGTAAAAAACAGAATGAGCGCGAGAAGTCTAATTGACAAAGCGGAACTCCTTTGTAGCCTTCTGGGCCACGGGATATCCGCCTAGCTGCGCGGGGCTAAACTTCCACTGACGAACAGCCTTCAGAGCTTCGTTATCAAAGCCATAACCGGCCGGTTCCTGCGTCAAGACTTGCGCCTGCGCCACATCGCCATATACGTCAATCACAATCAAGACCTTCACATAGCCCGAAACGCCCATGCGCTTAGCCTTTTCGGGGAACTTGGGTTGTATTTCACGCAAAACCTGAGCCTGTTCATCCACCTCGCCCGCCTCGTAAACAACGTTCTCCATGGATCCCGTTCCGACAGCGACTCCATCGCCAGCGGCTCCGCGTGCAAGCGACAAATCCATCTGAAAATTCTGGCTGCGTGAAACGCCCATGTTCGAAGAAATCTTGAACGGATTCGGATTCACTATCGTACGGATTACCTTCTGCTTGACTTCGGGCTTCTTTTCACTAACGAGCACTTCGACCTCAGTCACATTTTCCAATTCCTTCTCCGTCTTGGTACCCTTGTCAAAGAACAACGTATTGATTACGGGTATTGCAAGAAAAAACACAGCACTTACCAAGAAGGAAAGCACGAATGCTACCGGAAAACGGAAATATTTTGCGACAAAATCAAGCATAAGTTTCGCGTCTATTCTTCCTTATTCGCAGAAATGGAGACTTTGCGGACTTTCGCTAAATTACATTCATCAAGAATATCAACAACTACGCCATTGGGGGCGTCACGGTCACTTACGATAATCACGGGACGGTCCGGAGCCTCCGCCATCATCTGGCGCAGCACCGTATTCAGCGTCGAGAGGTTTACCTGGGTTTCGTTTATGTGAATCGTTCCCTGGCGCGTTACGCCAATCAGGATACTTTCCTTCGCAAGATCCTTCGCGGAACTAGCCTTTGGCTTTGTCACGTCAACGCCTGTCTCGCGGGTAAATGTCGATGTTACGATAAAAAAGATAAGCAGGATAAACACCATGTCGAGCATCGGCGACACATCTATCTTCCCTGCATCCTGCGAACGTTTACGGATAAAGCTCATTTTTCCTCCCCGACGGAATCGGTTGCGTCCTGGGTCCTATTTTCAAACACGTACGACTCGTACTTCAGCGCTTCACTCCAAGCCTGCTTTTCCACGGTTTCCACGCGGCCAGCAAGATAGTTGTAGGCAAGCATCAGGGGGAATGCGACAAGAAGTCCCGCCTGCGTAGTGAGAAGCGCTTCGGAAATTCCATCAGCAAGAAGGACAGGATTTCCGAAACCGAACAACTGAATCGTTTCAAACGTATGCACCATACCCGACACCGTGCCAAGAAGTCCAAGCATCGGGGCAATCGCCGCACAGGTGGACACGGTACGGAGCGACTTAGATAAATTCACGGAAATACGGTGACGGGTTTCTTCCATCGCATTACGGACCGCCACCGGACCTTCGTCGCGATGATCGCGAACATCACAGGCGAGAGCATAGAAATAGCCATATGGGCGACGCGACAGTTTGGCAAAGGCAACCTCCTCGCCCTTTTTTTTCAGGTTGTTCCAGAATCCCCCCAGCACACCATTTACGGAGCCGCCCTTCAACATGAAATAGTAGCCATACCTTTCAATCATCAGAAACCAGCCGAACCACCCTATGACAAATATAGGGGCAAGCACCCATCCTCCACGGAAGACGATGGCCATTGCGGCTTCGACAACCGATATTTCGCTGACTGTTTCCACGGTCGTTTACTCTTCCTTGATCCAGATAGCGTTAAGCACGGCTAGTCCCGCACTTTCCATGCGGCTACGCAGGGCATCGGCGCGGTTCATCAGGAAAGTATGAATGAGCTGCAGCGGGATTGCAACGATAAGCCCTGCTTCCGTCGTAACAAGGGCTATCGAAATGCCGCCTGCCAAAAGCTTCGGGTCTGACGTGCCATGCATGGTAATCACGTCGAAGAGTTCGATCATGCCCATCACCGTACCCAAAAGACCAAGCAGCGGAGCCGTCGCTGCAAATACGGATATCCAGGTAAGTCCCGATTCCAGCTTGGGAACCTCGGCAGAGAAAAGTTCTTCAAGAGACTTCTCGGCACCTTCGCGCCCCGCATAATTCCTGGAAAGTACCGTGCGCAGCACCTTGCCCACTTCACCGTGAGACTTAGCCACAAAAGTTCGAGCCAATTCAACATCGCCCTTCTTGAGTGCCTTGAGGGTACGCCGAGTCGAAAGACCTCCGAAACCGACCACCATGAGCCAGACGAAACGCCACAAGGCAACCAGCAAGCCCAAAGCGAACAGCGTGACAATCGGATACATCAGAATGCCGCCGTTCCTGAAGAAATTCCTAAGTTCATCCTTCCAAGTCGTTTCCTGATGATTCGCCATTTCCGACGAAAGTTCTGTACTCAAAAGAACATCGACAGGCACCATTGAATAAGCGGAATCCTTCGAACTTGCAAAGGCCTTGCTAATTTTAGACTTCGTATCGGGAGTCAAATTTTCCTGCCAGCTAAAGGTCCGCTTTCTTTCGCCTGCCACCGGAAGCATCAAAGCCGCCGGATGCAAGCCGTTGATATCGACCGCGTTCGCCATCTGCATCGCGTATAGACCACCCAGTCGCAAGCGAATTCCCTTCGCCACTGCATTTCCGAAAACAAGTTCCGCATTCTCCAGCTGAATTTCTCGAGTAAAGGCCATTTCTTCCTTTGCCTCCTCCAGCAGGGACTTGGCAATGCGCACCGGGTCATCACGGTACAGGCCCATTTCTTTCTTCACCTTGTTCTGGCCCTCGAGGCGTTCTGCTATCTTGAACGGGATTCCCTGTTCCTGGAACTTCGAGAGCGTTTCAAGGCGTTCCGGACCCGCAGCAAGCGACAGGTACTCGGCTCGGGCCTTTTCAGCCTGAAGCTTGACCTGGGCAAGGTCTTCGCGAGCGACGCGAACATCTTCGAACAGGCGAGCACGTTCCGACATCAAGGCGTCGACCTTTTCCTTGCTTTCGTTATACTTCTCGTTGAAGAGTTCACGTTCCTGATTGGCTGTTTCGCGATCCTTCCAGCGGGACGCCACGGCCATATCGCGCTTCTTGCGAGCTTCTTCCAGGTCCGCCTTTGCACTGTTGAGCGCAGCACGCTTCTTCACGGCATCGATATCCGCATTCTGTTGCGCATATGAGAGCGGAGCAAATGTTGCGAAAGAGGCCACCAAGACGAGAGTCGAGAGTCGAGAGACGAGAGAACCCATTCCACTTCGCACATTCCACATTTCACATTTCATCTATTTGCCCTCCTTCGGAATGGTCACAGGAATCGTGACGAGTCTAGGAGCGGTCTTTCCTTCGGCAACCTTCATTACATCTTTCAGTACGGTACGCATGGCAAGGTCATCGGACACATTTTTCCAGACATAACCTCCATCAGCAGTCCGTTCAAGCCAGAGCACATCATTACCGTCGTTACTCACGAAAACCGACGCCACGGCACCATAGCGCAAGTACGTTCCAGGAACGCTGCGTGCATCCACTTGCAGAAAACCCTTGTACACTTCGGTTGTGTAACCGAGACGGATACGATCATAGAAAACTTCAAGTGTACGGTTAAGTCCGTCATCGGCCTCAATAAGACCTTTGTGAAGCTGACTTGCGATTTCCTGCACACTCTTGACGATTTCATCATTGCGGTAAGGGAAATCGGATTCAAAGACAGGCACCAGGGAATCGATAACCTTCGCAAGAGATTCGCCGTACTTTGCCTTGCGGCTTTCGTACCATTTAACCGTTCCTAAAGACTTCTGACGCGCTTCGGCCAAGTTTCTGAGCTCCGCCTTCAGTGAATCAATTTCGGCCTTCAAAGTCTTATTCTGCGAAGCTAGCGCCTGCACTTTTTTGCGACCGACTTCGATGAACTCGGCATGGCGTTTTTTTTCGGCATCGTGAAGAGACTTTTCGCGGGCTGTTTCGGCTTCGACCGCCTTGATCTGGCGGCGAACGCTTTCTACCGTTTCCTGAGCCTGCGAGACGACGCCCGCAAGACACAGACAAAGGAAAATCCGGGTTAACAAATGAGATTTCATAAGGCGAAAAATACAAAGAACCGAAGCCTCTAGACCACGGTTCTTTTCGAAAAAAAGCCTATTTTCAATAAAAAAGACTACTTCTTGGAATCCTTGAAGTATTGCGGCGTATTCTTTGCGCCGGCCTTCTTCAAAGCCTTGATCAGGCGGGTATAACCTTCGTTAGTGGCCCAGTCAAGCACGGAGTATCCCTGACCGCACTTGGCATTCACGTCGACGCCCTTGTTGATGAGGAACATCATGGCATCGTACTGACCATTCTTGGCAGTCCAGTGAATCGGCAGGTAGCCATCGGCACTGCGCGTCTCAAGCGGAGCGCCAGCATCAGCCAGCACTTCGAGCATGTCGACCTTACCGGTCTTGGCAGCGAGAAGCACGGCCGTACCGAGAGTCTGAATTTCAGCACCTTCAGCCTTGAGCTGCGTCAGAAGACGATTCACTACATCCTTGTTACCCATCATCACGGCATTGTCAATCACGGCTTCACCGTTGCCATTCTTGACATCAGCCTTGGCTCCATGAGCGAACAAATAGTCGAGAACAACCAGGTTACCCTTGTTGGCGGCAATAGCAACAGCATTGTTGCCGTTATCTGCAGGAGCATCAATTTCAAAGGAGGCCTGCAAGAAAAGCGTCATCTTGGCAGTATCGCCACTAGCTGCAAAAGAAACGAACTGATTCGGGGTAAAGGCAATCTGCTGCTTGGTCAAATACTTGCGGACAGACTGGGGATCGTTGGGGTCCATCTTGTCGTTACAGGCGGTAAGCGACATCATCAAACAGGCAGCGGCACATGCGGCCAGCATCTTTTTCTTCATTTTCAACTCCAAAAGAGGTTTTTTGTCAATTCTAGACTAAAATTAAACAATTTTCGCGATTTTAGTATGAAAAAAATCATTTTACATAAATTTATTTAAATTTATCGCATGAAGAAGATCGTTTTAGCACTCACCCTCCTTTCCTTTAACCTCGCCCTAGCCGACCGCGTAATCGAGGACAATTCCATGGCCGCTGCCGAGAAAAGCGACTACAACCAATACGAAGACCGCGGTTCCTTCGGTCCCTATGTGGAATTCAGCAACATCAAAATGAAAAACGTGAACTACTCCTACAAGATTCACGGAATCAAGTACGACATCAGCCTCGACAACACCTATATCTACGGTGCCTCCGGAAGCCTTCCCCTCACGGAATGGCTCGACATCTACCTGATGGCCGGTTACCAGTATTTAGGAGTGAGCCACCACCCCCGCAATTCGGACAAGGCCTACAAAGACATGGCTGCTCTCGAAGACGAGTTCTTCGAAGCTCCGATCGACAGCTCCGATATCGATGGACGCCACCAGATTCATACAGCCCTTTTCCAGTTCAGCCTTGATTTTGCCTGGCCCCTGGTAACAAGCTACAATCACCAGTTCATGCTTAAGGTTTACGCTTTCGGTGGCGGACTTTTCGGCAAGACCTTTTTCAGCGACGACACCAAGTTTCTTTCCCCCATCACGCTCGGTTACACCTATGGCGCGGGCCTCCGCACGGCATGGCACGGATTTTTCCTTTCAGCAGGTGTCCGCAACTCGCATCAGTATTTCCACACCTACTTCGAACGAAAAATTTCGGATAAGAAAGATGGTGACGAATTCATGCTCGACTTCGACACCTATTTCCAGCCTTACGTAAGCCTGGGCATCACGCTATTCTAAAAATTACTGTTTGATTTTCAGCCGTTCGCCGACCTTGAGCTTCGTATCGTTCAAGCCGTTCCACTTAACAATCTCTTCGATTGTCACCTTGTACTGACGGGCGATATCCCACAAGCCTTCGCCCTTCTTGACCACATGTATTTTGAATTCAGATATATCAGCTTCGCCATCGACCTTTAACTTCTGGCCGACACTGATATTGGTCGACTTGCCCATGTTGTTGAGGCTCTGAATCTTTGACACGGTCGTACCGAACTTCTTGGCAATAAAGCTCAGGTTGTCGCCAGCCTGCACAACATAGACGGAGGTCTTTTCCTGCACAGGTTGAGAAGAGGCACTCTTTTCGGGCTTGGCGCTACGGACTGACGGCTTGGAAGGTTTACGCACAAATTCCGGAATAACCACGGAATCCCCCACCGACAAGCGACGGTGGAATCCGTTATTTGCCTGCAAGAGCAAGACGACAGGAACATCATAGCTATTTGCGATTGCCGCATAAGTATCCCCTTCGCGAGCAACATACTTTTCACCTTTGGCAAGCCTCGGACGGTCAACCTCCACAGCTGGTCTAAGTTCCGGCTTAGAAACGAAAATCGTATCGCCCTCGTTCACGAGCGTGGCCGCATCCATAGAATTCCAGATCCGTAGGGATTCCTGCGAAATGCCAAACTTGCGCGCAATCGAAGCAAGGTTATCGCCAAGTTGCACCACATAGGTACGTATTTTTTCCGGTTTCTTGGCCGTCGTCTTCGACTTCTGTTTCGGGACCACCTTGATTGGAATCAACAGAGACTGCCCCGCACGAATACGCGTGCTCTTCATGTCATTGGCCTGCTGCAATTCCGAGACCTTGATCCCGTATTGGCGAGCGATGACACCAAGACTTTCGCCACGGCGAACTTTATGGTGATGCCAACTTGAAAAATTGTTCTTTTCCATGCGGTCGTAACCTTCGACAAAGGCGGCTCGCGTACCGACCGGTAAACGCAACAGATATGAATCCTTATTCGGAGGAGTACACCACTTGACTAATTCCATGTTCAAGCTGCGAAGCGTATCTTCCTTGACCTTCAGAAGTTTTGCCACTTCCTCGAGCGGAAAGGAATCAAAAACCGTCACCGTATCGAAATCGGGGCGACTCTGCTTCTCGATCGTCATATCGTACTGTTCCGGGTAATGCCCAATGACCATCGCCGCCAAGATGCGCGGCACATAGCGCATGGTTTCTTTCGGAAGCTCAAGATTCCAATATGTCACGGCCTGAGTCGTGTCTCGAGTCGTATCGGCCTGCATTTCGCGCAACAGGCGACGCACGCGACCTTCGCCGCAGTTGTAGGCGGCCATAGCCAAGAGCCAGTCGCCGAATTCGTCGTACAGGCGTTTCAGGTACTTGAGCGCAGCGGAAGTCGCAAGTTCCGGATTACGGCGCATGTCCACCCAGTAGTCGACTTCAAGTCCATAGCGCTTTCCCGTTTCAGGAATAAACTGCCACATGCCAGACGCCTTGGCACGGCTATATGCTTTCAGCTTGAACCCCGACTCGACCAATGCCAGGTAGATTAAGTCGCGCGGCATTCCTGCCGCTTCCAGCTGCGCATATACGAGCGAATCGTAGGCGGTCTTGCGATTCAGGGAGCCCGACATGAAGCTCCTTGCGGAATTCGTCATGTAATAGATTTCCTGAAGTACGCGTTCATTGAATTCTACTGGAAGCGAGAACTGCGAGACATCCAAGGTATCAAGGAAACTTTCGATAACGACCAACGAGGCGCTATCGGCTTCGCTTTCATCCAAAGCATCCACACCCTCAATCGAGACTTCATTGCGGATAAAGTTTTCGGCATTTTCGCCAAGATCTGCCACATTCGGATACACTTCGTCGAGCGCCTCAACAATGCGGACAGGCATTGTCATGCGATAAAGGGAATCCTCTTTTTCGGGAACATTCCTGTAAGTCGAGTCGTATTTTTCAGCAATGAGTTGTTTAAGAGATTCATCGAGGTAATGCCTCGCCAGGAGCCATTCCTGATTTTCCATCGCCTGCAAGGCATACTGGTAGTATGTCCAAGAAGGCCTGATTGCGATTGAATCCGAAACCTTTTCTCGCAGGGCCTTTTCAGAAAACGAGAGCGAATCTTGCTCTACAGCAGCAGGTTCCACAGCCTGCTTCAACGGAGCCTGATTGCCTGCACACGCAACCATCATCAAGGCGACCCAAAGCAAAAGGGCCGTCGTCATCATACACGAATTATTTCTTGCAACCGCAATCACAACGCGCCAAATATAGATAATCTCTAGTGGATTACTTTTTCAACGCCAAACCAAATGACTCCCGCCAAAACAAGCGCGGCAACCATCTGCAAAATAATGATAACCCTGTTGACTCTATAGGCTTTCTGAGCCTTCCTATGCCAAGACGGCAACTCCTGTTTTTCTCGTTCGTTTTCCATGACGATTGGAAATATACACAATATACAAGTTCTCGGTCACAACACTGCCTTTATTTTTTTTAATTTCTAGGAGCCCATATGAAAAAAGTGCTTGCCATTCTCGCCCTTATGGCGATTCCCGCCCTTGCCCAAGTGGGGATTATTCGTTCGCCGAGCGGAATACATGTACCCACCGCGAAAACGCTCCCGCAGGGATTCCTCTTTGTATCGGGTAATTATGAAATGGTAAGCGATGGCAAGCCCATGAGCATCGAAGGGTCCTACACGGATGCCGAAGGAAGCACAATCAAGCTGGACAAGAACACTCCGTCGAACAATGAGAACATCTACGCCAGTTTCGGTGTCATGGATAACCTAGAACTCGGAATGGGAATATCAACCCACTACGATGGCACCATCAAGGGAGCAAACCTGAAAGGGCTCGCATTAGGAGACCTCGAACTCATCGCCAAGAGCTATGTTCCGCTGTACGAATGGTTTCTTCTCGGTCTCAGCGGAGAACTTATGCTGCCTACCGGATCCAGGGATAAAGGATTCCGTCACAGGCACCGCTGGTTTGTCCGCTCCAATGGCGAAACATACCCCTACACGGCAGACCAATGGGTAGCCAACCTTAACGGGCACCTGACCATCGAAATGAGGGATTACTTCACATTCAATGCCTATATCGGCATTCTGAAGAACATCATGAGCGGAGAAAATTATTGTCTCTGGGGAGGCGGATTCAACATTTTCCCCCAAAATACGCTTACTCTGATTCTGGAAGTTTCAGGGGAGACTTCGCTGAAGGCCAAAGAAGATTCCCCACCCTTCCTCAGTAACCCTTTCCACCTGACACCCGCACTGCGCATCCACCTGCCCTACATGACATCCCTCACCATTTCGAGCGACGTTGGACTCGGATACTTTAACAAATTCTCCGAAGACGATGGACTCGCAGTCGAACTCCAGAACGAAAAGGGGATCAAATATACGGCACCCGGAAATCCCGATGTGAGTGTCGCCGTTAGCATTAGCAAAACGTTTGACTTCAGCTGGGCCGACGACGACAACGACGGCGTCATCAACCGCAAGGATATGTGCCCCGGAACAGGAAGAGGAATGGTCGTCAACGCCCGTGGTTGCCCCGTGGACGAAGACCAGGATGGAGTTTTGAACATCGTTGATATGTGTCCTGGCACTCCTGCGGGACTTAAAGTCGACTACAATGGTTGTCCCCTTGACGAAGACAGCGACGGAATCCCCAATTATCTCGACATTTGTCCAAACACCTTAAGCGGTGCGGCCGTTGACAGCAGCGGTTGCATTTTGGATACCGATAAAGACGGCATCGACGACAACCATGACAAATGTCCCAACACCCTGCTCAACGATCCTGTCGGAAACGACGGCTGTCCCCTTGACGAAGACCATGACGGCATACCAAACAATCTCGATCAATGCCCCAACACAGCACCGGGATTATCCATCGATCGTTTGGGTTGTCCACTTGACTTCGACGGAGATGGCGTCCCAGATGACATCGACAAATGTCCCAATTCCAAATTGGGCGAAATCATCAACAACTGGGGCTGTCCTGCCGACGAAGATCTGGACGGAGTCCCAGACACCAAGGACATGTGCCCCGCTACCCCGCTGGGAGTCAATGTCGACATGCGCGGATGTAGAACGGACCATGACGGTGACGGAATCTTCGACGAGGACGACAAATGTCCCAATACGCCAGTAGGAGCACCAATCGACTCGCTTGGATGTCCCATCGATAGCGACGGGGATGGTGTCATTGACTGGAATGACCACTGTCCCGGGACATACAAAGGAGCAACCATCAATGCAAACGGATGTCCCATAAACAACCGCGAAAACCTGAATTCCATAGCCATGCGCATTCGATTCAAGACGAAGGACACCGTCCTCGTGAATTCGAGTTACACAGCCCTGAACGACATTATCCAGATGATGCGAGAACATCCCATGCACCTGGAAATCCAATGTACCGCAAACGATGTTGATGGAGAAAAAGCAATAGAACTATCCAACACAAGAGCGGAAGCCATATACAATTACCTCGAAAAGAAAGGCATCAACGAAAAGCGCCTGCACTACAAAGGATACGGCAAGTCCTTGCCGACGCTAGCCTACCCCAGAAATGCAGGCGGAGGCGCTATAAGGCTCATCGCCATTCCCGAGCCTAAGGAATAGGCCTTTCTATTTACTATATTTGCACTCTATCAAATTTCCAGGCGACACGCCTGCAACACAAAAGGATATTTCATGAAAATTGCCGACAAGACCGTCGTTCAAATGCACTACACCTTAACCTCCGACGAAGGACAAGTAATCGATTCCTCCGAAGGCAGGGAACCGTTGCAATACATCCAGGGAGGCCACATGATCGTTATTGGCCTCGAAAAGGCGATGGAAGGTCACGAAGTCGGAGACAAGTTCGATGTCAAGGTCATTCCCGCCGAAGGTTACGGCATCTACAACGAGGAATTGACTCAAGAAGTTCCGCTGGAAGTATTCCAGGGTGTCGACAAGGTCGAAGCCGGCATGAGTTTCTACGCACAAACGCCCGCCGGTCCCATGCCCATCCGTATCAAATCCGTGGGAGAAAAGACGGCCGTTATCGACGCCAACCACGAACTAGCCGGCAAAAACTTAAATTTCGCAATCGAAGTCGTTTCCGTGCGTGAAGCAACCGAAGACGAAATCAACCCTCACCACTGCTGCTGCGGCAATGGAAACGGAGAATGCGAATGCGGTGGCCACGGCAACAAGGAAAACTGCGATGGCAATGGCGGTTGCGGCTGCGAACACCATAAGGAACACCACGGCAAATAAGATAGCCTCTCGTCTTTCTGACAAAAGAAACGCTCCCGACGGGAGCGTTTCTTTTTTAGAAAAAAAATATTGACCTATTCGTAGAGCGGCAATGTCCAGGTCTTTGGAACGAGCGGTTCCTGCACATCATCATGATCGAAGTTGAAGCCCTTCTTGGCATCAAATCCGCTGATGGCCCCCTTGACTGCTCCGGCACAGGAACTAGGCTTCATGCATTTGGCATTATTCAGTAAGAGGACATCTCCGTAGATATCCCAGGAGCCAGTCTTCTTCTCTACAGGATTGGCACCATCCATCGCAACAACACTATAGTCTCCATTCGCATCGAGCATAAGCGTCCAGTCATATCCATCATCGTCAGCAAACCATTCACCCGCAATCTTTTCCGGATCAATAGATTCAGACTTGAAAGTCGATTTCTTGCAAGAGTATTCGTCACCCGTATCCATCACCAGTTTAGAATAATCACTTTTCAGCATTCCCGATTCCAGAGAGTACGCGGTCTTGTTAAAGAATACGGGTAACATCAGCAGATGACTACGCTGAATGTCATAATATCCGGCCATCCACATCGAAGAATCCCCTGCAGATTCCTCGACAACATAACGGCCTTCGTAGAACATGATATTTTTGGTCACCTTGTCCTTTGTACAGGCGAGCTTGACCCCCTTCAAATTGGAGCCATCGCTTTCCCAGTTCGTCGAAGCTTTGACATCCACCTTCTTTACGGTCACATAGTCATCGTCATTCAGAGAATACTGCAGTTCCTTGTCTGAATTGACTATAAAGTGGAAAGATCCGCCCTTCTGGAAGAACGCTTTCATGGAATCAGCCAAAGAACTGTCCACCCCCATAAACGAGCCATGCGTCTCACCATATTCAAGAATACCGTCCTTAAATTCGGAACGGATGGCCATCCAGGAAACATCCGGAATCCAGATAGAGAAAACACCCGTTTTAGTCCCTGTCGCAAGGAAGACTTCGGTCCCGAACATTTTTCCAAGAGAATAGTTCTTGGAAAGGTCTTCAAGAGTTGCCGCACGATCGCCTTCGGGCAATTCAGCAACCGAAGAAGAAGACTTTTCCTTGACCGAAGAGGACGACTCTTCACTGGAACTAGACCCTTCTTCGCGTTCCACATTAGAAGAATTGTCGTCGCTACCGCAAGCGGCAAACATCATAGTAGTCGCTACAACGACTGACAGCATGGCAGAACTCAAAAAACTTTTCATAAAAAACCTCGTTTTCACCTAGACCAATATACACTAAAATCCGCTTAAAATCACAAAAAAAAGCGGTTTTTGCACCGATGCAAGGTAAAAAACGGCTAAAACGGACTGCCAGGACGATAATCGAGGTCCCGTTCCGCGTCAGTGATATCGGGTGCCGCATCGTACAGGAACCCGGCGAGAGCCTGTTCCGCAGTCACGCGCCTACCTCCAATACGATTCTTGAAGAAGGAGAATATCCGGGATATAGACCACGGCAGAGGAATCATCCAGTGCCGTTTTCCCGAAGCGCGCAAAACGGAGCGAGCCATTTCCGCCATGCTCAGGACACGGGCACCCGCAAGAGAGTAAATCTTGCCCGCGGCCTTCTCGCTTAATCCAGCAGCCACAATGCCCCGCACCAGGTCAACACTTTCGACAGGGCGTTTGACGCATTTGCCACCCCCCGGCAAGAAATACACCGGAAAGCGTTTCACATATGCTGCGAACATGTTGTACTCTACCCCGCCACCATCACCGATGACTAGCGTCGGACGCACGATAGTCCAAGGTACGCCGGATTCCCTGACAGCAGATTCTCCCTGGAGCTTGCTTCTGCCATATTCCGTAAGGACCGGATATGTCACCGAAATACTCGAAACATATACAAGGCGTTCGACACCCGCCTCACGAGCCGCCTTGGCTACATTTCGCGTGCCCCCAGCATTGACCCGTTCAAATTCGCCCGGTTTAGTCGACAATAAAATAGCCGCTAGGTGAAACACCACCTGAACATTTTCAAAAGCCTCCCGGATTGAGTCCAGATCTGTCACATCACCGTGATAGACCTGGACTCCCTCAGGCATCGCCCCAGCCTGGGGATCGCCCGGAAGCGTTAGAATGCGCACACACAATGCATTCTTCAACAACTCCCGACACAGCGCCTTCCCTACGACGCCGGCACCGCCCGTCACCAAGGCATTCATCGCTAGGCTTCCAGCAAATAGCGGATGTCACGGACCTTTCGAGCAAGGCCTTCATCGACATCCATCTGCTTCTGAAGTGAGCGGACGGCGGCGATAACCGAAGAATAATCGCGGTTGAACATCTGTCCCACCTTTTCAAAGGAGTCCGATGTCAACTCACGGCAAAGGAACATGGCCACCTTGCGAGGCAAGGCGACACCGGCATCCTGACGCTTACTGCACAAAGCAACCAGGTCCGTGCCAAATTCCAGGGCGACCGCTTCTGCAATGCCCTTCGCGGTCAATTCGGCCACCCCGGAAGAGCCTGGAGCTGCGACAAGACGCTTGACCGCAGCTAGATCAAGATTTTCCTGACAGAGCTGATTCATGGCAAAAAGACCATTCAGCATTCCTTCGATAACGCGGAAGTTCTGACGCGGAGGAATGGAAAGGTAGCGGCAGATTTCTTCGCGATCCTGATCGACGAACGGAATGTTCATCGATTTCTTGCGGATCAACCGAATTCGCGTATTCAGGTCGGGTTCATCGAGACCAACCGCCACGCAGGATTCCAGAGGAGCAAGGAGCTTGGCGGAAATACGCGGAATCGCCCCATTTCCCCGTTCCCAGACAGAGCCCGATTCGGCACTCCTAAATTCGGAAGGATGCCTATCACAAGAAAGTACGACCTGCTTTCCCTTGGAACGGAGATGCTTGATCAATATGGCCAGACGTTCCTGAGTGGCAACACCATGTTCCAGGAGCTGGACATCATCCAGCAAGAGGATGTCGCAGTTTTCGTACTTTTCCTGAAACGCAAGCGCAAGTTCGCGGACATTGCCCGTCTTGAGCTTGAGCGCCTTACTCATGGCAGTCGCATCGCGCAAGAAGTCGTAGGCGTGGCAATAGACGACGCGAGTATGGTCCTTCTTCTGCTGAATCTGAGCAGCAATGGACTGCAACAGATGCGTCTTGCCAAGACCCGATTTTCCGTAAACGAACAACGGATTCAATCCCGGATCGCCAGGAACTTCAGCCACGGTTTTGCAAGCTTCGCAAGCGGTAAAGTTACATTCGCCTTCAATAAAGTTATCGAAAGTATATCCCGCATACAGGGACAACTTGACACGAAACGGCTTTTTCCTAGGCGTTTTCGCTACTGTAGGAGCAAGAAAAAGCGGAACGCGCTTTACTTCGTCAACTCGCCTAGAAGCCTTTTCGACCTGCGCAACTTCTATACGGAAATCTACAAAAGCACTTCCCATGACAGAAGAAAACGCCTTGCGTAAAATATCGCTATAATGGGAATTGATCCAAACCTTTCGGAGTTCATCGGGGACAGTCAAGAGGACGACGCCTTCTTCCACACCCTTATATTCCACCGTATCAAGGATAGTAACACCCAAATAGTCGTCACACTCGATACGAACACGCTCCATTACCTGCTGCCAGAGCGATACTACAGAATCAATCAAAGAAACAGTATTAGTCACGATTTACCAAAACATCTAAAAAGCGTCTAGAAAGTTAAATAAAGCAGACATGCCCAAAGGGAGTCAAAAAAAATTTTTTTTAGGATGTCTTTTTTTTAGCCAAAAAGGGCAATTTTTTTTTATTCCCATTTTTTCCCCCCAGTCTGCAAAGAAATCACGCCTTTAATCACTTATCAATCAAGATTGCCGCCCTATATAAGCCACAACTTATCAACAGAAAAATTTTGAAGAACGTCTTGACAAAAAAAAGCCTCAAAACACTACTCGTTTGAGTACTGCTTTTTATAACATACAAAAAAATAATCTGCGTTTATAGTCAGATTTTGGCATTTTTTCACAGAATTATATGATATTCAACAACTTACGCGTTACTTATTTTCCGATGTACAATTTCCGTTTTCGGAAGAGTCCATCTTGGCATGCAATTCATCAATACGGCGCTCCAGAAGCGACTGGACCTGAGGCAACAAACGGTCCTTGATTCTGTCAAGATACAGACACTGAAGCTGTATCATACGATTGCGATGACGTCCGGCATGTTCCTGGATCCAGTGGCTGACAGCCACCTGGCGATCCTGCATCTGTTCCTGAAGCACCTGGCGGATATAAGTCGTCTGCACCGACATATAGCGTTGCATATTGAAGGGCAGCTTGTAAGTGCGGATAAACTGTTTGAGAACCTCCAGCAAGGACAGGTTCTGAGCCTTCCGTTCCTGGATAAAACGGCGAAGATCCTCCAGATGACTTTCGAAGAAAGGCAGAATAGCCTTGTCATCTATCTGGTAAAGTTCCAGTTCATCCTTTTTTTTGGTCGCTTCGTCAACAGCCATATCCCAAATTTATGAAAATTCATCTAATTTTGGCAATTTTGCCTAATAAAAAAGCAAAATGTAGCGAATGGCGAGAGGTCCATCACATTCTCGGGCAAAAATATACGCCCTTCCGTCCCCGGATGAAGCCGATCAGCATCCCCACCACGAAAATCCTTCATCGAAACGATTTCACAGGGCCACATTCCCTGCGGAGTCATCAGTAGCAGGGAATCGTCCATCGAGAACGCATTCTTGACATTCACTCGGCATGAACGGGTAAGAGGATCATAATCGAGGATCTGTGCTGCAACGCAACCACCCCGAGCATCCTCGTGAGTCGATTCATAGTTCTGCGGTAGCGGGCCGCGCAGAAAGCCCGGCATGAATCCACGACCATCGACAAACGAAATCGCATGACGGGACTCCTCCGGAACAGCCATCGTCTCACCAGCCAAAAACTGCGCACAACAGGCGTCAATGGCCATACGATAGGCGCGCACAACCTGGCTCAGGTAGTAGACGGACTTGGTTCGCCCCTCGATCTTGAAGGAATCCAGCCCCGCAGCAATCAGTTCGGGAATGACATCCAGCGCACAGATGTCACGGCTGCTCATGAAATAAGTTCCCCAAGTATCTTCGTCGAGAGCTATCGGCGGAAGCTCCGTTCTATCCGTCCGTTGCAACAGGAATTCCCCCTCCTGTTCGCGATAATTATCGCACTGCGGTTCCGGATTAGCATAAAGTCTATATGGCATACGGCAACTGTTGTCGCAAACGCCCTGGTTCGCATCGCGATGAGTTACCCAATTCGAAAGCATGCAACGGCCGGACATGGACATGCAAACAGCACCATGGACAAAAACTTCCAGTTCCAGATCCGGCATCCGGTCCTTGATCTCAATAATTTCAGACAAGCGGAGTTCGCGACTCAGAATAATGCGGCGAACACCAATTCCCTGCCAAAACTTTGCAGCCAGGTAGTTCGTCGTATTCGCCTGCACCGAAAGATGTATTTCCACATCGGGCCGCACTTCACGAAGCCAGCCGACAAAACCGGGATCGGCTACAATCAGGGCATCGGGTTTCAGGTCAATCGCTGCCAAGAGCGCTTTCTGGAATGCCTCAACCTTGACATTCCGAGGAATCACATTACTCGTCAAATAAAACTTCTTGCCAAGGCGGTGAGCGTATTCGATTCCTTCGGCAAGATCATCTAGACCCCTAAACCCATTCTCACGGGCACGTAGAGAAAAAGAAGGCTGCCCCGCATAGACGGCATCTGCACCGTAGGCGAAGGCATACTTTAGGCGGACAAGATCTCCAGCCGGCGCCAAGAGTTCAGGCTTCTGCATAAGCTACCATTTGAATCCAGCGCGCAAATACACCTTTTCATCGTTGAACAGGGTGATTTCGCCCAAGAAAGAAACGAACTGACCTTCGTAACTGAGCGCAGGCGTTAGCGAGTACTGCATTTTAGCCCCGTCCAGGAACTTCTTGTGTAACTTCATATGGTCACGACGAGGTGTCGTATCGTTGACCGCACTTCCGTAATCCGTTCCCTTCCAGAACCAAGAATGACGGAAGGAGGCAAATACATGCTGGTCAAAGCGGCCATACACAGTAAAGTCGACCACCTGGCTATTCGGCCCATTCTGATTTCCGAGAGGACGGCCCAAATGAGCCATCTGCGCCGTATTGGCGTGGAAGTGCGAATATACATAAGGTTCAATGCGCGCATATTCTGCGATAAAGCCCATTTCTAACAAATGCCCATAGGTATACAGGTCGCGAGCTCCATGCATACCCGCCATCCAGGCCCACTTGGCTTCGATATTGTCATTCTTGACCAGACTTACAGGGCTTTCCATGTCATCAAGGAAAAATTCCGTATAAAGACGAAGGGCATTGAACAGACGATAATTGAAATCAAAGGAAAGCGCCCCATTATTGCTGTCTTCGGAATAGTTTCCTTTTTCCATGAAAAGCGGTACTGTCGGCACAAAAAGCCAGGGTTTCAGGTTATCATACTGAATCTGCAATTCGCTAATGCCGAATGTAGCATTCCCGACAGCGAGTTCGTAGCGATGACCAAACAGGTTCCGATTCTCATCCTTATTTTTCATGCTCATGCTAGAATAGATGCGCAGGTCTCCATAAAAGGCAAGCACACGGAGCGGACCGAACTGCATATCCAGTGAAAGCATGTTGTAAGGGAGCGCAAACTGGTTCAAGGTCAGGTTATTATAATAACCCGGTCCCCAATGCATCACATCGCGACCGAAATCTAGACGTAGCCAGTCGTAATTGAACGCAATGTGAGTCCGATAGCGGGCATAGCTCGTGTATTCCAAG
>NZ_CALEFV010000336.1 GCF_937877005.1 uncultured Fibrobacter sp. | reverse complement strand
TCGGTCGCATCCTTGCCCTTTACGAAGGTGAAGTAATCCACGTCCATCCAGGAACCCATCACGGTAAAGCGGAGGATATGTTCACCTGCAGGGAGCGTCACGTTGGCCTGAACCTTGTTGTAGTCGTCATAGTTGTCTTCGCCTTCGTTCTTCGGAACAGAAATCGTCTCGGTGATCGCTTCACCGTCCAGGGACATCTGGAAACCCGAAGTCTCGTTGGCAGATGCCACGGCAGCAAAGAAGGTGTAATCCCCCGCTTCCTTCACGTTCACGGTGTATTCCAGCCATTCACCTTCTTGGTTGTAGCCAACGATGTATCCTGTCGCCTTCTTGTAGATGTCGACACCCGTACCTTCGCGGTAGCTTGTGCCGCCTTCACCGGCGCCATGGTCGTCAGCGTCATTTTCGTTGTAAGTCTTATTTTCCTTGCCGGTTCCCGGAATGTCGAAATTTTCGGCTTCGATTTTGCCCGGAAGTTCCACGGCCTCGCCGCCGAACGGTTCACGCGGAGTCTTGACCACGTCGCCAATTTCGCCCACGAGCGTCACGATGCAGTCCTTGTTCGTGGCGCCCGATTCCATAGTGATAGTCACGGAGCCGTTCTTCACATCCACAAAGCCTTCGTCCTTTGCATTCTTCGCTTCGCTCGTGGTGTACATGTGGAAGCTTTCGAGTTTCGATACACCCGGCACGTTCACCGTCACGGTTTTAGCCGAGCCGTAGTCGCGGTTCACGAGCACCACAATCACGGAGTCGCCATTTGCACTCTTGTAGGCAGAAGCAAACAGGTTCGACTCAGGCTTGGCCGTTGCGCCCACACGGACTGCTCCCGGACGCACAAAGCGCGCAAACTGGGAAAGCACATAACCACGCTTACTGATCTTGCCGATTTCGTTCTGCGGAATCTGGATCTTGTTGCCAAAATCCTTTTCCATAATTAGGCCGTAGCAACGGCGGATGTACCACCAGGTGTACTGATTGAAATTGCCCACCACCATGGCGCGGTGGATTTCGTAACCCACGTCCATGGCACGAACGGTATCAAGCTTATTTACATTCGCCTGGTCACCTGTTCTCATCACCACGCGCCAGTAGTTTCCGCTACCGTCACTTTCAGTGTAGTGTTCCGTCATCCAGCGTTCCACATTCTTCTGGTCGGCAAGGGGATACTGGAAAAAGTTATCTCCCGTATTGGCCTCACTTGCATAAAAGTGCGCACCGAGAATGTCCCAGTTCTTGAGGGCACTGGCATCGTTCAGCACCTTGTCATACAGACTTTTCTGGTAGGCAAAAGACTCGGTTGAAATCACCTTGGCGCCGTTCTTGCGCATTTTGTCGGCATAGCCCTTGGTGAAGTTGTAGATTTCGTCTGCGCTCCAGCATGCCCATTCATGGCACCAGTCCGGTTCGTTACTGATGGAAATTGCATACAGAGGAACGCCCTGATTCTTCATGTAATCGTTAAAGCTGTTCAGGTGATCCACGTACTTCTGGTAATTCGAAGAAGCCATGTGCTGGTTTGCACCCGCATAAGGCGAAGTCCACGGAGTTGCATACAAGATAAAGTCATCGCCGGCATACTTCTTGGCATACTTCGCGGCCTGAACTTCCTTGTTGAAGTCATTGGAATTCGCATACACCGGAATACGAAGCGTATTCAGGCCGAGCGTTCCATCACCTGTACCGAAAGCAATCTTTGCGTCGGCTTCGGAAAGGCCTCCACCGCCCTGCCACTGGTTATGCACCATGCCGCCAAAGCCACGGATGACCTGGTGTTCTTCACCAAGATCCACATTGACCGTCGAAGCCATCGCCATGCAGCCGAAGCCTACTCCCAGAGCGGTTCCAACACTCTTCACAATCTTCGAAATTGCCATACTTACTCCTTTTTTATTTTGCACCTGATCAAGGAACTAACTCCACATGCCCATTCTTCATCAGATGTTTAAAACCTTTTTCCGCTGAAAGGCACCCCCTAAGGGGGTGTCCTTCTTTTTGGATGTGTTTTATGGAAACTATCTTGCCGCACGCACCTTCGTAACCATGCCATTGCTACGATTACGAATTAGGTTTAGACCGCGAGCCCTTTCAGCCCCCTCAACGGATCCGGTGCGCCAAAGTTTGGCGGCTTCGGCCATGTCTCGGGCCTCGAAGCTTGCAATCTTCTTGCCGTTCATGTCGAACACATCGAACTTCGCAGCGGATGCCATGTTCAGCTTGACATTCCGACCGATCTTTTCCGTGCCTTCAAGAGGATCCGTATCGAGAGCGTCGGCACCGGCAACAAAATTGATATAATCAATGTCCATCCAGTCACCAGTCACGGTGAAGCGAAGGATGTGTTCCCCTGCAGGTAACTTCACATTAGCAGAAACCTTGTTGTAGTCATCGTAGTTATCCTCGCCGGAAGTCGCCTGCGGAACCGCGATCGATTCCGTAATGTCATCTCCGTCGATAGACAGCTTGAAACCGGAAGTCGCATTGGCGGAAGCCACGGCAGCATACATCGTGTAGTCCCCGGCAGAGGCTATTTTCACGGTATATTCAAGCCATTCGTCCGTCTGATTGTAACCTACGACATAGCCAGTAGCCTTCTTGTAGATATCGACACCGGTACCTTCGCGATAGCTTTTGCCACCATTACTTTCGGCACCATGGTCATCGCCGTCGTTGTCGCTGTAGGAATCCATGCCCGCACCGCGACCAGTACCCGGTTCGTCAAAATTTTCCATTTCAATCTTGCCAGGAATAGCCCAGGCCGTACCACCGAACGGTTTCTGCGGTTCAGGCGGAGTCGTGCCGCTACCCTCGAAGCCCCAGGCCTTAACAACCATGGTCGAGTCCTGAGAACCCTTGAACACGAGGAACACGTAATTTACAACACCCTTGAGCCCTTCGACATCGCACTTGTTTTCGGCAAAGGAAGTCTTGCTACCGGTATTTTTAAGAGAGCAAGTCCCAGCGAGAGTTCCTGTCGCAGAGCCCGTGCGAATTTCAATCTTGTTACCATCGGCAGCACTTGCCGCTTCCACCGTGAAGCCCGTTGCCGCCGTACCGAAATCGACTCCCGAAACGCGAATCCACGATTCCTTGGTTGATAGCGGAAGCAAGTAATGTTCCGCCACCTTACCTAGAGTAAAATTGGAGCGGCTACGGATACCCTTCTGCTTGGAACTCGTGAGAGCCGGATACCAGTCGTACGGATCAAAATTTTCAATCTGCTTCGGACCTTCGTCCGTCACCTTGACGGTCTGAATCGTACCATCACTATTGTAGAACATTTCATCCACGGAAACGCTGCGATGGTATCCTTCATTTGGCTTGGGCTGACCATCATCGGCAGGGATGATTTCGAGACCGTTATGGCCCTTTGCAATACGGCGGTCATGATACACCACATAGGAATGGCCCTTGAATTCGGCAATGCCATGGTGATTGTTGTTACCGTTGATGCTACGACCATTCATGCTCGGGTCGCCCAAAATAGTTCCCTTCCAAGTATAGGGACCCATCACGTTGCTGGACATACCGTAGTCAATAGTAGGTGCACCCTGCTGCCAACCGGTACTATAAGAGAAGTAGTAATTACCCTTGTGCTTGTGAATGTAGGACGCTTCGAGCATCTTGCGGGTCGGCAAATTGTTCACCTTCACATGAGAGCCGTTACCCACCGGAGCATCCTTGGCATCGTTCAACTTGACGATATCGAAGTTGTCTGTGTTCGGACGGCCGTCGCTTTCTCCGCCGCCCCATGTCACATAAGTCGTACCATCGTCATCAATAAAGATACCCGGGTCAAAGCACCAAGCAACGCCATCACATCCGATAAGGCCGTTTCTACCGCCAACCAGCTTATCGCTGCCTCTACCCACAGCATTGGTCCACGGACCTTCAATGGACGGAGCCTTGATATAACCGACGCCACCGCCTCCACCATCAGGGAATACGATATAAAGAGTACCATCATGAACCGCAATACCGGAAGCCCATATGTCATTAATGCCGTTTACCTTGCGTGCATCGTAAATAATGCCAAAGTCGGTCCAGTTCTGCATATCCTTACTACGGAAACCATAGAGGGCCTTAATGGAATAACCGGTAGCATTGGCTGGCGCCGGATCGTCAGAATCCGTGATGATGTAGAAATATTCATCATCGGCAGCTGCACCGGGGTCCGCCAGGTAATGGTAAGTCGAAATAGGATTATCCGCTAGACCGTATACAGACAGGCCGGCGACAAGACAAGCCGCCTTAGCCCATGATCTACCGAACCCAACATTCCTTAAAATCATAGGGGTCTCCTTGAAGGCCAAACACCACGCCTTCACTCTTCAAAAATATTTTCAAAAAAAGCCTTTTTTATATTCCCAAAACACATTCTTATTGACTATTTGTCCATGGCTCCGTGTCCGTGATTGCACAGGAAAGGCCCCCCGACCGGGGAGCCTCCCTTGGTTGGATTTGATTTATGGGAAATTATCGGGCGGAGCGCACCTTCGTTATCATGCCATTGACACGATTGCGAATCAGGCAAATTCCAGAGGCCTTTTCAGCACCCTTCACGGAACCTTCGCGCCAAAGCTTGGCTGCCTCGGTCATGTTGCGGGCAGAGAAGCTAGCGACCTTCTTGCCGCTCAGGTCGAACACATCGAAACTCGAAGTCGCTTCGGTTGCAAGCTTTACCTTGTTGTTAATGAACATCGGCTCAGTATCTTCGGCATCCTTGCCTGCCACAAAGTTGATGTAGTCGATATCCATCCAGTCACCGGTCACGGTAAAGCGGAGAATATGTTCACCGGCCGGAAGCGTCACATTGGCCTTGACCTTGTTGTAGTCGTCATAGTTCTCTTCGCCGGAACTCGCCTGCGGAACGGCAATTTCTTCGGTAATGTCATCGCCGTCGATAGAGAGCTTGAAGCTCGAAGTCGCATTGGCAGAGGCAACAGCCGCATACATCGTGTAGTCGCCAGCAGCAGCCACATTTACCGTGTATTCGAGCCATTCGCCAGCCTGGTTGTAGCCAATCACGTAGCCGGTAGCCTTCTTGTAGATGTCTACACCCGTACCTTCGCGGTAGCTCTTGCCCCCATTGCTTTCGGCGCCATGGTCATCAGCATCGTTGTCGCTGTAAGAATCATTGCCAGCACCGTAACCCGGTTCATCGAAGTTTTCCATCTCGATTTTGCCCGGAATAGCCCAGGCCGTGCCACCAAATGCAGTCTGCGGTTCGGGCTCACGCTTCGTGCCCTGGAATTCCCATTCGAGAATACCCATGGTAGAATCCTTAGAGCCCTTGAACACGAAGAACAGTTCGTCCACGACGCCGCTAAGGCCGCTCATGGCGCAGTCGTTATCGACGTAGCTGTTCCAGCCGCTAGTCTTTGTCAAGGAACAAGAACCGGCGAGAGTGCCACTTGCACTACCCTTACGGATTTCAATGGTATTGCCATCTGCGACGCTTGCCGCCTTGACGCGAAGATTCTGGGCTCCGTTACCGAAATCCACCCCAGAAACACGAATCCAGGATTCCTTCGTGCCAAGCGGAGTCAGCACATGCTTCACGGCCTGACCGCGAGTCCAGTCGGTACGGCTGCGCACATTACGCTGCTTGGAACTGGTCAAGGCCTTGTAGGTCCTGTAAGGGTCGAAATTCTTGATTTGCTTCGGGCCCGGATTGGTAAACGTAAGCTTGTTCATCTTGTCGCCATTCCAGGTGAGTTCGTCAATGGAGACGCTTCTATGGTTACCCGGTTCCGGATCCTTCACGCAGCCTTCCTTGGCGCTACAGGAAATCGGATGTTCCGAGGCGGAAACCAAACGGCGGTCATGATAGACGGCATACCACTTGCCCTTGAATTCAGCAAAGCCCTGATGGTTGTTGCCACCGTGGCCTCCTGCATCGGGGACCTGCCAAATCGCAGGGATTACTTCGCCCACATAGGTGTAAGGTCCAGTAATGCTTGTAGACATGCTATAGTCAATCACCTGGGAACTATTGTTGAAGCTCAAATAGTAATTGCTACCCTTCTTGTGCAGGTAGGGAGCCTCGAAGGAGTTCGGAGCCTGGATTCGCTTGAGGGTATTCTTGTCAACGGTAACCTTGCCATTGTTATCGGAGAACTGCACAATATCAAAGTTATTTCCGTACGGTCTCTTGTCGTTCTTTCCACCGCCAAAGATGATGTAACCCTTGCCGTCGTCATCGATAAAGATACCCGGGTCAAAGCAGTTCGCGATATCATCGCATCCGCCAAGCACGCTAGAACCCCAGTGACTTGCAATCTTGTTGACACCATGGTTTTCGGCAATGGGGTCCTTGTAAGGACCATCAATGCTGTTGGAGGTAATCATGCCCACGCCACCAGCGCCATCCGGATAAACGATGTAAACCTTGCCGTCCTTCACGGCGATGCCAGAAGCCCATGTATTGCCGACATAGTCAAACTCACGTTTTCTCTCGAAAATCAGGCCATGGTCGGTCCAGTTCTTCATGTCCTCGGAAGTAAAGGCATAAAGACCGATAATGTCATAGTTGAACGGGTCGGAACTGACGCACATGTCATCAGTGTCAGTCAAAATGTAGAACGTATCGCCATCAGATGCCGCCGACGGGTCGGCCAGATAATGATATGTTGAAATCGGGTTATCGGCGAGGCCAAACGCAGCTAGGCCGACAACAAAGCAAGCCGCCTTCCTCAAAGTAGACTTTTTCCACACTTTCCCATAATGCATAAGCACTCCTTATTGGGATGGCAATTTGCCATCCATACCCCTAAAATTACCCACAAAAAAGGCCGATTTCTATCGGCCCTTAACATATTATATGGATGATTTATCCACGATGGACAAGGTATTTTACGGATCTATTCCCTTGACACCGTAGATGGTAATGTCGTCTACCCACATCTCGTACGGGCCACCGATGCCACCGCCAAAGAGGTTCAGGTTCGTCACATGATCCTTGACATTTTCCCAGCCGATATTTCCCCCATTCTTGGTAGAATCGGTCTCTAGAAGGTCATCCGGAGTCACCACGTAGCGTTGCCAGGTAGTATCCAGGGACAGATGGACCCATGCCTTGCCGTTCTCGTAGCCGTTTTTTTCAAGTTCCGCGCTATCCAGGAGCACATCAAACGAGAAGCTGATCCACTGAGCGGAATCGCTAAGGCCAGAGCGAGCCCAGAACACCACCGAATCAAGGTCACTGAAGTCCACCACTGCATTCAGGGAACGGCCCATCAGTACCCAGTTGTAGTTGGAATCGTTCTGGTATTCAAAATGAGCCACCAGGCCTTCGCGCACCTTGTCGAACTGAGCATCAAGCGCATGAACAACGCCATACCTCGACACAGTCTTGTACCAGCCGTTGGTGCTATCCTCGAAATCTTCAAAGAACACAACCGGATAGATGTCAGCCGTATCCGTCACGGTCGTATCGTTGCTAGAATCCGAAGGAGCCGGTCCGATATTGATTGGACGCTGACCAATCGTCACGTTCTCGACAGTCGTTTCGGATTTGACATTTGCCGAGCTGATGCCCACAGGCAAGTAACTGCTAAAGGTTTCCGTTTCACCGTCAGGACCGACGCTTTCGTAAGTATTGAACACAAAGCCCACCACGCGGAAGGAACCTTCGGGCAAGTTTTCAAATTCGAAGTTACCGAGGGAGTCGGTTTCCACAAAGTAGTCAAGCCCCTGAATGCTCACCGTGACGGATTTCTCGCCAGTCGGCAGATAGACCTTACCGGTCATGGAACCGGCCGTCATCACTGTCATGGACACGGAATCCAGCGAGCTGTCGGTAACGACCACACGGGAAACGGCCCTTTCGGCTTCCTGACGCGCTTCAATCATGTATGTGCCGGGTTTAAGCCTCGGCAGGTTCAGGTGGCCCTGCTCGTCGGTTTCGAGGTTCAGGATTCCCTGAGCAGAATCCGCCGCGACCACCGGAGAGTCAGAATCAAGTTCGTTAATATCTTTCGTAATAGCAAGCGTATTCGCACCCGCCAGGAATTCCGACGGACGCACCAAAACCTTAGAACGGGCGGCGGGAGCCCCACCTTCCCTCTGCACCGTAAGCGCAACAGCCACCGAATTCTCCGTCTCAAGCGAAGAACCCGCGACACTGTCGCTGTCGGCAGTGCATGCGGCGAAGATTCCACCCAACGCCACAAAAGCTATTTTCCACACCCAGTTTCTCATTTCGACTCCCTTTTGGCGTCCTCCGTTGCATTGACGGTTCCAACCCCGCCCTTACGTGCGACCGGGTAGAAAGCCATGGAAAGCTGCATTACACGGTCTGAATTCTTTGCACTATCCACCCTCTTTTGAACTAAGCGCCTGAATTCCCGGAGCATATCCCCGAGGTCTTCAAAACAGGACTGGTCCACAGACAGTGTAAGAGTAGAAATATTTCTCTCGTCTACGGGAACGTTATCAAGCGCATCGCTCGCTAAAGAGAGCACCTGTTTCTGGAATTTGCGGACCGCAATCTTCTTTTCAGGACCGCCGACCGTCAAATGGGCATCCGTCAATGCCAGTTTACCAGAAGCCATCTTCTTGACCAGCCCCACCTCAAGGAGAGTGTCAATGGCTTCCTTGGCCTGTTCTTCGGTAATCGGGGGGCAGATATCGCGAGAAATCTGCTTCAGGTTCACCACGCCGCCATTGAGCTCCAAATAGGCCCGGACAGCCGGAATCCACCAATTTTCGAGCAGCTTGAGTTCTGCAGCCTGCAAACTATGACGGTCCACATCCCTAAGAGAGACCGCTTTCGCCATCAATTCTTCGCGCTTGACCTTATCCTTGGTTACCGCAGCAGAAAAGAGCAAATCAAAATACTCGGCCTCACGGCCAGACAGATCAAGGATTTCCTTCGCGGCAGGGAGCGCATGGGCCGGCAGGTGCTGTTTCTTCTGCAGCACACGGTAAAGGTAGCTGGAATCCAGCCCCAGCTTGTCCCCCATCATACGATACGAGTAGAAAGGCATCTCCGCCTTTCTGCGGTCGTAGTACTCCTTCAGGAAGTCGCGATAATCCGATATGTCAGAAAACGTAACCATAGTTTTTCTACCTGTAATTTAACAATATTAAAATAGCCTTTACAGGTAAAAAATCGTATACCTTCGAAGAATTTCGCATGGACGTTTTATCCAAGAACCGCGTGACAACCATCACCTCGCAACAAAAAAAGCCCAAATTCGGCCAGAATGGCCACCTTTGCTATAGGAAAAGGACCCGGACAACCTTCAGTCCAGGTCCTTTTAATTTCAGTTTTGGCGGTCTAGCCTTCGTTATGGTTCATCAGAGGCACGATGCACGAAAGCTTGCCATTCTTGGCAGTGGATTTCGTGATGAAAAATAGATGTTGCCCGTATCTAGAAAATAGAAGTAGAGCCAGGCTCAATAACGCAGTGGTGTTTACTTTTCCATAAACATCCCCTAACTTTTAGGCGTTCTTGACGCAACGGACAGAAATGGCATCGGACCTGTAGACGCCCTCGATGTCCACGGATTCATCCGTGAGGCTCAGACGGAAGGCGTTGCACTTGCCATATTCGTCCTTACTCCAGAAACGGGCTCGGGTACCAAAGCGGCAGAAACTTCCATTTCCGAAACGGTAACCCGCAGGCAGCGCGAAGAATCCAAGGGAATCCTCACCCGGTTCATGCCAGATGCAGGCGCTGCGTAGTTCCTTGCCATTGGACTTAGGCGCGAGATTTTCCAACAGCGTTTCCCATTCCTTGTTACTCGGAATATGCCAGCCTTCCGGCGAAACACCCGCATAGTTCGGATCCTTCATGCTATTGTACATGGCAAGGTCCTTCGCAGGAGACTGTTCGCTGAATTCGCTCGGAATATTCAGTGCGGATGTCCATGTGTAAAGACGTCCATACTGCTTCACATTAGCCTCGTCATCAGCAGGAGCGAAGCTGTCTTCAGCTTTGAAGCGGAGATTTTCGGCCATCCAGACCTGGTTTCCTATTTTGACAGTGCGGTAGGTTTCGCCATCGCGGGCATCCGTAAAGGAGCCATACTGGAACCTCTTGGCATTCTTTGCCAGGCACTCGTCGTAAGGGATGTTGTTTTGCGCATCGGGATCATTGCGTTTCGACAAGGCGCGAATCTTGGCTCGCATGCGGAGAATCGCAACGAAAATAACAAGGAGCACCAGCACCTGGAAAACGATGAATGAAGTATGCATATTTTTTCCTTTCTTAAAATTTAAGCTAAAATATAGAAACCCTTACTGAGGGGAAACGGTCGTCGCAACAAAGATATCGGCCGCAAGGATGATAAAATTCATGGGCAGACCGATTTTCACGAAATCCGCGAAGCAATTTCCGCCGACACCATACGATAGTTTTGTAACTTTAGACTAGACACAGGAGACATCAATGTCCATTGCCGAAATTTCGAAAAACTATCACGCCGAGAAGCGCGGCAACTGCGCCATGTCCGTCGCTTACGGCTTTGCCCGCAGCAAAGGCAAGACCGAAGAGGAATCGCTGACATTCGCCGAGCAGTTCCGCAATTTTGGCGGAGGTCGCGCCCCAGACGGCTACTGCGGAGCACTTCACGCCGCAAAGACACTCTGCCCCGCCAGGGCAGACAATATCGAGCAGTTATTTAAGGAAGGTGCACAGGGCTGCACCCGTTGCAAAGAAATTCGCCCACAGGCAATCATTTCCTGCAACCGTTGCGTAGAACTAGCCGGAGAGGCACTGGACAAGGCCTCGACATAGCTCATGCCCACGCTCGGACGCATCAACAAGCTTGAAACATTCGGCTCGGTCGATGGACCGGGAGTTCGCTTCGTTGTCTTTACGCAAGGCTGTCCCATGCGTTGCCTATTCTGCCACAACCCCGAAACCTGGGATTTCAAGGGCGACGATGCAGGCGCATTCGACATTTCTGCCGAGGATCTTTTAAGGAAGGCCCTGCGCTACAAAAGTTACTGGGGTAGCGAAGGCGGCATCACCGTGAGCGGTGGCGAGCCCCTGATGCAGATGGACTTTCTCATCGAATTCTTCGAACTCGCCAAGGCGGCAGGGATCAACACCTGCATCGACACGTCAGGAGTCAACTTCGTGCGCACCGAACCATACTTCGGCAATTTCAATCGGCTCATGAACAGCACGGACCTGCTGCTCGTGGACCTGAAAATCATCGATCCGGAACAGCACAAGAAACTGACAGGACATTCCATCGAGCACAACATGAACATGTTCCGTTACCTGGACGAAATCCACAAGCCCATCTGGATCCGCCACGTGCTAGTTCCTGGCATAAGCGACAACGATGATTACCTAATCCGCACACGCGAATTCATCGACACGCTTTCGAACGTGCAGAAGGTCGAAGTTCTCCCCTACCATTCGCTCGCCATGCCCAAGTACAAGGAAATGGGAATCGACTATGCGCTCAAGGATACGAAATCCCCAAGTCCCGAACGCGTGGCAAACGCAAAGAGGATCCTAGAAACCAGATAAGGTCCCCATGTCGAAAAGGATGACGGAACCAACGTCGAAACCCTCAAGAACGGCGAATGGAAAAAATTAGAAAACAAGACTAACGGAATCCCCACGGGTCTCATTCCCAAAGCTATCCGACTAGAACAGGGTCGTTTCCAGAAAAGACTACTAAACGAACAGAGCGATAAAGGCGGCAATCAACCCGCCGAGCAGCAACACCGCGATAATGGTGAAAAGGACCAAAAACCATTTGGCGTATTTCAGGATTTTCACCATAGAGGAATCCTGATTTTTTGCAAACTGCTGTACGGCATTCATGGTGGCCGTCAGGAGCAGGCCAGCATCATCGAGCCAACCCACCACGGGAACGGCATCAGGAATCGCATCAATCGGCGATACAGTGTACAGCAGCGACATGATGACAAAGAATACGGCAAAACCCTTCTGCAGGGGAGACGCACCGTTCATATCTATGACTTCAGGTTCCTTTTCCATATAGATTCCTTCATTTCCAATCTACATAAAATTCGCGCAACATACAACGAAATTCGGACATCTTTTATTTCTGGCTTGCAACATCACCTGCAAATTCCTATTTTTTATGCATAAAACTAAATAAATGCATAAAATGTAATGGTTCGTGCCATGGAAAAGAAAATGACGCTACGTGAAGCTTTCGAAAACAAGATGTTGCTGCTGGATGGCGGCATGGGTTCTGTCATTCAGACTTACGGGATCAAGGGCGCGAACAACGACATGCTCTCCATCGAGAAGCCGGAAATCATTCTCGATATCCAGCGCCGCTACGTGGATGCGGGCGTGGACTGCCTGACGACGAATACGTTCTCGAGCCAGCGCGTGAGCCAGCACGAATACCACCAGGAACACCGCATTGCCGAAATGAACCGCGCCGCCGTGAAGATCGCAAAGCAGGCCGCGGCAGAGGCCATGGAAAAGTACGGCCGTCAGGTGTACATCCTGGGCGATGTGGGCCCCACCAGCAAGATGCTCTCGATGAGCGAAGACGTGAACGACCCCGCGAGCCGTAGCATTACTTTCGACGAACTGGAAGATGCCTACCTGGAACAGATCCAGGTACTGGTGGAAGAAGGCGTCGACGCAATTCTGATTGAAACGATTTTTGACACGCTGAATGCGAAAGCCGCCGCAAGTGCATTTACCAAGGTGATGGAAAAAGTTTCACGCCCGGTCGAAGTCATGTTCTCCATGACAGTGAGCGACGCCTCGGGCCGTACACTTTCGGGCCAGACGGTGGAAGCGTTCGCCGTAAGCGTGATGCACATGCACCCGCTTTCCATCGGCCTCAACTGCGGTCTCGGTGCCGACGGTATGGTGCCGTACCTGCGCCGCATGGGCAAGGTCGCGCCCTGCTACATCAGCTGTCACCCGAACGCAGGTCTCCCGAACCAGTTCGGCGGTTACGACGACACGCCCGAGGACATGGTGCGCCTGATGGGCGTCTATCTGGACGACAAGCTGGTGAACATGATTGGCGGTTGCTGCGGTACCACTCCGGAACACATCGCCGCCATGCGCAAGATGCTGGACGCCCTGCCGGCCGATTACGAACGCCGCAAGCCAGCACCCAAGTACGCCACGAGCCCGCTGCTCCGACTCGCGGGTTTGGAGCCGCTGTTCAAGGAACAGGTGCGCCCGAGCGACGGTGCTGACAGCTGCAACGCCGAAGACTTTGTGAAGGTGGGCGAACGCTGCAACGTGGCGGGCTCCAAGAAGTTCCTGCGACTTATCAACGAGAAGAATTACGACGAAGCGCTGGACATTGCACGCAAGCAGGTCGAAGACGGCGCCGACGTGATTGATGTGAATATGGACGATGGTCTGCTGGACGCCACCGCCGAAATGCAGACCTTCTTGAACCTGCTCGCATCGGACCCGGCCATCAGCCGCGTGCCGATTATGGTGGACTCTTCCCGTTTCGAAGTCATCGAAGCGGGCCTCAAGTGCGCCCAGGGCAAGTGCATCGTGAACTCCATCTCCCTCAAGATGGGCGAACAGGCATTTATCGATCACGCGCGCACCATCAAGCGCCTCGGCGGTGCGGTCATCGTGATGCTCTTCGACGAAGAAGGCCAGGCCACCAACTACGAGCGCCGCGTACAGATCGCCGCCCGCGCTTACGACATCATGGTCAAAAAGCTCGGTTTCGATCCTTCGGACATTATTTACGACCCGAACGTTTTGACTGTCGCTACGGGCATGGCGGAACACAACGCTTACGCCATTGACTTTATCCGTGCGGTCCGCTGGATTATGGACAACCTGCCCGGCGTGCGCATCTCGGGCGGACTTTCGAACCTTTCGTTCGCTTTCCGCGGAAACAACTACCTACGCGAAGCGATGCATACCACATTCCTGCATTACGCGATTCCCAACGGCATGGGAATGGCCATCATGAACCCCAGCGCGATTATCGAATACAAGACGATTCCGCTGGAACTCCGCATGGCCATCACCGAAGTGCTGTTGAACACGGAGCCGGATGCCAGCGAAGCGCTGATTGAAATTGCAAGCCGCATGACTGCGGCCGCCGCTGCCGCCAAGGAAGCGGGTACCAAGTACGACCCGAAGGCGATTTTCGCCATGAGCACAGGCGCGGGTACAAGTTCCGCGGACGCAGGTGAAAGCGCCGCCGAAGCCAAGCCCACGACCCCCGAGGAACGCCTGCAAGAAGCACTCCTCAAGGGAACTTCGACAACGCTTCAGCCCGACCTGATGGAACTCATCAACCGCGGCGATAGCCCCGTGGGAATCATCTCTGGCCCGCTCATGGACGGCATGAACGAAGTGGGCCGCCGCTTCGGCGAAGGCAAGATGTTCTTGCCGCAGGTGGTGAAGACCGCACGCACCATGAAGAAGGCGGTAGAAATCTTGCAGCCCTACATCGAGGCGGGCAAGGACGCGAATGCATCAAGCCGCGGCAAGATCGTGATTGCGACCGTGAAGGGCGATGTGCACGATATCGGCAAGAATATCGTCTCCGTGATTATGGCCTGTAACGGCTACGAGATGGTGGACCTCGGTGTGATGGTTCCCGAAGACGTCATCGTGAAGGCGGTCATCGAAAACAAGGCCGATATATTGAGCCTCTCCGGGCTGATTACGCCCTCCCTCGAAGAAATGTGCACTGTGGCAAAGGCCATGCAGGACGCAGGCCAGCGCATCCCGATTATCGTCGGCGGCGCAACGACCTCGCCCACGCACACGGCCGTAAAGATTGCCCCGTGCTACGAAGGCCCCGTATTCCACGTGCGCGATGCCGCCAGTAACCCGGGCCTCGTGCAAAAGCTTCTGGACCCCGCGACCAGCGAGCAGACCATTCAGGAAAACCGGGTCGAACAGCAGAGAATTCGCGACAAGCAAAACGGCATCCAGACCGAAGCCGCAAGCGCCATGGCCGCAGCAGAGAAGACGCCCCTCGAACGCCGCTACCTTTGCGACTGGAGCAAGTACCAGCCCGTGGAGCCTCCGTTCATGGGCGAAAGCAAGCTCCCGCCCATCCCGCTGGAAAAAGTCATCCCGCTTATCAGCTGGGAATACTTCTTCTTTACCTGGAAGGTCAAGGCCGACCAGGAAGAAGCAAAGAAACTCAAGGCCGACGCCGAAGAACTTATCAAGTCGCTCACGAAGCCCGAGTATGCGCTGCGTGCCGTGCAGGCGTTCTACCCTGCAGCCGGTACGGAAAGTACAATCAAGTTCAACACGGGCCGTACCGGCACCGACTCCGACATCGTCGAAGTCGCTACGGCACGTCAGCAGAACCCGGAAGGCACCTGCCTCGCCCTCTGTGACTACGTAGCCCCTGCCGTTGAGACGAAAGAAACGCCTTCTTTGTCATTGCGAGGAGACGACAAGTCGACGAAGCAATCTCAATCCCGCTTTATCGACATCGTGGGAGCCTTCGCCGTCACCGTGAGCGACGCCTTCGTCAAACGCCTCGAAAAGATGAAAGCCGAACAGGGCGGCAGCGACTACGACGTTCTTTTGATGCAGACTGTCGCCGACCGCCTCGCCGAAGCGGGCGCCGAATACCTGAGCCAGGAACTCGCGCGCACCAACGGCTGGAAAGGCATCCGCCCAGCCGTCGGCTACCCCGTGCTTCCAAATATCAAGGAAATCTTCAATGTCGCAAAACTCATCGACTTTGGCAGCGTAGGCATCAGCCTCACCGAAAACGGCGCCATGTACCCGCAAGCCTCCGTCAGCGGCCTCTACATCAGCCACCCCGAAGTGGATTATTTTCACGTAAAGGCTTAAAAAACGCCATTTTTGAAGTGTTTCCATAAAATTTGAATTTTTTAAATTTTTCTATTGCATTTTAAAAAAGTTTTGCTTATATTTAGGAGCATGAACAATGTTTCCAAAATTATTGCATCAATAAACGAAAATGTTTTTATGTATTTCGATTACCGGGAATACATAAAGAATGTTTTGGAAACATTGCAGAAAAGCGGTCTTTCGTTGCGAGCCATCCAGGAAAACGCTGGCCTGTCCGGCTCCGCTTTCTTTAGCCGTATTCTCGATGGCAGCCGCCCACTTTCTGTAGTCAACGCAAAGACTCTCGCCAAAGCCTGGAATTTAAACGACGAGGAAACCGAATATTTCATGGACATGGTGAAGTTCGGCAACGAGCGCAACATGGACCGCCGCGAAGTATTCCTCAAAAAACTACTCGCCACAAGAAGCCGCAACAAGGAATTCGCCCTGCAAGACTCCACGCTCAAGTTCTTCTCAAAGTGGTATTACCCCGTCCTTCGCGACCTCCTGCCGCTAATTCCCGCAGGAACTTCCGCCGAACGCATCGGTCGCATGTTCACCCCCACGCTCCGCGCCCCACAAGTACAGAGCGGCATCGATTATCTGACCGAGGCCGGGTTCATCACCACCACCGAAGACGGAAAGTACCTCGTTACGAGTCCGATCGTTTCGACTCCACCTCGCGTACGTTCTACCATTCTACGCAAGTATCACCTCAAGAATCTTGAAATTAACGCCGAAGTCTACGACAGCTTCACTAGCGACGACCGAAGCATCACCAGTGTCACCTGCAGCCTTTCCAAAGAAAGCTTTGAAAAGGTTCGCGAAGAAATCGCTACCCTCCGCGAAAAGATCCTCGCCATCGCCCGCGAAGAAAAATCGCCCGACCGCGTATGCCATGTCGGATTTCAACTAGTACCCCGAGCAAAGGAGGACAAATAATGCAGAGCATCAGCAAGAATTCTCCTAACGCAGCGGCTACCCAGTCTTTATCGATGAAAATTGGGGATGGATTGGGTTGGACGTGGGTAGTCGTCTGCGCTTTTGCAGCAATGATCGTCGCCGGTTGCTCCGACAGCGCAAGTAACGACATTGCAAACGGCACCGGCAGCAACGCAGGCGAAACCGAACTTGCCGCCATCGCATTCACCAAGGCCGACGGCGCTCCGCTCGCCCGTGCCATTGCACGCACCTGGCGCATGACAGAAAAGAGCATGGACCTCGTTTCCGTCGACACGCTCGACGAAAACGGCAAAACGGAACTCGGCACGAATTTAAGCGGCCTGCATCTTGTCGAAGCCCGCTCGGGAGATTCCCTGTCGGCGATGAACTGGATAAACTTCGGCGATTCAACCTCGCAAACAACACTCGTCGCAAGTGCCAGTACATCGCTGAAGGGCACCATTACGCAAAACGGGAATTTTGTCAAAGGCTCCACCGTCAAGATTCTCGACAAGACATCCATTACCGACAACAACGGCAACTTCGAAATTTCAGGCATTCCCGAAGGTCAACATTTCGCCTTCGTCGAAGATGATCACGAAACCCGCGTATTCCAAGTCCAGGCCATGGCAGATAGCACCGTAGAAGCGACCAACGCCATCGACCTGGACGCAGCGCCTTTCATTCTGGTAGATAATTTCGAACAATGGGAAACCCATCGTTCCCTTCTCGGTCGCACATTCGGAGAAGGTTGGTGGTTCGTCCTCACCGATTCCACGCTGGGCGGCGGAAGCAAGCTTCTCAACGAGCCCGGCCTAGAAAACCTTTTCGAAAAGGACCCGGACAAGGGATACGTGATGCACCTGCTGTACGACTTGGATGAGGAAACCGACGGACGTTTCGGCGTAGCGGGATTCGCCCTGGGCGACGACTACGAGAACCACAAGAACTTCGCTTTCTTCGACCTGAGCGAAGCCACCTCCATCTCTTTTGACGCCAAGGGAAATGGCGAACTGTTCCTGCAGCTCACCCTGCGCGACAGCACCGGCGAAAAGGTGTTCGCCATGTCCGCGCCAATCGAACTGGACAGCGAATGGAAGCGCTATACCATTACCACCGAAGAATTGGAAACGGACTTGACCGCCGTCAATTCTATAAACTTTGTAGTTGAAAACGACGCAGAATTTTACCTAGACGATATTAAGATAGAAGGAATTTCTCCCGGCATGTGGCCGGAACTCGGAAAGAATTTCTAGCGAATTTTTAACAAACTAAAATAGGAGTGTGTTATGAAACTTCTCAAGAGCTCGGCGTTGACCGCCGTGGCGGTTTGTGCGGCCACCATCGTCACAAACGCATATGCCACCATCCAGCCCAAGCGTGTCGGCCCCGTAAGTCAATACGGAGCCTTGCAGGCCGCCAAAAACTCGGCAGGCGAAGGCCGCATCTACGGTAGCGCAGACGGCGTCGTCGACGGCAAGGAAGTCCAGCTTCGCGGCATGAGCCTTTCGTGGAGCCAGAACTGGCCCTGGGGCGTAAGCTTTTACGGCAACACCTACATCGATACGCTGGTAGGCGGCTGGAACGTGGAACTCGTGCGTAGCGCCATGGGTACCGTCGCGCCGTGGGGCCAGGGCGTGTACATGACCCGCCCGGAATACTACGAAGCAAAAATGGACACGGTCGTGCAGGCCGCCATTGAAAACGACATCTACGTGCTCATCGACTGGCACAGTGAAGGTGGCTACTACAACTGCATCCACAAGGGTGTCAAGCCCCGTTTTGAATTCAACGACAACAAGCTCTGCTTTACCGCCAAGGACGCCGCCGACTTCTTCGAACGCATGGCCATTCGCTACGGAAAGTACCCCCATGTAATCTTCGAAATCTACAATGAGCCCGTGAGCGAATCCTGGGACGACCTGAAGGCCTACGCCGACACCGTCACTGCGGCTATTCGCAAACACTCCGACAACCTGATTATCGTCGGTACGCCGGTCTGGTCTTCCATGGCAGGTGACGCCGTAAACAATCCGGTGAACGACAAGAACGTCGCCTACACCTACCACTTCTATGCCAACATGCACAAGACATCGGAACACACGGCAAGTTCCAACAAGGCGATGGCGGCGGGCCTGAGCGTGTTCGTCACCGAATGGGGCGGCATCCATGACATTTTCAGTAACGCCGACAACAAAACTCAGCTTGAAGCATTCTTGCAGTGGACCAACGAAAAGAAACTTTCCACCGCAATGTGGAATGTGGAACGCCCCTTCCTCGGTAGCGACGCGGTGGCCGACTACACCCGCGCAAACATTCTGCCGCAAAAGACTACCTACACCAAGCGCCTGAACTGGGAAAGCGAAATTACGGATAACCTCCCGAACCTGGTGACCTACGGCGACCTGAGCGAAATCAAGGGTTCCTGGAAAATATTCGCCGATACGGTCGAGGCTGACGGCGACGGAAACTACGGCACATCTAGCGTCAAGGACAATTCCGCAGATGGCGTCGGCAAGATGGACGATATCGTTCTCGACCCCAGCAGCCCCTTCAGCTATTCCCCCTACGCAAAGGCGGACTACGTTCTGGATGGTGCCGCGGACCTTTCCAAGTGCAAGATGCTCCAGTACACCTATAAGGGCTCTAACCACGAACTCACGCTGTACTACGATTGGAACGAATCAACGGAAAGATTTGGCAGTGGCGCCTGGGACTTCCCGTACATCGCGATGCCGCTCACCATGGATTGGGAAACCGTCAATATCGACATGGGCTGGATGACCAATAACGGATGGCAAAGCGACATTCCCGGAACACCCGTACTCGACCTCGTAAAGGCAATCCGCTTCAACGTCATCGACACCGCTTTCAGCCCCTCGCTTTGGATCAAGGATGTCAAGTGCGTCGGCAGCGTCGAGGGCTACACGCCGGTGAAAATTCCCGACGGCACGGACGCCATCGGTACACGGCCTGCTAAAGCCGCGAAAACGAACTTCAGCGTCATGGTACAGGGTCAAAATATTTCCGTTACGGGTATTCCGCAACATAGCCGCTACGCACTTCTGAACATGCTCGGCCAGGCAATCGCCACGGGTTCCGCAAATGGTCAACTGAACCTTACCGTTCCGCAGGCAGG
>NZ_CALEFV010000335.1 GCF_937877005.1 uncultured Fibrobacter sp. | reverse complement strand
AGATGCCGTGCAAGGTTTCAGGAGTCTGAATTGCCTCAACCATTTCGCCATTAATCATCTGCGCACTCTGATAGCCGATAAGCGCAAGGCCGCCGTTAACAAGAAGCTCTTTCCAAAGTGCTGAAATTCTTGAAATCATAGTGCTGAAAGCAAAAACCATACCTTCGTTACGCTTTGCTATGCCGTATTTCTGATAGCTCTTCCATTCCATATAATCTGTTGAGTCGGCAAGCAGCACTCTTTTTGCAGCGCTCATACCTGCATTAGGAAGACCGCCGACAGCAATAAGAATACCTACAATCCAGAGATTTTTATATCCTGCTAAACCAAGAAGTATGTAACATACTCCGGTAAGAAGATAGCCGGCAACAACAATATCTCTCGATGAAAGCTTTCTGCCTATAAAGGGAATCGAAAAAAGACCACCGTATGAAAGTGCTGATGAAGCCATTTCAACATAAGTTTTCATTCCGTATCTGCCCAACGTCTGCTTATAAAAGAATGGCAGTGAGTTATAACATACCCTTCTTACCGACTCAACGCAGTTTGCCAGACACAAAAGAAGAAGAGGTCTGTTGAGTAATATCAGCCTATAGTCAATTTTCACCTTTTTCTTATTATCGGGAGGAAGAACAAGGTTTCTTTCTTTTAGCGTCATACACGGAACCAGCATTGTAAAAAGACCGAGAATGCCAAAAAGAAGAGCAACTGTGAAGAATGCCCATTTTTCAGTATTATAGTCTCCGTCCATAGCATCAATAATAATAGGAACAAGCCAACCGGGGAACATCGAGCCTAAGGTTGAAGCAACCTGAGCCACGGTATAGAAATTTTTTCTGGATTTTGCATTGGGAGTCATTCGTACGGAAAGAGTTGATAATGCCACATCAAAAAATGTGTCAGCTATATTGAATGTAAGATAAAGCAGGAAGCTCCATATAAGATTAAAAGTAAGAGAAGTTGACGGCACAACAAATATAAGCACAGAAGCCAGGGTAAAAGGAATTGCCGAAGCCATCATAAATCTTCTGGCATTACCTTTTCCCGAACGATTATTATCAAGCATTGCTCCGACTATGGGTGCAATAAAGATATTTACTGCAGTGGTTGTCGATTTCATGGCAACCATATGCTTTGATTCAAGACCCATATAGTCATACATAAACTGGTCAGTATATGTGCTTACGGAATCCTGTCCCATACAGTTTCCGAACACACCCGAAACATAGCCCATCTGCTCTTTAAAAGCCACATCGGGATTATCCATAAATTTCTGAAGCTTTTCTGTTAATTTACCCATATGATTTTCTCCTTAAAATTCTGCTGTTTTTTCTATATACTCTGATTGAAGTCCGTAAGCATTTTCTGCTGTGATTCTGACAGTGTATACACCGGCAGGAGGATGTCCGATATCTGTACGGAGTCTGTCTTCGGTATTGTACAGATAATATGACGGAACAGTCTTTGCTGATACAGCTTCTTTTCCGTTTTTATCGTAAACATATACTCTGTAAATAAACACAGGCATACCGTCTCTGCTGAGAGCTTTCGGATATTCAATACATCCGTTTTTGATTATTATTTCTGCTTCATCAGGAAAAACGGGAGGCTTGCTTCTGAGCCTTTGTTTTTCTTCGGTATATTCTCTGTTGCTTATATCGGCAGGGTTGCCGAGATAATACTCACAAAGTACTTTTTCTGCTTCACAATCCATACCCAGAAGATGAACATTATTCTGTCCGTCAATTTCAACAATCCAGAAATTGCCGCATTCACTTCTGTTTTCCGGATGAAATTTTCGTTCGCCGTCCACGGTAAGCTCCGTATATTTCAGTGCCCCTGTGCCTATTGCAGTATATTCATTCTGCCACAATGACCGCGGATCATTCAACGGATAATGGGAATGACCTGAAAAATCAACCGTATTGGGATATTTTTTCAGTATCGGAGTAAAAAAATCATGTCCCCAGCCATCAATTTCATTGCTTCCGAAAACCGTATACTTTACGTGCTCGTGGTGCATAAGAAAGACAGGCTTATGCGGAGTATCTCTCACTGCCTTATCAAGCTCATTTATAAGCCATTTTCTCTGTAACGGAGTGTAATATATCTCAGGCAATCTGCATGTTGAAAGACCTATGAAATGATATCCTCCTATAACCTTATGAAAATCTGAAGGCTGATTTGTGAGGGTTTCATAATACTCCAGAGATTTTTTTCCCATACTTATTGAATCATGACCTTTTGCAACAACACAAAGCATCTGTGTGCCTTTTCCGGTTACATAATCATAAATATGCTTAAAGGCATCAAACTCCTCAGCACGTCCTCTGTCGGTAATATCACCTGCAACAAAAAAAGCATCGAGCTTCCTGTAGTGAATATCATTTTCCGCAAATGAAAAACCTGTATCAACTGCTTTTTTCAGTCTTTTGTATCCCGCTGAATCAATGCCCTCTATATGAGAGTCACTGCATACGGCAAAACGCATAACGGGAATAAATTTATCATTCATAAAACCATATCCTGTTGAAAATAAATACTGAGCGCAAAAAGAGTCTGTGCAGGGAAATAAGTATAGGAAACAGCATGTCTGAAAAGCTTCGGAAGCTTTACTCCGCCGTGATTCAGACCCAATATAACATCCGATGTAATAAACAGAACCGAGCCCGTAATCACACACAAGCCCTGAAAGGTATTACCGTTTTTTATCATCAGAATACCTCTTAAAAAACCGCAGACAAATGAAAAAACCAAAACTGAAGCATAAACAAGAAATGCAGCTTCTATTTTCTTCAGATCAATTTTAACCTTTATTAAGTATAGTACCGGCAAATAAAGCACCGTTGACATTATCAGCACTGCAATTATATAATCTGCCGCTTTCGATTCTCCCGAAAACAGAAATACACAGCTGTAGACAATGTGTCCGATGGCAAAGAGCATAACCCCATAAAGAAAGTACTTCTCATTATTGTAGCTTAAGAAAAAATCTCCGAGAAAACCGAAAATCAGAGCAACAAGTATCATAGCAGAATATGCAGTAACTCTGAAAAAAGCAACGGCAGATAAAATTCCGACTGTAAGATATAAAGACGCACACAGCATTTTTATCCTGAGTCCGTACCTTGCGGAAAGTCCGGTTTTTTGTGTAATTATCGGCATCAGCACTGAAATAACAGTGAAAATAAAAGGCAATAATTTCATATCTTATTTGTGATTATATATTCTTTCAGCAATATATGTTCCGTCTTCTGCAATATCAAGAACCGTACATCCCTGAATCCACTGATCTTCGGGAGCATCAAACTTTGTCTGCATATTATATGCACCGTAGCCTGACGGCTGAATATATGATAAGAGAATATCTTCATACATAACTCCGAAATCATTCACATGGTCGTGTCCGAAATATACAGCCTGCCCGCTTCCCTTTTCGAGCATAGCGTCAATAAGTCCCGCATCGAAGCCTGATTCGCATACACCCTCGCGTTTTTCACCGTAAAGGAAGTCACTGTCGGCATATTCGCGTTCTGTCTGATAAGGAGGAATATGAACAACCGTCACAGACCTGAATTCACCGTATTCTTTTTCAATTGAATCATGCTTATCTTTATACCACTCAACCTGTGACAGCTTTACGCCGTCATAAACCTCATCAGGATCGGTGACACCGTATTCAGTCTTACTTTCATCCGTCATATAATCACCGGTATCCATCAGAAAAAATACCTCTCTGAGTGTACCGTCGTGATTGAGTGCGGCAGCCCCCATAACGATTTCGTCGAAGCCGTCGCCATCCAGGTCGCCAACGGAAAGGTTGTGGTTGCCTTCGCCGTAAAGCCCCTGCCCCTTCTTGTCGGAACTTTGCAGCCAGCGGGACTTGAGGTCCTTGCGGTCAACATCCTAGGCAGCCACAAAGAATTCGGTATAGTAACCGCGGCTCATGATGACACTCGGGTGAACCCCGTCCAGGTAGGCAATCGCCGCCAGCATACGGTTGTCGCGGTTACCGTAGGTATCCCCCGAAATCTTTCCGCGGGCAGGCCAATAGTTAATCGTATGAACGGCCTCGCCGGTATTTCCCTTGAACACCGTCAGGAATTCGTTACCGGTCATGATCGTTCCCGAAGAGGAGCGATAATCCTTGGATCCGTCGCCAATGACCTTGCCCTTGCCGTCGACAGTGCCGTCGGAAGTTTTCATCACGATTTCGGCAATTCCGTCGCCATCTAGGTCGTAGACCATAAACTGGGTGTAATGGGCGCCGGCACGGATATTCTTGCCCAGGTCGATACGCCACAGGAGGGTTCCATCCATCTTCAGACCGTCAATAAACACCGATCCCGTGTAACCCGACTGGGAATTGTCCTTGGAATTGTTCGGATCCCACTTGAGAACCAAATCCAGCTCGCCGTCGCCATCCAGGTCACCCACGCTCATGTCGTTGGGGCTGTAGCTGCATGTGGAACCGTCCGGCATCGTCTGGTCCTTGGGTACATTGAGACCCTTGATGGTCTTGTACGGGAACCCCTTGCTGTTCTGGTCCAACACGATAAGCGCACCTTCCGCCTTGCCTTCCTTGCCGCCAACCACTGCGGCAACCGTGTACTTGGAAGTCGTCTTGCCGTCAGCGTCCAGGTAGTTCGTGCCAGCAGTCTTTCCGATGGTGGCGATTTTCGTTCCGTCGCGGTAAAGGTTGAATTCCGTGTCCGGATTCTCGGTGCCCAAGAGGCGCCAGCTCACAAGCATACCCTTGCCCGTGTTCGCAACGGCAAGACCTCGCGAAAGTTTTTCCATCTGGCGGGTCGCCGCGAAAGACGGAACAGCCATGCCCGCAACCAACAGGCCGGTCAGCATCATAGAAACTTTAGTCACTCTACCCATAATTACTCCAAATAGTGAAGTTCATCCCTTAATATATTTGCCGCTCCTTAGAACAGCGCATTTTTTCTGTCATTTCGCAGTCCATAGACAACGGTTCATGTACAGCATTCTCTTTTTCAAAGATAATCAATAATTTATAAAAAGTCTACATTATTTTTCAAAATATACAATTATATTAGATTTATAAGTCGTTTGTTAAAATAAAAAGTCCACATTTAGGTATGTTTTTCTCAAAATGTGGACAATTCGCAACGCCAAATCCACCTTTTTTTCTAGATTTTCTAGCCAGTTATGCCCGATTGGTTCAAAAACTTTTCCTGGGAACGGCTTTTCGACGCGATAGCCGCGCGCTCCGTCACCCCCGTCAAAATCGCCATTATCGCAGGCAAGTCTTTTCTATACTTCCATGGACTTACTCGTGCCGCAGCCCTCACCTACACAACTTTTTTAGCTGTCGTACCCCTACTAATCTTACTAACGTCCATCACGATCGCCGTCGGATTCGGCAATTTCGTGTCGGACTATCTTCCACACTTGCTGGCCATTTTCGACCTAAAATGGCCCATTGACCCCATTATCACCATCGTTGAAAATGCAGAACATGTGCCTATCGGTAAACTAGGATTTATCGGCGCACTCGGTCTATTCATCACCTTCATCCTCGCCTTCGGAAGTCTAGAATCGAACTTCAACGTGGTTTGGGAAAACAAGGTATCCCGACCGTTACACAAGCAAATCCGTATCTACACCCCCCTGCTTCTCATCTTCGCAGGCATCATCGGGCTTTACGCAGGTTTCGTGAACCACATGCAACATGTCCTTTCCGTGATTATCGTGGACGGGTTCCATTTCGATCCTTCCGTCCTAAAGACCCTTATCAACGCCTTCTGGTACGCGACCTTCCACGGAGCATTCATGCTAGTCGTATTCATGACCCTATACGCGCTGCCAGCTAGGCCAGACCCCAAGAATTACACCAAGAAAAGACTTTTGCTCTCTTCGCTCGGCATTACGGCACTCGCCTGGGTCTGCATTAACATTTATGTAAAGATTCTCATGCTCATCCAGACAATGCTCGTGACCAGAATGTCCATCTTCTACGGATCACTAGCCTTCATTCCGCTCATTCTCTTCCTCGTATTCGGCATTTGGACCATCGTGCTTTGCGGAAACTCCATTGTCTGGACAATCTGCAACTGGCCCGAGGCGAAAGACCGTATTTGGAACTGGGAAGGAAGCCCCTCTGAAGGGTTAAACATGACCCATGACAGGATGTAGCCGAAGCCATTTACCATAAGGAATACTCTTATGAAAAAGATTCTCTTGCTCATTATCGCCATCACGGCCTTCGCCAACGCAGAACTCCGCAGTGTCAAGTTCACTCCCGAAGAAGAAAAAAACGACGGAATCAAAGCACTCGTCGGCATCGGCGGAGGAAATTCCATGATCGCAGATGACGGAACCATTTTCATGTCACTTCGCATCGGCATTGACCTTAACCCGCTACTTTCGACCGGTATGTGGTACGTTTCCACGATTAGCGATGTCCGCAACTACAATGTACCGCAGAAGCAGCTCGTCAATTACAATTCCTTCGGCGCCTTCGTAGAGCTCTTCCCCATTAGGATCAGCGACTTTGCCATCTCGGTACCCGTCCGTATCGGCGGCGGTGCCATTAACACACTTGAAAATGGCGACGAAGGATTCCAGTCCGAAGACTACGTGTTTATTGCCGACATGGCCGTTCATTTCAACTACCGTATCACGAAAATGCTTGAGGTCTCTATCGGCGGCGGCTACCGCATGTTCGCCGGAGTCGAAGAAAACAACCTCGAAAACCTGGATTTCTGCACTCCGTTCGGCGAACTGAGATTCACCATCCGAGAGTAATTGATAATTGACAATTGATAATGGATGATGTAACTCGTGGCCGGTTCAAATTTCATATCCATACGCGGTTGCAGGTTGCATAACCTGAAAAACGTAGATGCCCAGTTTCCACTGGGCAAGATAACGGTCGTATGCGGTCCTTCGGGTTGCGGAAAATCGACACTCGTCCTCGACACCCTGCACGGGGAATCCAAAAGGCGCTACCTCGAAACATTATCCCCATTTGCAGCCGAACTTCTAGGTGGACGCCGCATTATTCCACTGGACTGTGCCGAAGGCTTGCCCGCAAGCCTAGCCATTGGCCCCAGCCACGGAGAAACACCCGCCAAGGCTTATGCGTTAAGCATCTCGGAATGTGACAGCACCTTGAGAGCTCTTTTTGCAGCAAACGCAAAACAGGCATGCCCTCTTTGCGGAAAACCGACGACAAGCGAAAGCCGGGAAGACATGATTCGCGAAATCGCGAGCCTGCCTCAGGGATCAAAGCTTCAGTTCCTCGCCAAGATTGAAGTCAACAAGACAAACCTCGACAAACTTTCGGCCCTTTTCCTCGCACAAGGTTTTACGCGCGCTTTCGCCGACGGCGTCAGCTACTCGCTCGCCGACCTGACTGCAAGAGAGAAGGAAATCGTCCCCGAAAAATTCTTTATCGTTGTCGATCGCGTGATCGTCCGCGAGAACACGCGCACACGTATTGCCGAAGCCGTGGACGGAGTCCTGAAGCTCACCCATGGAAGCCTCACTCTAGACATCAACGGTCAACCTAGGCTTTACAGCACCGTTCCTCGCTGCGAGACCCACGGAATCCTGCAGCTAAGGCAACTCACCGCCGAAGACCTTTCGCCATACTCGCGAACAAGCGCATGTCCCAATTGTCTGGGAACGGGCAAGGCCGAAGGCGAAAGCGAAGAAGAATGTCACCATTGCAAGGGATTACGCCTGAATGAAGGCCTGCTCCGCGCTGCAATTGACTGTGGCAGTGGCAAGCCTATCACTTGGCAAGACATTTTGAACACGCCTTTCGCGAAACTCGAAAGCCGGCTGCACGCCCTGTTCGACAATCGACTGACGGTAAAGCAGCAGCCCGCATTCCGCACATTGATTGACCGCATCCAGGCGATTGTCGATTTGGATATCGGATACCTTACGGCAGGGCGTGCAGGCGCCACCCTATCGGGTGGTGAAGTCCAGAGACTTCGGCTTTCGAGCCTCAGCACCGGGCACCTGAACAACCTTTTGATTGTCCTCGACGAACCCGCCAGCGGATTACACCAGAGCGATGTGGAAGCCCTTTGGAAAGTCCTCAAGAAGGTACAGTCTCGCGGAAACACGCTCGTCCTTATTGACCACAACCCAGCCCTCATCAAGAAAGCGGACTGGATTATTGAAATGGGACCTGGCGCCGGCGAAAAGGGTGGCGAAATTCTGCTGCAAGGAACCGCGAAAGAAGTTCTTGGCAATCCAGCATCGCCTACGGGAAATTGGATTAAGCTTTTGGACGAGAAGAAAAAGAACGTCATTGCGAAAATTACAGCGGAGCCGACCTCAAACAAAACAAAGCAATCCAAAAAACGTCATTGCGAGCAAAGCGAAGCAATCAATATCGAAAATTTCGCCTTATTCGACATGAAGCCGGTCACTGCGCATTTTCCGATTCAAAAGTTCAGTGTCATCACGGGCCAGAGCGGTAGCGGCAAGTCTACGATTTTCTTCAGGAACTTAGCCCCGCGTGCCTCCAAGGGCGAATTCGAAAGTCTCGGCATCCAGGCACTATCGATTCTTTCGACAGGCGATTTCCACGGAAACCGCCGCAGTACCGTCGCCTCGGCCATCAACCTGAACACGATTCTCCGCGACCTGTTCGCGAAACTCCCCGAAAGCAAGGTCCGCGGCTACACCGCAAGCAAATTCGCGACGCACGCCCCCGGGGGCCGCTGCGAAAACTGCAAGGGTGAAGGCGTCATCCTCGACCCCGCGGGCTACGAAGAATCCGAATGCCCCGTGTGCCTCGGCAGACGTTTCAAAGATGAAATTCTTGAAGTCCGCTTCAAGTCGCTTTCCATCGCCGACATCTATGACCTAGAAGTCGGCGAAGCCTACAAATTGTTCATTAATATGAAGCCCTTCGCCGACAAGTTGAAGCCCTTGATCGATACCGGGCTCGACTACTTGCGCCTCGGGCAAACCACGTCGCACCTTTCCGGCGGCGAACGCGCCCGTTTGCGTCTTTCCATCGCGCTTGCCCGCGCGAAGGCGCCGAACACGCTCTTCCTTTTCGACGAACCCGCCCGCGGGCTCCATCAAAAGGACATCCAGCATCTACTCGACCTGATTCACGGCCTCACCGAAGCGGGCCACACCGTCATCGCCATCGAGCATGCGCAAGATTTCGTGAATGCCGCCGACTATGTGGTGGAACTGAGCCGATAATTTCACAAGCAAGCGCTTGACCGTTAGCGCAAAGCCGCCTTTGCACTTTCCAGCGTTTCAATCACCTTGTCGCACCAGGCGTCGAATTCGGGATCTTCTTTCTGAAATTCCGGATGCGCTAGCACGTAATCAATAGTGCGGCGGATTCCCTGGTCAAAGCGGACCTCGGTGCGGAAATTCGGCACAGCACGCTTGAGTTTGGAATTGTCGAACACCACGGAATTCGCTTTATCGCCTATGAGGCTCCCCAGCAAATCGTAGTCACTCACATCCGCAAGGAACTGCGAAGACACGTAGTAGGGCTTGAGTTCAACGCCCAGCGCATCGGCAACAGCCTTGTAAATCTGATTCCATGTCAAGGTTTCGTCGCTTGTAATCTGGAACGATTCTCCAATAGCATGCACGTTGCCCATCAGGCCCACAAAGCCGCGGGCAAAGTCGGTGTTGAAAGTCATGGTCCAGAGGCTCGTACCGTCACCGTGAATGATGACCGGCTTGCCCTGCAGCATGCGCTTCGCAATTTGCCAGCTTCCGTTCTTGCCGTGAACGCCCAACGGAATGTGGCGTTCATCGTAAGTGTGGCTTGGACGCACAATCGTAATCGGGAATCCCTCTTCGCGGTATTTTCGCATGAGGAATTCTTCGCCAGCAATCTTGTTACGGGAGTATTCCCAGTACGGGTTCGCAAGAGGTGTCCCTTCGGTAACGCGGTAATCCGAAAGCGGCTTCTGGTAGGCGCTCGCAGAACTGATGTACATGAACTGCTTGGTCTTGCCCTTGAAAAGGCGGTAGTCGCGTTCAAGCGCACTCGGATGGAATACGATAAAATCGCAGACCACGTCGAACTCCATGCCCTTGAGTTTTTCGGCAACGGCAGCTTCGTCGTAGATGTCGGCGTTAATGATTTCAACCCCTGCGGGGATATCTTCTGCGGGGCGGTTCCCGCGATTGAGCAGGTAAAGTTTCCAGCCCTGAGATGCAGCAAGGCGCGTGATGGCCATGCTGATAGTTCCTGTTCCACCGATGAATAGTGCAATCATATTGAGTATGTGAGGTATGAGGTATGAGCACGGCCGCCTTCGGCGTCCTTTGAGGTTATAATCACGCCTACAAGCGCCTCAAACCTCAAAGTGCGAAGCACGACCTCACTGCTCATAGCTAGTTACACCGTTGCGTGTGCTGCGATCTTGTAGATTTCGGTCACGTCCTTCGCCTTGAGCGGGACAAAGCCCCAGCCGTCACCCGGGTTCAGCTTTTCCACCATCTTCGGGATGTCTTCTTCCTTGGCACCCAGTTCAGCAAAGTTGATGGGCATGCCGATGGAATGCAAGAACCGGCGGAAAGCCTTGATGCCTTCGAGGGCGGTCGCCTTCGGATTTTCAAAATTCATCTCGCAGCCGAACACGCGGGTAGCCATCTGGGCAAAGCGCATCACATTATGATCCACCACATATTCCATCCAGGCGGGCATGATGACTGCAAGGCCCGCGCCATGGGCGCAGTCATAAAGCGCAGAAAGTTCGTGCTCGATGGCGTGGCTGTTCCAGTCCTGACTGCGCCCGCAGCCCACAACGCCGTTGTGGGCTACCGTCCCCGCCCACATGATGTTCGCACGCACCTGGTAGTTGGCGGGGTCGGCAATGGCGCGCGGGCCTTCCTTCACCATCGTGAGGAGCACCGCTTCGCACAGGCGGTCGGTAATTTCCACTTCGAGCGTATTCGTGAAGTAGCGTTCAAAAACGTGAGCCATAATGTCGGTAATGCCGCAGGCCGTCTGGTATGCAGGCAAAGTGCAAAGCAAGGCCGGATTCTGCACCGCAAACTTCGGGCGAATGTGCTCGCTGCTCGCGCCGCGCTTGAGCATGCCGTCTTCCTTGGTCACCACGGAGTCGCCGCTACCTTCGGAACCGGCCGCCGCAATCGTCTGCACCACGCCAATCGGGAGCGCGCATGCAGCAGAGGCCTTGCCATCGTAAAAGTCCCAGAAATCACCCTTATAGGGAACACCCATCGCAATGGCCTTGGAGCTATCAATCGTAGAGCCGCCGCCCACCGCCAAAATAAAATCAATCCCATTTTCGCGAACAATTTCAATGCCCTTGTACACGAGCGAATCGTGCGGGTTCGGCTTCACGCCACCGAGTTCCACATGCGGGATTCCTGCAGCATCGAGGCTTGCCTTCACGCGGTCAATCAACCCCGAACGCACTGCGGAGCCCCCTCCGTAATGAATCAGCACCTTGGTGCCGCCATACTTTTTGACGAGTTCACCGCATTCATTTTCACGGTTCATGCCGAATACGAATTCTGTGGGGCTGTAGAAGTTGAAATTATCCATGTTCCGTCCTTTTTTAAGTTTTTCCTAAAAATACAAGAAAATCCCACTCAAAAGCGGGATTTTATCATGATTTGCGTTCACAAACGGAACCAGACTTCACTACAGGATATTCAAGCTCTGCTCACGGATACATTCGACCTCGTTCTTGAGCTCGATGGCTAGGGCAGCAATATCTGCACTCTGGCACTTGGTTCCAAGCGTATTGGCTTCGCGGCCCATTTCCTGCAGAATAAAGCCGAGGTTCTTGCCCTGCGCCCCCCCTTCCTTAAGGGCGTTCAGGAACAACTTGTTATGGCTACGGAAACGCGTAATTTCTTCGTGAATGTCAAGCTTATCGGCCATGATACAGGCTTCCTGCAACAGGCGCACATCATCAATCTCGGAATCCTTCAGCAGCATGTTGATGCGTTCCTTGAACTTGCCTTTCCACACTTCTATGCGCTCGGGATCGAGCACTTCAATCTTGTCAAGCACTTCATTCAAGTGATTCACGCGACCTTCGAGATCGCGAGCGAGATTCGCACCTTCCTTGGCACGCATGGCATTTACCTGGTCTAGCGCCTTGTCAAGCTCTGCAGCCAGATGTTTTTCGAGCGCCTCAGAATCGGCATCAGCATCGGTAAACTGCAGTACTTCGGGGAGCGCGAGGATATGTTCCAGCTTGATATCGCCCGTAATGCCGAACTTCTGCTGCATCTGACGGGTAATATCCACAAACTTCGCAATAGCCCCTTCATTGTAGCAAACAGGAATGTTGCCGGCATTGCCAGAACCCAGCGTTATGTTAAAGATGACAGAACCACGAACAAGCTTGTCCTTAATCTGGTTCTTGAAGGAATTTTCGAGATAAGCCAAATTCTTGGGCAACTTGCACGAAATGTCCAGAAAACGGTTGTTGACACAGCGGATTTCGATGACGCAGTTTGCTCCCTGGTACATCGATTCACTCTTTCCAAACCCCGTCATCGATAAGATTGCCATTTTTTCCTCTATCTATAAATCAACTACTTTTTACTCACCATAGCCATGACATGTTCCGTGCCGAAATTCTTGAGGCCAAGCGCCGTTAGAAACTTACTCATCTTGTGTTCGTTCTGATAGCGGATACTCTCGATCTTCAGACTTTCCTTATCACATAGAGTATAGAAATCTTTGAGCGTCAGAAGGCGAATGTTTGGCGTATCGTACCATTCATACGGCAATTCCTTAGATTTCGGCATGCGTCCATGCAACATGAGGCTTCCGCGAGTGGTCCAGTGTCCGAAATTCGGGAATGTCACGATAGCGCGCTTCGCCACACGCAACAGTTCATTCAATAGGGCTACCGGGTCACGGATTTCCTGAATCGTTCGATTGATAATAGCGTAATCGAAGCTTCCATCCTTAAAATCGCTGATTCCATTTTCGTCTAGATCACGCTGGATTACGGGCACGTCGTTTTCGAGACAATCCAGAATACTGTTGAAATTGCGCTCGATGCCGATAATCTTCACATGCTTCTTCTTATTCAAGAAATCAAGCAATTCACCGCTACCGCAACCGAGATCCAGCACCTTGCTGTTTTCTTCGACCAAACTTTCAATAAAGTCAAAGTCCTCGGTGTCATGGAACACTGGCATCACCTGCGTTTCCGGAGATGCCGGAATAATCTTACTATCGAGGAAACGGCCCACGGCCTTACCGAGGTCACCCACTTCGATAAGGAATCCGTCATGTCCGAACTGCGTATCGAGTTCGAGGCTTGTCACTACCTTGCCCGCATTCAGGAGTGCACTCGTTATGCGGCGGGATTCGTGCGGCGGGAATAGCCAGTCGGTACTCAGGTTCACATTCAGGAATTCAGCCTTCACATCCTTGAAGGCTGCCTCAAGGGAACCATATTCCGTCTCAAGGTCGAAGGTATCCGTCGCATGTGCAATGTGCAAATAACTATTGGCATCGAAACGGTCGACAAACTTCGACCCCTGATAGCGCAGATAGCTTTCGAGCGGCAAGTTCAAATCAAACGGAGTACTGTAAGTAACCGAGTGATTCTTATTTTCCTGATCCTGGGCACGCTTGAACTTCTGTTCCATGCCTACGGCGCTCAGATACGTAATATGGGCCAGCTTACGCGCATTCGAAAGCCCCACATCGGGGTGAGCCGATTCGTAATAGTCTCCCCCATTAAAGTTCGGGTCCTGCGTTATCACGTCGCGGGCAACAATTTCAAAACCGAGCGCCTGGCTACTGAAACGCGGAGAACTGGCAATCACAATGCATCGGTGCACGAGCTCCGGATAGTAGATAGCCCATTTCATGGCCTGGAATCCACCCATGGAGCCGCCTATGACACAGCAGAGGTCATCAATTCCCAGTCCCTTCGCAAGCTCTCGCTGAGCCTTCACCATGTCGCCAATCGTAATCATCGGGAAAGTGCTTCCGTAAGGCTTTCCCGTACGCGGATTGACGCTGGCTGGACCAGTCGTCCCCTTGCATCCGCCAAGAATATTGCTGCACACGACAAAGAACTTGTCCGTATCGACAGGCTTTCCAGGGCCAATCAAGGCGTCCCACCAGCCGGGTTTCCTGTCATTTTCGCTATAATAGCCAGCCACATGGGCATCTGCCGTCAGCGGGGAACAGACCCAGACTACATTGCTGCGGTCCGCATTCAAGGTTCCGTAAGTTTCATAACGGATTTCAAGCGCCGGGAGAGTCTTGCCACTCTCCAGCATAAAGCCCTGTTCCCCATAATCCTTTGTAAAAGTTTGAGGAACAACAGGCCCGACGCTATATTTATGCAAAAATTCACTCATATGCATAAATATAGGAATTTTGCCCGAATATGGCGAAAATGAACTATACTTGACGCGGTTTTCCAGTCCAACCGAGCTTTTCGCGAAGCGCGCCCACGAATCCGGTGTGCCTCAAGCGTATAAATGTCGTCACCGATTTGCTTTCGACCAGCGTTACTACATCCGTCGGCTTCAGGACCACAGTCGTTCGGCCATCGAACACCAGGTCAAGCGACTTCCCCACCGCAGTCTTCATCTGCAGTTTCTTGGAAGAAAGCGAAAGGACCAGCGGACGCACAGACAGACTGCCTGGAGCAACAGGCGTCAATACCACCGCGGGAGTGGACGGGTGAATGATCGGACCGCCAGCCGCAAGGTTATAGGCGGTCGATCCCGTCGGCGTTGATACGAGCAGTGAATCAGCCCAATAATCGGTCAGGCAGGTTCCATTGTATTCCACGTTCACGTTCACCATACGCTCGGGAGCATGGGCACGGATATGAACCTCGTTCAGCACCGTCTGCGTACAAATCTTCTTCCTGCCGCGGTATACCACAGCATCGACCATCATGCGTTCCCGCGTAGAATAATCCCCCTCAAACAGGCTATCCAAAGTCTGCATCAGGAAGTCAACTCGTGTCTCGGCCAAAAAACCCACTCGCCCCGCATTCACTCCGAGAATCGGGATATCGTGGCCAAGCGCAATATGCGCCGCCGAAAGAACCGTGCCATCCCCTCCAATCGCAAGAAGCAGGTCCACCTTGCAAAGGTTCACTTCCTTGACCACCTTGATAGGGTTTTTGACGAGTTCCTTCAGGTTTTCGAGTACACAGAAAGTCACCTGCGGATGCGAAGATGCCCACTCCGAAATATTTTCGAGAGCGAGAGCCAAATCGGGACTTTTGTCCTTCCAACCGACAATACCAATTTTTTCAAAGCGGAGCTGTTTTACCGGTTTCATGCGTCCTCCGGTTTTGCATTCGCCATGGCAAGCAAATCCTTTAACTTCTGCAATACGCCCGGATATTCGGCCTCAACTAGATCCGCATGCGCGACAGGCTCCTCATTTTCGAGTGCCGTCGAAAGCACCGAGAGGGCAAGGCCATTCTGCGGCACCTCTCCCCCGTCAAAGTCACTACCGTTCACAATCGTTTCTAGTCCACGAATGACAAGACCATCGTCGTAGACACCGACTTCGGCGCCAGTCTTGCGCAAATTTTCTGCCAAAGCCTCGTTCACGAGGCGCATTTCCTTGCGCATTTCCTTCGGAATGCGCAAGATCGTTTCGCCTTCGGCGAAGCAGGCCGCCACAGCAAGGAACGGGAATTCCTCGATTCCCGTCGCCATCGTATCTTCGGAAAAGCGTCGGCCCTGCAACCGCTTGCCGGAGGCAAGCGGATACACCATAATATCGCCATACACGTCGCCAAATCTTTCGCGACGGCTCACCGTCTCGAAATTACCACCCATGCGTTTGAGGCAAGTTAACGCCCCGGCGCGGCCACTATTCAAATCAACATTCTTCAGGCACACTTCGGTATTCTTCGGAATGCCAGCAATCGTCGTCAACAACACGAGGGCCATCGCCTCGGTCGTATCGCCAGGAATATAGTAGTCACGTCCCGTAATCACCGGCGTTTCCGAAATCTCGGTAAACTGCGTACGCTCTATTTTCTGTCCACGAGCCATCATCATGCGGCGTTCCAGTTCCGTCAACTGTTCCATACCGCGGCTTTCGTAACGGAGACTCACGCCAAAGTACATGAGCATCTTGGTCCACTGATCGTGAACCGAGCCTTTTTCTTCAAAGGACAGATATTCACTGCGCAAAAGGGTCCGTAACAACATGCGGTTGCGCATCAGGTGCGGAATGTTCCCGAGAGAATCCTTCTTGAGCACCGGATCCTCGGCTGCAAAAGAAAAAGAAAACTTTGAAGGTTCATCGGTCACAGGATTGACCTTAAAATACTTCTGCAAGAGATTTCTAGCATCCTGAACATGCTCACGCCCAGCCTCGTCATCATCGGCAGCAAATGTATAGACCTGATCCAAATCCTTCGAGGCTAAAGTCCAGATCATCACCAAACGGGATTCACTCATGCCCATCGGCAGAAGTGTAGGAAGCGTATACTGGAAGCCCCTACCCGTCAGCACCAGCTGATGTCCCTGTTGCGCATAAGAAAGCCCGAATTCCTGGAGGGCTTCGGCAAAAGGTTCAACTCCGGCTGCAAACGAAAAATCCTCAAACACGGTGCGCCCATTCACGAGCAGCGCCATCGTAAGCGCAAGCTCCATGCGTTCTCGGTCTGGGTTCAGTACAAATTCCATTAGCGTTCCTTTACATCATAGCCAAGCTGCTGCAAAATCTTTACAGCACGGCCTGCCTCATCGGGAGTCTTAAAAGCAAGTAACAGGGTTCCGGCAATATTTTCGCGAACCTTCATAAGTTCGATATCGCGGATATTCAAATTACTCTTGGCTAGCGGTTCTAGCACCTGCAGCAGCGCTCCCGGAACATCCTTCAATGGGACCGTAATTTCGGAGAATGCAGAAGCCGCATTGCGACCGGGGGCAAACAGACTCGCACGACCTTCGTTGCCAGCCTTGAAAACGGATTCCAAATTGCCAGAACAATCATCCGCCGAAGGTTTTCCGTCACGAACCACCTGCAGGCAATCCATCGCATCAATCGTCTTGTCGAGTCCCTCACGCACTTCGCGAAGCGCAAGTACAGTCTGGTCGCGGTTCGTTACCGCAATATCGTGCCACATATTCCAGCCCGATGCCGCAATACGGGTCATGTCCCTGAAAGCGCGCCCTGCATAGTGCTGGTAATTGTAGTCCAGCAGGCGCGGAGGCATGCTCGCCGCCAATGTAGACGAAAGCATCTGAGGCATGTGCGAGACCCACGCCATGGTACGGTCATGATGTTCCGGCGGAAATACGACAGCATGCGCCCCGACGAAAGAAACCAGGTCCAAAAGCGACTGATAATCCGGCTCCTTCACTCCCTCGGGCGGACAAACAAACCAATAGGCGTTTTCAAAAATTGACGGGTCATTGTATTCGAGCGTGCGCTTTTCGGAACCCGCCATGGGATGGCTTCCGACAAAAACGAACGGTCGCGGCAACTTGGAACCGGCCTTGCAGATTTCCACCTTGGTCGATCCTATATCGCTCACCAAGATTTTCTGTTCTGAATTTCTCAGTTTCGATGCATCAACCTTAGAAAGAGCTTCTATCGTCTTCAGAATATGAAGGATCGGAGCGCAGAGAAGAATGACACTGGAACCATCGACCCACTGTTCCACTTGATCGTAAGTAAAGAATTCATCGGCAAGTTTCAGTTCGAAAGCGCGATCAAGCGTCGCCTTGCTACTCACCGCACGAACTACTGTCTTCTTGCCAGCCTGCTTGAGCGCAGCAGCAATGGAACTCGCCAAAAGGCCGAAACCCACCAAAGTCAGGCGTTCCATCATTCTTCCACCTTGCGAGTTTCTTGCATGATGACTTGAAAAATTGTCTTGATAGATTCTGGCGAAAGGGGGCCCTTGGTTAAGCCGGCAACCTTTTCAAGAACAGTCTGTTCCCTAGAAGCATCAAAAACCGGAAGTCCCCTTTCCTTCTTGATCTTGCCGATTTCTGTCGCATAGGTCGCCCGCTTGTTCAAGAGGGCGATAAGTTCGTCATTCAACTCATCGATACGGATACGCCAGTCTTCTATATTCATACCCGGCAATGTAGAAAAATAGCAGAACGGAAACCGCCCCCGAAGTCTAGAAATTCACTCTGTATTCGTCGAAAGCGTCCTTATCGGCGTAAAGATCCTTTCCATTCCAGTCAAAAAGAGCCGAACCCCAAGCACCGCTCATGGTAGGCTCCCAGAAGAACGCACCTATCCAGCGGTCCAAACTGCGGACCATTTCGTCAGTACGCTTGCGGGAACCATCGCCCGGATAATGGTTTTCCTTATCGCCGCCATTATATTCGGCTACGATAAATTCAAGATTGGGATACTCCAACGTAAGACTTTTGAATAAACTAACCCAATTATCCGGAGGACCATCACCATAGGCCGTATAGGCAGAAAAACCCATTATATCTGCAGGAACATTCTGGTTCTTGAATATTTCGGTCATCCACCAATTGACATTATTCGGCTTGCGGATGCTTTCGATATGAAGGACGGTTTTGGTCGAAGGCGAAACCGCCTTGACCGCTCGAATTCCAGCCCTGAAATATTTACCTGCATTCGCCTTGCCACTCGATGTGCCCATATTTCCGCTGACAGAAGCCGGTGCTAGATCGACCCCATCTCCCCAGCAGTTCGTACCGCTATTTGGCACATGCATCAAAATTCCCGGAGTCGTCTCGTTACCGATTTGCACCATCTCGGGAATGGCATCTACCTGTCTAAGAGCATTCATCAGGTCATAGGTATAATTATATACGGAATCGGCCATGGCATCGGAACTTTGCACAGAACGCCAACGCGACGGGATAGTCTGCTTACCAGGATCGGCCCAGTTATCGCTATAGTGGATATCGAGTAAGAAAGCCATGCCCGCAGCCTTGATTTTCTGGGCATAGGCAACAACATGATCCTTGTCCGCATAAGACTCGGCATCATGATCGCATCCAGCGGCCGCATAACCATACTTGGCCTGTGGCGAGACAAAATTTTTCAGGCGAATGGCATTGAAGCCATGATTCTTGAGTAGAGTAAAGATATCCGTTTTCTTGCCGTCCACATCATAAAAATCTGCATTGAATCGTTCGTACTCCTGCACAGTCGAAATATCTGCACCCCTATAGAAGTTGAAGTCCAATAGCTTTATCGACGAGGACGAGGCTTCGGACGAAGACGATTCCTCCGGATTTTCAGAAGATGACGACTCCTCTGTCGACGAAGAAATTTCGGGAGCGGAGTTTTCGGAAGACTGAACCGGAAACGGCGAGGCCGACGACGCCAAAGGAGCCTGCTGTTCCGAAGATTCAGGCTCATTCGGAGGCAACTCTTTCTCCGCAGAGCTCGATTCAATCGACAACTCCGATGTTGAACCGGAAGAATCTCCAACAATTTCATAATCATACTCTAGGGATGACGTACTGGAATCATCTCCACAGCTACACAGGCTCGCGCACAAGAATACGCTACCCAAAACCAAGCCCTTTTTATAATCCATAAACTAAATATAATTAGGCGGCGGCAATGCCGTACCTTGCAAATTGTAAAATAATGCAGACAACGCCACAAAATACATTCGCATCTTTTCTACATTGGGATCATGCCGTTAAGCGAACTTCTCACCTCCGCCAAAGTCCAGAGCTTTATCGAAGAAGCCCTTTCTAAGCGGCTGGATGCATTGCAGATTTCCACACGGCTCGCCAAAGAGGGCCATACCAACGAAAATCGGGCCGCCATCATGGACTACATGGCTCTCGTGCCCAAGTTTCGCGAAAAGTTCTTTGAGGACAAAAACCGCAATAGCAAATTTCTGCTTTGTGACCGGCTCGCCCTGGAGCAAAGTACCGCTAAAGATATCGGGCGCTGGAAGGCAAGGCTTTGGCCAAGCGAAGGTACCGTAAACGACCTCTGTTGCGGCATGGGCGGCGATAGCTTTTTCTTGCCGGAAACCCTAAGGGTTTCCGGCATCGACCTCGACGAAAACCGTCTCGCCATGTACCGCTACAACATGCAAGCCCTCGGAAAAACCGTAGGCATCCTCTGTGCGGACGTGCGCTTGGTCGAAAACGGGGCCGACTACTTCACCATCGACCCCGCCCGCCGCGCGCTCGAAGGTGAAAACCAACGGGACCTGCGCAACCTGACGCCCACGCTCGAAGAAGTCATCGAAATCAGCAAACGCTACAAGGGCGGCATGGCGAAGCTTCCGCCCGGCTACCCGCCGGCAGAAATCCCCGATGGCACCGAGATCCTTTATCTAGGCGGTCACAGCGACTGCCGCGAATGCCTCGTACTGTTCGGCGCGCTCGCCAAGAACCCGGACACCGTCCGCGCCGTCGTCATCGGCAAATCAGGCGAAACACTTGCCGAATGGAGTCGGGCGCGCGACCGTTCCATCGAAACACTAGACGAGGAACTTCAAGAAAAACTCGACAAGAACGACAGCCTCGAAGGCAAAGACCGCACATACCGCACTGCAACCAGCAAGAGCGACCTTCCGCTCGGGGAACTCGACAAATATATCGCCGAGCCCGCACCGGTCCTTATCCGCAGTCACCTCTTTAATGCAGCGGCCCTCGCCTGCGACCCAAGCGCACACCTGATTTCAGAAGGTATCGCCTACGTCACCAGCGGTATGCCGCTCCCCGCACCGGGTTTCGCCTGCTACGAGGTTCTCGCCCATACAGAAATTGCAACGAGCGCCGTCCGCGCCTTGCTCAAGGAACACGATATCGGCAAAATCACGCTCAAGCTCCGCGGCGTAAAACTTGACCCTGATGCCGAAATCAAGCGTTTAAAACCCAAGGGAAAAGAATCCGCTACGCTTTTTTACACTCGCGCCTACGGAGAAAAAGTGGCCATCCTCGCGAAGAAGGTAACAAATGTCCATTAAACTCGAAGAATCCTGGCTGAACCTGCTCGCCGACCAGTTCGAGCAACCCTACTTCAAACAAATCAAGGAAAAGCTTTTGCAAGAGAAGGCGGAACACCACGTGGTGTACCCTCCGGGATCCCAGATTTTTGCAGCCCTCGATTTTTGCCCGGTCGACAAGGTCAAGGCGGTCATTATCGGGCAGGACCCCTACCACAATCCAGGGCAGGCTCACGGGCTCTGCTTCTCGGTACCCATGGGAATCCAGCCGCCCCCCTCGCTCATCAACATTTTCCAGGAACTGCACGACGACCTGGGAATCAATCCGCCCCCCCACGGGAACCTGGAAAGTTGGGCTCACCAGGGAATCCTTTTGCTGAACGCATCGCTCACGGTGCGCGCCCACATGGCAGCAAGCCATGCCGGAATCGGCTGGCAACAGTTCACCGACACCATCATCAAGCGTTTGTCCGAAACCCGCGAAAACCTAGTATTCCTGCTCTGGGGCAGTTTCGCCATCAAGAAACAGGAACTAGTCGCAAAAAATCGCGGGCACCTGATATTAACTGCCCCGCACCCGAGTCCGCTTTCTGCCTATCGTGGATTCTTCGGATGTAAACATTTCAGCAAGGCAAACGAATACTTAAAAAGCAAGGGCCTAGAGCCCATTGACTGGAGCATTAAATAGACTAAAGAACGGACCATTGGTCCTACAGACGAAAGACGATAGGTTAATTCAAAAAAATTTACTAATCATTTTTCTATATTAATAACCATGAATCGCAAGAATACTTTTGGCCGTTTACTGCTGTTTATTGTGCTGGGCCTGATTATCGGCGGAATCCTGGGCGAATGCCTCGGGGTGCTGTTCGGCCAGCTTGGCGAACTGATGAACGCGGGTGGATACAACAACGTGGTCCACAACTTCTTCGTGTCGTCGTTCAATTTCAACATCGGTTTTGGCGACAAGCCCGAGCCCGTGGTTCTTGACCTCTACCTCGTCAAGCTCGCCCTCGGTTTTGGCATCAAACTGAACGTGGTCAGTGTCATCGGCATGATTATCGGCATCTACATCATGAAATGGTCCGGAGAAAGGTAATGTTTACTATTGACGAACTTCAAGCAAAGCTCGCTGGCGGCGCAACCGCTGTTTCGCTCGCCGAAGAATCTCTTAATAAGATTGAATCTACCAAGAACTTGAACGCCTACATTAGCGTCTTGAACGAACGCGCCCTGCAGAAGGCCGCCGAATCGGACAAGCGCCGTGCCGAAGGAAAGACCTTGGGCGCCCTCGACGGTATTCCGGTCGCCGTGAAGGACAACATGTGCATCGAAGGCACGCGCACCACGGCCGCCTCCAAGATTCTTGAAAACTTTGTCGCCCCCTACACCGCTACCGCTATCGAAAAACTCGAAGCCGCCGGTGCAGTCATCGTCGGCAAGACGAACATGGACGAATTCGCCATGGGTTCGAGCAACGAGACCTCCTACTTCGGCAAGGTCGTGAACCCGCTCGACGAGACCCGCGTTCCGGGTGGTTCCAGTGGCGGTTCGGCCGTAGCCGTGGCCAGTGGCACGGTCGCCTGTGCACTCGGCTCCGACACCGGTGGATCCATTCGTCAGCCCGCCGCCTGCACAGGCGTTGTGGGCTTGAAGCCCACCTACGGCCGCGTCTCCCGTTATGGTCTCTTGGCTTACGCTAGCTCCTTGGACCAGATCGGCCCCTTCGGTGCAACCGTCAAGGATACCGCCACCCTCCTCGGCGCTATCTGCGGCATCGACCCCCACGACAACACCACCAGCACTCGCCCGACCGAAGACTTTACCGCAAAGCTCAATGCCGGCGTAAAGGGCAAGGTGATCGGCGTTCCGAAGGAATACTTCGGCGAAGGCCTCGATGCCGAATGCAAGGCCGCCATCGAAGGCATGCTGAAGAAACTCGAAGCCGAAGGCGCCACCCTCAAGGAAATCAGCCTCCCGCACATCAGCTACGCCGTGTCCAGCTACTACATCATCGCAACCGCCGAAGCAAGCTCGAACCTTTCCCGCTACGACGGCGTTCGCTACGGCTACCGCAGCAAAGAAGCCCGCAAGCTCTTTGACCTGTACGCCAAGTCCCGCAGCGAAGGTTTCGGCAAGGAAGTCCAGCGCCGCATTCTTCTCGGCAGCTACGTGCTTTCCGCAGGCTTCTACGACGCCTACTACGTGCAGGCCCAGAAGGTACGTCGCCTGATTACCGACGACTTCAACAAGGCATTCGAAAGCTGCGACGTAATCGCAAGCCCCACGATGCCGGGACTCCCGCTCAAGTGCGGCATGAACGAATCCGACCCGATGGCCGTTTACCTCAGCGACATCTACACCGTGAGCCTGAACCTTTCGGGCCTCCCGGGCGTGAGTGTGCCGTGTGGCATGGCCGGCGGACTTCCCGTGGGTCTCCAGTGGATCGGCAAGCCGTTTATGGAAGCCGACCTGCTCAGCGTCGCCGCCGCAACTGAAAAGCTTGCAAAGTGAGTGTCGCACAGCCAAGTTCACTGGGCTGTATGACCGAACGCCGCAGCGGACGCCGAAGGCGTCAAAAACTAAACAAGTAATACATCAACGAGCCGCCCAAACGCAGACTCCGTTATATATTTCTATTTCAGGATTTGTTCTTCGGAACAAGTCCTTTTTTTGCATAGAAAAACAATCATCTTGACAAACGAGCTCTTTATCAGAAATCCGGGCTGTCATTCTTGAAACAACGCCTACTCTTTTTTAGATATGGGTCATGCTTTTCAAACACCTTTCAATATTACTCGCAACGATTTTCGTTCTATGCGCCCCCCTATTCGCACAGCAAATAGATTCGGTAAAAATTGCGGCAATCCCTGACAGCCTCCGCGAAAAGTTGAAGGACGAAAATGCGGTTTTCAGCATCGAAGAGGCCAGAATTCTGCGCACAGCTATTTTAGGTGATTCCGCCGTCTTGAAAAGCGAAAAAGACACCCTTGTCGTGCCCAAGGATAGTCTTTATGGCACTCATGTAAATCCTTTTATTGTATCTGCCGAAATCCTGGGGCAAAATGCATTCGTATGGGCTTGGGATTATTATGTTCTCGACAAGAACTATGCCCATACCGGCCCCAGCTACTGGAAAAGAAACTTCCGCGAAGGTTGGCAATGGGACCATAATCACTGGGCTATCAATTTCTACGGCCACCCCTATCAAGGTTCCATGTACTTCGCCACCGCAAGAGGTGGCGGCTACGGATTCTACTCAAGCCTCCTATTTGCAGCCCTCGGCAGCTCTACCTGGGAAATGTTCTGCGAAACGGAATACCCCGCTCCAAACGACCTTATTTCTACTTCAATTGCGGGCTCCATATTCGGCGAATCTCTCTACAGACTTTCGCGTGCAGTCTACAACAGACCCGGCGCCCCTTGGTACAGGCAACTTGCCGCATTCGTACTTGAACCTGCCGGATATGTTCAACGGAAAGCGTTTGGCAATCGCGACTTTTACACGGGATGGGTTCCCATCGAACTCGCCGTTGCGACAGGCATGGGGTCACGATTTGGTTCCGTCTACCGTATGGGTGGCGAAAATTCCGACGAAGTCGACGCCGAATGGAACGATCGTCACGGATTCCTTGCTGTTTCGCTGGAGTATGGAAAACCCTACACGAAAGTAAAGCGCCCCTTCGATTATTTTCAGGCTGAATTCATGAGCGAAGGCGGCTTCGAGGGCGCCATGTTGCAACTGGATGTCATGGGAAAACTCATTAACCGAAACATTCACGCGCGTGGACACTGGCTGGACTTTTCAATCAACCTTGACTACGACACCTTTTACGGCGACCTCGCAACCGTCAGCACCCTGTCTTTGGGTGGTGCTATGGATATCGCGCTCTGGCTAACCCCGCGTACACGTTTCCGCGTCATCAACCAACTCTATTGGATTATGCTCGGTTCAGCAGACATGGGCTACGACGACATTATCCAGGAATTCAACCCCGACTACCATCCAGATAAAGACAGTTACCAGTACAATTCCGGCGTAAAATACAGTCTCACCCTGGAAACCCTCTACAAGAACAAGTGGAAATTTTTCAGCAAGACTACCATCGACGCCATGAAAACGATCGAAGGAACCACACCCGATTATGGCGTGACCGGCTGGGACTTTTTGCTGCTTAACAAGACCGCTCTAGAATATAAGCTAGTGCAGTGGATGGATGTTGGTTACCGCTTAGATACTTATGTCAAGATGGCAGCCTATTCGTCTGAAATTGCAGAACCGATGTCACGCAAGATCCACGCCTACACCCTGTACCTGAATTTCCACCTACTCAGCGATTAAAATCAAATTCAAAAAAAAACGGCAAGCATTTCGCCCGCCGTTTTTAATTCCTTTGTAGAGAAGGCTTAGTCACCCGTCCTGTAGTTCGGAGCTTCCTTCGTGATGGTCACATCGTGCGGGTGCGATTCGCGGAGGCCTGCGCCTGTAATGCGGACAAAGGTTGCCTTCTTGTAGAGTTCTTCGAGGT
>NZ_CALEFV010000334.1 GCF_937877005.1 uncultured Fibrobacter sp. | reverse complement strand
CGTGTGAGCCGCGACGAGGCGAACACGACGATCGCCATGAAGGATTTCGAGCGCTACCTGTCGAACTATCCCGAAACGCCGCTGCGCGACTCCGTGAACTACTACTATAACCTTCTGGTGGAGCGCCTGGCAGAAAAGGAATTCCAGACCGCAAGGCTCTACCTGCGCATGGACAAGTACCAGGCCGCCGTGATTTACTTCAAGGAATTCCTGGAAACCTACCCCAAGAGCAAGCGCCGTACCGAAGCCTTGTTCATGATTGCCCAGGCCTACAACGAACTTGACCAGTTCGAAACGGCGAAGCTCTACCTGAACATCGCGAAAAACGAAGCGGCCCCCGACGACAAGAAAATTCAGAAGCAGATCGCAAAGACCGAAAAGAAGATCGACAAGGCTGAAATTGCCTTCGCAAAACGCATGAAGAAGGATTCGCAGAAGAAGCGCTTCTGGAAAGAAGACCGCGAAATGCAGAACTGATACGTGATGTGGAATGTGAAATGAGGAAGTCGCAAGCAGGTGAGAGTCATTTTTAGCATACTCATTGTGGCAATTCTTGCCGCATCTGCCATGGCCGCCGAAGAGACTTCCAACCGCGACCGTTCTAGGCTATCGATCTTTTTACAGCCTGCAGTTTCTTTCTTGGACTTTCCCGAACGAGAATACTTCCAGAACGCCATCGATACCCTCTACTACAGCTTTAGGCAGGACGCCCTGACCGAAAGCGAATCGCTGAGTGTTGCCAAGCAGGACTTTCAGAAGGTGAACTTCTGCTTTCCGATTTCGGCGGGAATCCAGTACCAGATTTTTCCGGACAACTTCATTAGTGCGGGAATCTCGTTCATCTATGACAACGAATCCGTGGTGCTCACCGACCGCAAGAACCGCACCCACAACTACAGCTACACCATTCAGGGCATGCCCCTGTTCCTAGAATACAGACTCGGCATACCAAGGAACCTGATGACGCTTTCGGGCGAGAGCTTGTTCAGCGTCGCCGTGCGCTGGTACTGGGTATTGCCCGGCACCGAAATCTATACGACCTGGGGCCAAATGGATGCAAAGACTCCGCTCC
>NZ_CALEFV010000333.1 GCF_937877005.1 uncultured Fibrobacter sp. | reverse complement strand
CGATGGTGCCGATGTTGCAGTGCGGCTTGCTTCTGTCAAAATGTTCTTTTGCCATGATTCTATCTCCATTTAGTGAGAGCCCAGATCGGGAGTCGGACCCGAGACCTCTTCCTTACCAAGGAAGTGCTCTACCACTGAGCTACCTGGGCATTTTGCCCACTGGCGCGCTCTCTCGCACCAGTGGGCGTTTTGTCGTGGGCCGTCGTGGTTTCGAACCACGGTAGGCGTAAGCCAACGGATTTACAGTCCGTCCCCTTTAACCACTCGGGCAACGACCCATTATGTCTAAGCCAAAGATAGGAATCGAACCTACGACCGGCTGATTACAAATCAGCTGCTCTACCAGCTGAGCTACTTTGGCACACCCTAGTTTCATTACTGAACATAGGAGTGAGCCAAATTTAATAAGTTTTATTGGGTTTTGTCAACGAAAATCGTCAAAAAAAGCAAAAATTTTTCATTTTTTTCAAGAAATCTGTCTACATACTAGATAAAAGAGTGTGAATAGATTGTGAATAGTTTTGAAAAGCCAAAAAAAGAACCCCTTTTCACCGAGAAAAGGGGCTAAATTATTCAACAGCAACTAGTTATAGATTAGTCATTAAACCACAAGTCTTCCATACTGAGCGAACCGTCCAAAAGACCCGGGCAAACTTCCTTTTTATAGACTACGGCCATGTCTTCGAGGGTCAAAATCTGACCTTCCTGCATTTCGGGAGCCAAGTAAGATATGGTCGAGCCTTCGCAATATACGCCAGAAATATCGGATTCTTGACGATAAGCGTTGCAAATCATCGCAAGCGTATCCGCCGGAACTCCGGCATAGGACTCTGCGACCCTAAACGCCCCCATAGGCTCACCATTAATACTATAATGGGTAACTTCCATGGCCATCGACCTCGTCGAATAGTCGACATTCATGTGAAGGGCATCGTCAGTAAGATTCACATCGCAGAGCAGGGCCGGCTCGGCAGGTTCAGCATCGCCATTATTCCAACTTCCCGGGAACTCCGACATAATCTCTTTATAGGTATCATAGAAATCGTCGCACTGGTTTTTGAACTTAGACACCATTGTACCAAGGACCAGCGATGTCGAGGACGAATTCACAGATTCCATTTCCATCTTGCCACTTACATGGGAATGGGAACACGACACCTTCATGCCTTCGTTGTTCTCCTTAAGGGAAGAGCAGGCTTCGGTCGCTTCATCCTGGAATATGCCCGACAACACCATATCGATATAAAATGTGGTAGGGTCACCCACATCGAAATCGTACACCGCATTCATCGTGGATTGGTAGGCCATCGCGTTGAAATTCATTTCGAGCGTTACGTGATTGTTCTGGGAATATACCGTGCAATCAAACTTGGCGCTCGTGCCTTTACCTAAATGGCGTTCATACAAGGCATCTCCGAAGCTATCGGGACGCACCCATTCCGAAGATGACTCGTCTGTCGAACATGCCGCAAACACAAAGGGCAAAAACACCACGCCTGTTTTGAAAAAGCTCGTTATAGATAACGATTTCATTAATCCTCCTCAATATTATACTCTACAATATAGTCTTTTTTTCGGCATTGGCAACAAGTTAATTTGACGAGTTTTATATATTTTGGGCATGGAAATTTGCACCTACAAGCACACCGCCCATATTGAAGTCCGCTACGCGGAAACCGACCAGATGGGAATTGTCCACCACTCCGTTTACGCCGTGTGGTTCGAACAGGCCCGTACCGAATATTTCCGCACCGCGGGCGCAAGCTACGCCGACATGGAAGCCGAAGGTTTCGGAGCCCCCGTCCTTGAGCTCAATGTCAAGTTCAAGCAACCCACCCGCTACGGCGATTTCGTAGATGTCGAAACCTCGATGATTCGCGAAGGCCTCAAGGTTCGCTTTGAATACAAAGTATTTGTAAACGGC
>NZ_CALEFV010000332.1 GCF_937877005.1 uncultured Fibrobacter sp. | reverse complement strand
TTTACCGTTAATCGGTCAAGTCGACGATGGTTCTTCTGTAGAATACGTCAATGCGTTCTCTGATAAAACGCTAGGTGCCGAAAGTTTCTCGGATGGGACTGTGGCCGTACAGCTTCATTACTACAACGCAGACGGCATCAATGGCGACGTATGGGGACAGAATGTGGGAATGGACCTTTATCCGGTCTATAGCAAGACCGTCCCGGATAGCACTGGAAAGACTTCGTTTGTCGTTTCCCGCGCGGCGTCGCCTGTGAATGTTCGTAGCGCTGGCCGCATGGTCGAAATCTCGGGCGTGCAAGCGAGCGAGGGCTACGCACTCATGGATATGCAGGGCCGCGTCGTGAAGGCCTTTGACCTGGGACGCCGTGCAGCGGGTGAGTATTTCGAAACTGTCGCTGCCGAGGGTGTCGTTCGCGGTCGCTATATCGGTGTGCTGCAGGTGAATGGCCGTGTGACAGACAAGGTAATGCTGCTGAAGCGGTAAAATACGACCTTTAATAGTTAATCAAGGGCTCTCGCGAAATGCGGGAGCCTTTTTGTTTTGTGTTTTGAGGATTTTGTTTCATGTTTTCTTGATTTTGTTTTATAGATTGCAAAAAATTTTTGATTGGAAATGCGAAGTGCTTAAATCCGCTTAAATTCGCCATTTTTGTTTTAGCAAAAATGTTGCATAGTGTTCTTTGAAATTCTATTTTATAATCATGATGAAATCAGTTATTGAATACAAGGACTATCGCGAGTACGTACTCGACTACTACCGCGAACGCAAGCGCACGTCGGCGTTTACCTGGCGCGAGTTTGCAAAGATTGCTGGTTTCGCATCGGGTTCATACCTGAAGCTTGTTTGCGATGGCAAGACAAGGCTTCGGGAGGAAGGAGCAAAGAAGACGGCCTTGGCAATGGGGTTGCTGGGGTTTGAGTTCGACTACTTCGTCTTGATGGTTCGATACGAAAGCGCAAAGACGGACCGGGAAAAGAAAAAGTGTTTCGAAGAAATGGAAGCATTGAGTTCGGCACACCATGTGAAAATTCTCGGCAGCGAGATGTACACGTTCTATGAAACGTGGAAACATTCCGTGGTCCGTGAGCTGGCGGTTGCCATGCCGGGCGCAAAACCGCACGAAATCGCGAAGGCTTGCAGGCTGCCTATATCGGCTGCCGACGTGAGCAACAGTTTGCGTTTCCTTTTGAATGCGGGATTCTTGACTGTGGATGCGAAGGGCCATTACCAGCAGACGAATTGTTCTCTCACCCCGGGGCGCCTAAAGGTTGTCTCGGTGGCGGTGCATTCGTTGCTGCGCCAGA
>NZ_CALEFV010000331.1 GCF_937877005.1 uncultured Fibrobacter sp. | reverse complement strand
AAGGCTCCTGCTTCCTACCAGTTCATGCGTCTGGGCTACTTCTGCCCCGACAGCCGTGACTGTGCTCCCGGCCACCTGGTGTTCAACAGAACGGTGGGTCTGAAGGACAGCTTCAATCCTTCGAAGTAATCCGCCAATAAACTTCGCATTACTACGTCACGCAAGCTCTCGCTGTATACCTCAATACAGCTTCGGCTTGCGTTTCTTGTCCTGCTCGTTTCTAGGCGAATTACGATTCATTATTTGATATATTCAACGGCAAAACATTACAAACAAATTAAAATACGAAAATTTGGGAGTCCTGCAGGGCGTTTTTGCGTGCATTTTGCACTTTTAAGTACCCTTTTGTAAATAAAAAAGCTACATTCAGTATGATAAAGCATCTGAGGCGCTTATGGAAAACGCAAAAAAAACAATCAACCTGTTTTTGAAAGGCTCTTACAGCCCAACCGAACTTAAAGCCGAACTATATAGGGCCGGCGTAGCCGCCATGGAAGAAGGCTGGACGTTCATGGACGCGAGTTTCCAGCTAGGTGGCAAGGCCCGCGACGATGGCATGGACGGCGAAGAAGTGGAACAAATCCTTCGCCGTGCGTTCTCTGCCGAAAAAAGAAGCTCGGAGCGTCCACAGGAACAAGCTGCAGCGGCTGCGAACGCCGCACCGGCTGCGGAACCCGCCTCGGTCGCCCAGACTGCACAGACGCAGACGGTGGCCATGCCAATCATAACGCCTCTTTCGGCTGGCATGGTCTCGATGGAGCAGATGCTCGCCATGGGACTCGACACACAGTCCCTGGAACTGCTACAGAACTTCAAGATCGATCCCGAAGCTCTTTCTATTCCATGGCCCGCCGCCGACTGGCGTAAGGACTTCGCCAAGCTCCTCGAAGCGACTTTCGATCCCGATGAAACGATTTCCTTTAAGATTTCGAACACGCCAAACAGTTCCGAAGAACTCGTTGCAAATATTATCGGCCAGGACGACTCTCTCAAAAAAATCATGAAGAGCCTGGACAGTGCCGAAGGCGCACTCGTGTGCATCAACGCCGTCAAGGGTGGCGAAGATTCTTCGGACGAATCCTGGCATTATCGTTACGTTGTCGTCGACAATCCAAAGATGTCCTTGGCCAAGCAGCTCGCCTACTACAAGGCCCTGAACCTCCCCTGCGCAGCCCTCGTGAACACGGGTGCAAACTCCGTGCAGGCATGGATCAAGATTTTTGCAAATGACGAAGAAGAATACAACGAGCGCGTAGACTTCCTTTTCAAGACCTTAGATTCTCAAGGTTTCAAGGTAGACCCGAGCAACAGAAATCCGCATATGATGGTACGTATGCCGGGTGTACTCCGTGGCGGCAAACAACAGTACTTGATTGGTCTCGAACAAGGCGCCAAGAACTTCAAGGAATGGCAGGAATGGGTCGAATATTCTCTTGACGGGAAACCGCTCATTGAGCTAGCGAGCGATACCGAAGAAGCCCCGAAAAAGGACCAAAGCATTGTAGAAAACATGCTTCGCGCCGGAGAATTCTTCCTCTTTACAGCCCCTCCCAAAAGCGGAAAGTCTCTAGCCCTCATGGATCTAGGTCTATCCATCTGTTACGGAGAGGACTGGTTCGGCAATCAGACATCATCGAGCGATGTCTTGTTTATCAATTTCGAATTGACAAAATCCGTTTTCCTGAACCGCCTTTACCTGTTGGGAGCAAAACGCAACCTGAATGCGAGCACCCCGAAGTTCGGTTTCCTTAACTTACGAGGCACAGCGCTTTCGCCAATCGAAACGGCGCAACTCATTGCCAAGCGTATTCAAGGAGCCAAGAAGCTTGAAAATCACGACTACCGCGTAGTAGTCATCGACCCCATTTCGGCAGTTCTGCATAACCCGAAATCAACGAGATTAAATGGAGCTCCGCACCAGATTCTAATGCAAATGATCGATACAATCATCGCTCTTACAGGCTGTGCAGTCGTATCGTCCTGCAATCTTGACGAATACCCCTACCTGGAATCGCGAGCAGACTCCGTCATCAAGCTCTCACCGGTCGAAGGAAGCCTGAATCTTTACCAAATTAATGGAAGCTTCCGCGAATTTCCCAAAATGCTCGCCCGCGAATGTTCATGGATCTACCCGAGATTCCTGGTGTAGTTGAAAATAGGAAGTAGACAGTAGACAGTGGTTAGTGGTTAGTGGTTAGTATTGAGTAATGTGTAATGAAAAACGAAAGAATGAAAAAAGATTTTAGAAGTACAAACAATCGCGCACGCGGAAATTCCGTACGTCGCGACAAGGAACAGACGGCCCCCCAAAAAAAGGAGAAGCCAGTTCGCAAAGCGATCCTCTCTTTTGAGGACATCAAGCAGCAGCTTGCCGCATGGGCCGAGAACGAGCGCATACCCGGAAAATTTCAGGCATGGTTTACAGCAGATGCGGATTCGGAACACGCTGACTGGCGAATCATCAAGACTGTTCGCGGGGGGCACGAGACACTCTCCATCGAAGCTCCAGCCCATGGCATGGAACACCCAGAACTAGTGACATGTCTTTTCGAGCAACTTAAAAAGGATCATTTACGAGTCTTTAGCAAGGCTCTCCGTCAAATTTGGCTACGCGCCACAGGCGATGGACGGTACGCAATGCTTGTACAAGTCAATTTGAGAGGTCGCAATTCGGCACATGGTTACAAGACCCTCATAGATTTTGTACAAAGAAACTGTCCCAAGATTATCAGTTGTCACCATGTTCAATGCCTACCCGACTTGCTTTTTGACCCAATAGGAACAACCCCCATGAAAGTCGAAGTCAAGAGGGCTTTCGGAAATGACTTTATGCCCATCGGAGAAACGGGAATCTGCATGCATGTACTGGACTGGTCCCCCAGAATCCGTGACGCATGGATGGGACTTCCCAAGCGCATTGAAGACGCCATTCACCCGAACGCCGAAGATTCCTTCTTTGAATTTTATTCCGGCAGTTCCTATGTGAGCGCCTCTTTAGCTAATTTGTTCAAAAAAGTCGTTTCGATGGACTGCCGAGAATACGCCATGATGTCTTCGCGTCAGAATGCCCGTAATGTAATCAACGACAACATGCGCTTTATCCGCGGACATGTAGAACAGGATTTCTTCGGAAAGTTCTTCAGCAAGGAAGAAAACGAAGGCCGCTGGACATTCTACTTCAATCTTCCGGGAGACGAGCCTCTCGCCCAGGGTGTCGCACAAATGGCAGCGCAATCTCGTCCCGAACGAATTCTGCTTCAGACCGGAGACCTCGAAGTCGCTAGTCATACCATCAAGCAATTTCGAAACTATGGCTACATGCTTCGTAAGAACATCCCCCTATACCTAGAACCCGGTAGCGGAAAATTCGAAGTTCTTTTCCTATTCGTACCAGATCGAGCAGGAATTCTTGGACAAAATCCGCTCCAAAAGCAGCGTTCCCGCAATGTTCAACGCCCACAAGAAAGGATTTCACGCAAAAAAACAAGCGAAATTCCGCATTTTAGCCAAGGAAGTCCGACTTTTAAGCAAAGAAAAGGTTAAATTATTAAGGAAAACTGCCTGTAAAAGGATTATTATGCGACTTTTTAAACTTGCATCTGTCTGTCTTGGACTTTCGGCCCTGGTGGCGTCAGCCTATATCGTCAAGGAAGGCGATACCCTTTGGGACTTGAGCGACGAATTCCTTAAGGACCCCTTCGCCTGGCCTGACCTCTGGGAAAACAACCGCCACATCCAGGATCCTCACTGGATTTATCCGGGCGATTCCATTTACCTGGGAGACAGTCTGCGCGAAGAAAACGTGATTCAGGTTGAAAAGAGCAAGCACCCCTGTAATGCCGCTATCGCAGACTCCATGCTTCCGAAAGGCAAGGGCTATGCCGTCACAAACGCCGGTTGCGATGACAACGACGATCGCAACAATGATTTTGAGAACATGCTCGGCAACCTCCGTGACAAGGACAAGAAAGCCAAGAAAAAGCCGAAGGTTGAAGATACCTTCATTTATAGCCAGCGTCCCGCTCCCAAGATATTCAACGGATACTACCAGTTACACGCCCCCGAAATCTATACGATCGATTCTCTTAAGAAAGACGAACGCTTTTTCTCGATTCGATCCGGAGAAAAAAAGGAACCGCTTATCCACATGCCCGAAACTGAAGTGGTCATTGGAATCGGGAAAAAGACGGACATCAAGGCAAAAAAGGGTGATCTCGTTGAAATTATCGACGCCAAGGCCATTGAGGTTCCAACAGCCAAGGGAAGCGGATTCGAAAAGTTCGCATTGCTCCGCCTAGCCGGGTACGCCAAGATTACCGCCATCGGAGACACTTTATCAAGAGCACAAGTGGTTCATACATTCCGCGAAATAAAGATCAATCAGTCTAAGGCTAAACTCAAAAAGCCTCTTGCCACACTTAATGTAACCGGATTCACGTCAGAAAAGGAAGCCAAATTCGATTCCCTTGCAACAATTCTTTACTCCATAGACCCGATGCTCATTATCGGCGCCTATGCCTATGTTTTGATTGACCGCGGAACCCAACAAAACTACAACACCGGTGATGCCGTAGCAATCTGGGAAGATGACCGCAGCGACAAGACCATTCCACCCCGTCTCCTGGGACGCGGAATCATTGCTCGAGCAATGGATAACCATGCCGCAGTACTGATTCGCGAAATCTACTCCAACAGTCGCCGAGTGGAAACAGGACACAGGGTTTCCATCACTCACCGAGCCAATTTCGCCAAGTGATTCGGCACCTGTTGTTAATAAATCTAATAGCCCTGTTTCTGCTGACTATATTAATAGTCGGCAGCCTTGTCGCTCTCTATTTTCCGGAGCTATCCGTTCACATTCCATTGTAGGCGGCAATGCAGGTTTCACGCAACAATCTGCTGTTCGTCCTTTTGTTTGCAGGGGGAATCATTCTCCCTACGGCAATTCTTTCGTTCCTCAGCTTCAGAAACATCCAAAACGAAATTTACCTCGCCAAGAAAAATTTTGACGAGAACCTAGCCTCGTTCCAGAACGAAATCAATGAGATTATTGATAAAGAACAAAACAAAATCAATGAAGAAACCAAAGCAGCCTCTTTGTTCCTTTACGAGCAACCACAGGGGCTGCTTGACTTCGGACACGCTACTGAATTTAAGTCAGTCGAGGGAATTGAAGCCATATTTCTATTCAACAAGAACAATCTCGTTTACCCTGACTTAACCTCCAAAAAGTTTTATAGTCCTAACAGTTTTCCTAGAAGCGTAGCCACGATTCAGGACAAGAGGTTGTTTCAGGACGAGCACAGGGGACTGACAAACGATATTGCAAAGAAGATATACCTAAATAAACGATCTAGCAGTCTAAGACCGACCGGATTCCTTTTTGACAGTCCCGAAGAAAAGGTACAGAACCTCTTAGGAATCATCCGTTTCTACTATAAAGAAAAAAAATATGACGAAGCCCTGGAATTGCTATCCATTCTTGAAAACAACCCGCACCAACAGGGCTATCTATACCACGACCTGACCTATGCCGTTCATTTGCTTCACTTCGAAATTCTGGTAAAGCAACGCAAACACCAAGAAGCCCAGGACTTCAGCCTAGCGGTTCTTTCTTCTTTTCTTGAAAGAAGGGACATTGACGAAATAGCCTCTTCAAAATTTTTCTTTGAAACGACTTTTACCCAGATTCTTTCCTTCGAGAACCTATCACAGGACAAGAGAGAAGCTTTTTGGAATTTACGCGAGAACTTCAATCGTCAGCTAGGCTATATCGACATTCTCAACCGTTACAAGGATCGTTTCCAAGAACTCCTAGATGATGAAATTTCTTCAAAGAAGGGGCTCCTGTTTCAGAATCGCGACGACGCCATTCTATTCAAGATGTCCTACCCGTTCCTATCGGGGGACCAAGTCGTGATTGCCAAAATTGATCCCGACGCTTATCGAGCCCGTTTTTTGAGCAAACTCAAGCTTACCGTACAAAGTTACAAGAACATTCCATTTTCGATTACCGAAAACGGAGAAAAACTATTGCTTGGCGAAATTCCGGAAAACGCTCCGATTATCGAACAGCAGCATCTATCCGAAGCGCTAGGCTGGGAATTTACACTATATGAAAAAGATATGCAGGACATACGCAAGGAAACTCGTCAGCGTATGTTCCTCATGTACGGTTTAATGCTTTTCGCCCTCATCACAGTCATTTTCGGATCTTTCTTCATGTTCCGCTTCATTACACAAGAGCGCAAACTTCTCGCCATGAAAGCCAACTTCCTTTCGAGCGTTTCCCATGAACTGAAGACACCCCTCACCTCCATCAAGATGTTTGCCGAGATGATGGCGCGAGGTCGACTCCAGAGGGCCGAAAAAGTTCAGGAATACTCAACACTCATCGGCAAGGAAGCGTCCCGACTGGAAAACTTGATCGGAGCCATATTGAACTACACTCGTATGGAGCACGGAACAGGCGCCTTCAAGTGGGAACGGCTAGATTTTTCCATTTGCGCCAAGAAAGTTTTTGATGCGGTAGAGGATATCGGAGTCGAAAAGGGACTCACCTTCTATACGCATTTCGAACCCAATGTATTTGTCATGGGCGACTACACCGCCCTTTACAGCCTAGTTCAAAACCTGATCGATAACGCTATTAAGTACACCAATGCGCCCGGCGATATCAGCATCGAAGTCAAGAGCGACGAAGACTGGGTCGTTTTCTCGGTAGCAGACACCGGTGTCGGCATCGCGACAAGCGAGCAAAAGAATATATTTAATGATTTCTACAGGGTGGGTGACGAAATGACTCGCAGCACCAAAGGATCGGGACTTGGACTTGCAACCGTCAAAAGAGTCGCAGAAACTCACAAGGCAACTATTTCTCTAGTCAGCAAACCAGGCAAAGGATCCACCTTTACCGTCAAGTTCAAAAAGGCAGAATAACATGTCACAGAATTTCAAAATTTTGATTGTCGAAGACGAAGAAATTATTCGTCTAGGTCTACAGGACAACTTCGAAATGGAAGGTTACACCGTAGAAACGGCCTGCGACGGAGAGGAAGCCATTGCCAAAGCAGACTCCTACCAACCACACCTAGTCCTCCTTGACTTGATGATTCCGAAAAAAAGTGGGTTCGAAGTCTGCCGCTACATTCGCAACAAGCACCCGGAAACATATATCATCATGCTCACCGCAAAGACCGAAGAGACAAGCAAGGTTGCCGGACTTGAAATGGGCGCCGACGACTACGTTACTAAGCCGTTCTCTATTCTCGAACTGCTTGCACGCGTCAAGGCGTTCCGCCGCCGCATTGAACCGCAAGGCAATGGTTCTGCAGCAACAGTACCGGATGTTCTTGAATTCGCCAACATTCGCGTTGACATCAAAAAATTCGTGGCAACCAAAGGTGGCATCCCTCTGGATCTGACTACACGCGAATACCTGATTCTAAAATATTTCTGGGCTCACCGTGGCGAAGTCGTGCTACGAGAAGACATTCTCAAGGAAATCTGGGGATATACCGACGAAAACATGCCCTCTACCCGAACCGTTGACAATCATATAGCAAACTTACGTCGAAAAATCGAAGACGACCTCGCCGATCCGAAAATCATCATTTCCGTGAGGGGTGCCGGCTACAAGTTTGACGCATAATCGTAGAGAAAGAAAGTGAAGTACAAAGAGACGACATCAACATTGAAAACCCTTTCGCAGAACACAGTTTTGCTACTGCTGTGTCTATGCGGAAGTATTTCTTTGTCCTTCGCCGAAAAAATGGAATCTTCGATTCAGGAGGCTCTCTACCTTTTCGAAATGAAAGGAGAAGTCGACGAATCCGTCAAGCTTCTGGAAAAAATATCCCGTGAAGGCGATGACGACGACAAGGAAAAAGCGTTTTTCTATTTAGGCAAGATTCAGGAAATTTCAAACAATAGTCAATCCGCCCATTTCTATTACAGCCAGAGCCTTTCCAGGACAAACGATATCGCCAAGGCCTATTGGCTTGCCGAACGCGAAGGAGCCAATAGCACTCAACCAGAAATGCTGCAACGCAAAGCATTGTCGCTTGCGACCCCGATAGAAAAGACTTTCGGAGAAAGCCCCACCTTCCTGCTAATGCAGAACAGGACCATAAAGAAGATTTCCGATGAAAAAATCATCGACATGTCGATACGACTTCCCGAAAACACCTCCGTATTCGACATTTCTCCCAAAGGCATCTGGTACCAGGGTCCAACAAGGGATAGCCTTATTTTCAAATCTTTTCTCGCAAACAAGCCGAATAGGATTTACGGCGTATCCAATGTCCTAGAAATCTATACTCGAGAAAACCAGCTTCTTGTCCAAGGGGAACAGCAACTCACTCTTATCGATAAAAAGGGGATCGTCCTCCAGATACCCGAAAAATATAGCGGCTGCCGAATCAATGGTTTCAGCGAGACAACAAACGAATACATACTCAATTGTACCGACAATGCACTACACTTCATCTCAGCCGAAGATGCCTCCGAAAAAAGGACACTAGCCCAGTTCGACGTCATTCAGGATGTCCTAATTTACAAGAACCAGATCTTTCTGGTATCCGGAAATGTCCTGTATTCCTACAAAATCAAACGGGAAAAAATTCCGTTATGGAAAATAGGCATTTCCAAGGTAGAGAATCTCTTCATATTCAACAACAACCTTGCAACGCTCGAAGCATCGGGTAAGATTTCAATCATTGACAGGAATAGCGGAATCATCCTGGCTGCAGCCCACAGCGACGCCTCCAACGCCTATCCCATAGCTAAAGGCACATTAGGTCTTTTCTCTGACGAAGGAAGCATCATCACGGTCGACACTCTACTACGGCCCCTCTGGCATTTCAATTTTACACGTCCGGTAGTTCGTCCACCCATCTATACCAACGAAGCCATCTATCTAGATTTCGGTAACAAGCAACTCACAGCAATCTCCCCGCATTATTACGGACAAAAGCCTCTTGCATCCAGCCTTCTTGCACAGCAGGCAAAGGAACTTTATGAAACAGATCAGCAGGAAGAACTGAAGCTGACGCTCGATTCCCTGTTCAAACTGGAACCCGGCAATGCAGAAGGATGGTTTTACAGGGCAATGATCCTCGAAGGTGAAAAAGGGAAGGAGAAAGAAGTGCAACGGGCATGGTCCGAAGCAGTACGACTATCTTCCGCCAACCCAAAGACAACTCAGCTCATTTTGGATCAATACAGCAAATCCATCGGAGCAAAATTCGTAAGCATGCTGCCGATATCGCCCAAGACCCGTTACCCTCAGTTTTTCAAAGGCAAGAAGAACCTGTATACCATAGATCCCTCTGCCAACAGGCTTTTCTGCCTGAATCCGGAAAACGGAGAAACACGCTGGGTAAGAAACATCGGCAAACAAGACAACAGCCCTGTTATCGACAATGACGAAAATACGCTCGTCATCGCCTCCGGGTATAACCTTTCGATTTTTGACCTCAACAAGGAAAATCCACCGACAACACTTCAGCTTCCTGGAAAAGCGTTTAAAGCACTCGTAACAGAAAGTTCGATCTATATCTGCACCTGGAACGGTTTCCTGCTTAAGATCCTGAAGGCAGACAACAAACTCGCATGGTCCAGGAAGATTTTCTCAGTTCCGTTCTTGATTGCAAAGAATGACAATACGCTCATTCTCTGTAATCTTGAGGGTGAATACCAGGAACTCGATGACGCTGCAGGACTTTCGCGTAAAAATGCAACCAAGAAAATTCCAGGCACCATCATGCACATGCAATCTGCCGATTCAACAGTCATCATAGCAGCTAGTTCCAACAGACTTTACCTATTCAACCGTTTGCAAATGGATCGACAACCATCCCAAATTCTTGTAGAATCGCCCATCACATCTTTGCAGATTGTTCATCACCAAAACGAAAAGAAAATCATGGTGAGCCTTTCAGACCAGTCCATATTGCTCTATACAGAGTCTGGAGCGCCCTTATGGAAATACCAGGGCAACGGATCCATATTCTCGGCTCCGATGGTCAAGGATGGAATTGCATGGATCGATCAGACCAACGAAGTGGTTGGAATTTCGCTGAATAACGGAAAGGTGGAGCGCAGATTCAGTACTCCAGGAGGCTCGGGCACCCCCTTTATTATGAACCAGACCCTGTTCAGCGCCTCCCCGAAACATCTCCTATACGGTTTTTCATTGTAAAACATTCGAAAACCACCCCAAATAGCGCGAAAAGCGCCCCTTTTTGGACCATGTAAATAAATTTTGGTGGTTTTTTTAACAAAAACACACTAAATTTAAAAGAAAATCCGCTCAAGGAAAAAGGGTTCTATTGGATAGGAAAATGAAAACACATTTCGCACTCTTTGCGGCTTTAAGCACAGCCGTTTTCTTTTGTGCATGTAAAGGCGAAAAAAAGACCACTGACGACGAACAATCTCAATCGGAATACAACCGTTCCGAAACGCTCTATATCGGCGGTTTTGACTGGGCGCCCCCCTCTACCTTCAACCCCCTCGACTACGATCCAAATTTCCCGATTGATGGAAATTGCAGACTGAGCTACGAATCCCTGCTCGCCTACAACCAATTGAGCGGTGAACTCGAACCAATGCTTGCCGATAGCTACTCTGCAGACGAATCCAAGATTACCGTCCATCTGGACGCCAAGGCCAAGTGGAACAACGGCACTCCAGTAACCGTCGATGACGTGATTTTTACATTCAAGATAGACTCCCTGCTTCCGACTCCGAGACATGGCAACTGGAAATACCTGAGCCAAGTCACCAACGACGGCAACAACAATATTTCCTTCCATTTCGGCAAAAATAAGAACGCGCTCATCATCTTGAACGCCATTGCCGAGACATCCATTTTGCCCAAATCCGTGTTCGAGCCTCTTGTCGAAAAAGCAAAGAATGGCAAGAAATACGACATGAGCGTCATCACGGAATTCAAGAACGACTCCCTGCCCGTCATTTCTGGTCCTTACAACTTGAAGACCTATTCTCCGGACCAGATTGTACTGGAGCGGAATGACCGTTACTGGGGCAATTATAAATATGGCGGAAAGGCCCCCGCGCCCAAGTACATCATCCATTCGCTCTACAACCTGAACAACCATTTCAACAGCGCCATGACCAAGGGTAACCTGGACATTTCGTCCGTATTCCTTCCCCGTATCTGGGACAAGGCCAAGGATGGAATTCGCGCATGGAGCCGGAACGAACCCTACCATCAACCGGGGTCGATCACGACACTCATCATCGAACACCAGCGCGAACCTTTTAACGATGTTTCCCTGCGTCGTGCATTGATGCACTCCATCAATTTCGAAAAGATTAAGTCCAGGGCAATTTCCAACTACACCCCCGTCATTCAGCCCGGGTTCATCCTCCCCTTCGGGACCGAATCAAAATTCTTTAACAAGGACGACGCCGAAAAGTACGGATATTCGTTTGACATTGACAAGGCCAAGGCCATTTTGGCCGAAGCCGGCTACAAATGGGATGAGAACGGCAAGCTTCTGGACAAGAAGGGAGTCCCCGTCCGCAATATTACAATCGAATGCCCCCAGGGCTGGACCGACTGGGAAGACGCTATCAAGGTCATCGTCGAATCCTTGCACGAGATTGGTCTCGTTGCCGAAGAAAAGTTCGTTGATTACAGCGTCTGGGACAAAGACCTGAGGCTCGGCACCTTCGACCTCGCCATGAAGACGCAGACCGCTGAACTATCCGCAGCATCGCCATGGAACCGCTTCGAACAAGTGATGGGATCGATTTCTTACAAGGATGTAGGCGAAGAAGCCTTCGCAAACCAAGGCCGCTACAAGAACGATGAAGCAAACAAGCTCATTCTCAAGATTCCGGCTCTCACAAACGAAGCGGAACTTAAAGAAGCCTACCGAGAGCTGAACCGAATCTTTATGGAAACAATCCCCGTGCTGCCAATTATGTACCGCCCCACGCAGTACTACCAGTTCTCGACTAAGCACTGGGACAATTTCCCGACCGAGGAAAACCCCTATGCACCACCGCAAAACCTAGTCGTCGCAGCGGGTGTCAAGGCTCTATGGTCAATCAAACCGGTTAAATAAATCTAAAGAAAGCCCCTTTTCGGGCTTTTTTCTTTTTTTTGTCAGAAAAAAACTATTTTTGAGACACACTTGATAGTGGAGGATCTATGGGTAAATCTCGCTTTATTTTGCCGAACGCATTCACCAGCATGAACTTCTTGCTCGGAGTCTTTGCCATTTGCTGGACGACAGGCGCATTCAGTTCGTTCACTAGTTCCGATCCTATTCGTACAGGAGCCTACTTCATCATCTTGAGCGTACTGCTTGACAAACTTGACGGTTTTGCCGCTCGTCTCGTAAACGCAAGCTCCGAATTCGGAGCTCAGTTCGACAGCCTTGCCGACCTTATTGCTTTCGGTCTTGCACCGGCCTTTACCGTATTCTTCGCTTACAAGACCTTGTCTCCTGAATGGTTCCAGGCGAACGGAGTTCTGCTTATTGTAGCATTCGCAATCTATGTACTTTGCGCTGCCATGCGTCTTGCCAAGTACAACGCCTGCGACTCCGACACTTATCATCACCATTTTTCGGGATTGCCGTCAACCTTTGCAGGTGCCATCAACGCGATTCTTATCGTGTACCTCAAGTCTCATGGACTCTTCGAACATCCTGACTCTACTATGATGTTCCTGCCCGTATTCGTCCTGTTGGTCACCGGATTGCTAATGGTGAGTCCTCTTTTCCTCCCCAAACTGCAACCTCGCAAGAACCAGTTGTTCAACATCGGGCAGGCCATCCTGATTGTCATCACCTACATCTGCGGATTCATGTTCATTTCCGAAAAGATTCCCTTCATTCTCGAATACTTGCTGATCCTCTGCTCCAGCTACCTGGTTATCGGTTTTGGCGTAGGATTGGTTCAGCGCAAAAAAATTATCGAAGAAGCTAAGGAAGGGAAATAAGCATTTCTGCAAAGGTCTGACCGTAACGGTCAAAAAGGGCCTCCAGCGACAAACGAGGAAGCTCCAGAGTCACGCACTCTGGACTTTTTTGTTCCTTGCACCAAGTCCCCAAGCTCCCCGGAGTCGGGTAACCAATGTCCGGTAGCCAAGGTAGGCAGAATGTTTCGCAGCACTTCTTTACAAGAGGCGTATTTTCAGAAGCGTCAATACAGGCCATGGGAGCATGCATTGAAAGGATGGACCGAGGATTCAAGTTCCTTATCAGTCGCACGAGCGATTCCGTTTCCGGTTCACTCCCCGCGCTGACTCCGGGAAGCAACTTCGTATCGCGATCCGCTTCCAATACTGAGCGAGAATAGACCGGAGCAGCGCTCCAGTTGCCTGTCGGGAAATTACGGTTCAGGTCCACACCATTCGCATTGCCCCGCATTCCAAGCATCATGCCATCGGGGTTTGCGCAAAGAACAAAGGCTACATGAGGTAATGTACGGGTTATCGCGCGCAATGCGCGACTCAACAGGAATGTCGTTTCAGGCTCCTCCCCGTGAATTCCAGCAACCACCAGAACATGGCATTCTTTAGAACAAGGCACATAGTTCAAAGCGGTTCCGTAAACAGACCGACCGTATTCACGCAGCGGCAACTGAAAGATTCCCCGTATGTCCGTATCGAATTTCATTCCGAAAAATAGTTTATATAAAATAAGGATAAATATAATCAGACGCCAGGCGGTCTAAATTGTCAAGGAGCGCAGACTTGCAAGCAATATCCGTTTTCTCGTACAGAGTACGCAATTCATTAATTGAAAAATTCTCTAGATACTTTCTTGAAGTTGGCAGATGAGCAATATGCCACTTTTCCGGCTGAATTTTTCCGCGACCAGGAACAAACACACGGTTGAATCCGAAGGCATTTTCCGAATCCATCAATTCTGTCAATTTTTCGTGGAACGAATGGAACATACCTTCACATTCGGCCGGAGTCAGTTGCACTTCGTAACCCTCTGGACATGCAAATCCATCCACAACATCTATATCGGTACCTAAATGATGGCGACTCGCCCCCGGAAGTGCGGACCAGGTGAGAATTGCGTACATCAGTTGTTCTTCATCGCGCGGACGCTCCATAGGCACTCCCTTTGCATCGAGCAACCTGAGTTCTCCCGAAGCCTTGCGGTTCCATATCGAAAGTTGTCTTTCAAATGGACGATACGCCGATTCTATCTGCAACCGAAAACCAAAACGAGAAAGGGCTTCGCTTAATTTGTTGTAATCCTCGACAATTTGTCTATCGACAAAATACCCATTCATTTCGACAAAATCATCCGAAGCTGCATTGCGCAATCCGTAGCATATTTCCTGGGGCGTCATTGAATCGTTCCTCCCATCTTTTCAATCAGGTCCATCCATTGCTTCGTAGTCACTTTCTTGGAGCGACTCGACGACTTGCCTTTCTTTAAAAGAGTCGCGGCAAGCGGCAGCGGGCTCGCATGCGTCCAGGCAATGGCCAAGGCATCGGATGCATCCAGGGGTAGATCCCCCGGTTCTATGCCAAGGCGAGCAAAAATCATATTGGCCACCTGTTCCTTGGAGGCGCCACCATCCCCCGTGACAGCTTGTTTTACCGACCGAGGACTGTATTCGCTATACGTGAGTCCCCGCTTACGGCATGCCACCAGAATTGCACCACGGATATGTCCCAGAACAAGTGCACTTTTGACATTTTTTGCAAAAAAAACACCTTCCATTCCGAGCGAGTCCGGATGGTATTTATCTAGAAGGAGTTCCAGTTCGGACACAATATGCAACAGACGGTCTTCCAGGGATTTAGAAGCCGGTGCATGAATGACGCCATATTCCAAAACACGAGGGGTTTTCGCCCCCGTTTCCAAGAAAGCATATCCGGTTGTAATAGAACCAGGGTCAATCCCAAGAAAAATCATAGTCTAAAAATTAAAAAAAATGCTAGATTATTTAAGTGTAATATCGAGGTTACCTTATGATTATCGACCAAGAACATGCTGGTATCATTATGCGCGCCAAGACCCATCCTAGGCAGTTGGGAATACCTCTGAGTCGGTGGGGACGAAACTTAATCGCTTGTTGCCCTTTCCATTCTCCAGAAGAAACCTCGCTATTCTTTTACGACGCTCTCGGTTACTGGAGATACCGGTGTCTGCAGTGCGGAAGCGAAGGCGACCTCGTTGAATTCGTGATGCGTAGCCGTTTCAACGGACTCGATGAACAGGCTGCACGTTCCGAAGCCGTGGACTTCTTAGGATCACTAGAACCCGAGCACGATTCCTCGCCCGAAGAGCATCCGTGGATACGCGAAATTGGCGGAGAAAAGTCAAAGGTCCTCGAGAACTTTGTCCGTTACTGTCACTGGGCTGCCTGCAAGAGTCCTTCTTCGGCGGATTTTTTTGCAAACCGCGGGTGGAGCATTGGACAGGCGCAGCTTTACGGCCTCGGCTATTACAGCGGAGACCCGGAACCATTCTATAGCTACTGCATGCTTTCGGGAATAGAGCGCCACCAGGTATCTTTCTACCTCGACAACCTAGAAGCCTATCATGAGCCGCGCATCACCATTCCTGCGCGCAATTCCAAAGGCCTGATCCACTCCGTCTACGGACGCGTCCTAGACGAAGCCGACAGCCCACACACCTATGTTTCTTACGCCTCTGGCCCGAGCGATATTCCGTTCAACATACAGCCCGATATCGATAAGCCCGTCATCGTCGAAGGATTCTTCGATGCACTTACCGCAGACCTCGCCGGAATTCCGGGAGTCGTCTCGACCATGTACCAGGAGTTGTCGCTCAGCCACCTATACAAGCTAAAGGCCTGCGGAGCCGAATCCGTGACGGTCATTCTTCGCCGAGAACAGGACCGCCGAGAACAGGAATATCGTATTCAGAAATACCTGAAGATGGCCGAGGAGCTGTCACTGAAGTTCAAGTCCATTGTTCTGCCCAAGGGAGAAAATGTTGACCAGGTCGTCCGCAAGAACGGCGCAGACCAGTTAATCAACCTGATCGACCAGACCGAAGAAGACACGGTGCATTCCCACCGCAGATCCATGCTGCTACAGGATATCAAGGAAAACTTCGATACGGCCATGGGTTGCCCTCCCGATGTCAGCGTGGGTTACAACCTGAACACCTTCCCGAAGCTCACACAGAAAATTGACGGTATCCAGTCCGGATGTTTCTATGTATCCTCAAAGCCCTTTGGACTGAAGACGACCCTCCTGTCTAGTTTCGCACTGGACCTGCTACAGAGCAACCAGAAACTAAAGCTTATCTATATCGCTCTCGAAACGCCGCGTCGTCAGATATTCGACAGGCTCGTCGCCATGCTTATTGGCGAATCCGTACTGACCGTACGCAAGCAGAGCGAAGACGAATCTGTAAACCAGAAGATTCTTGAAGCGACGCGCGACCTGATGGGCTACGTACGCAGCAACAGGCTTGAAATCTGGGAAGACCAGCCATCCTTTGACAACCGCGAACTGCTTTCAACCTTGAAGGAAGAAGTCAAGGAACATTCGAACCTGGTCGTCATCGTCGATGGCATCGACCACCTGAAGGTTTCCGATCACGCAGACATGCCTGATATTCATGAACGACGCTCATCGGTGATCCTTGACCTGTACAAGGCGCTCGATATTCCAATGTTTATCGGAGGAGAGCTAATCGATTCCGAACAAGGG
>NZ_CALEFV010000330.1 GCF_937877005.1 uncultured Fibrobacter sp. | reverse complement strand
GTGCAGACCTTCGCTGTCGCGGGCGATGCGTTCGCGTTCGCCTCTAAAGATAAACTGCAGGTCTTTTTGCAGGTTGCCCTTGTACAGCGAAAGTTTCATCGCTTCTTTTTGAATAAGGGCGTTCACCTTTTGCTGCAGGCGGTTCCCCTTGTAGGTCAGGTCGCGGTTGACGGAGACAAGTGTTTCTTTTGTCTGTAATGCAATGTTTTGCGCAAGCGAAAGCATACGGTTCCAGCTGTCGGCGACTCGGTCAATCAGACGCTTTGCGGTATCGGTCGGTGTAATGCAGGACTGGTAGGCGACTTCGTCCAAAAGGCTCCGGTCAATTTCATGCCCGATTCCCGTGAATACGGGGAGCGGGTAATTCGCAACGGCACGGCACAAGGCTTCGCTATCGAAAAAGTTCAAGTCGGTCTTGCTTCCGCCACCGCGGATAATGCACACAACGTCCAGTTCTGAATCCTTGGCGAGTTCCTCGAGGGCGGCAAGAACCGTCGGCTCCGTATCTGCGCCCTGCATTTTAGCGTAAGCCGTTTTCACTTTGAAGTTATAAGGCGATTCAGCGAGCTTGGTGGTGAAGTCCTTATAGGCGGCAGTCCCTTCGCCCGTAATCAGACCCACGCGAATAGGGACATCTGCTAGCGTCAATGCCTTGTTTTTTTCGAGCAGGCCTTCAAGTGCTAGCCTCTTTAAAATCGCACTTTTGGTTAGAGCGAGTTCGCCAAGCGTATAGATAGGGTCGATGTCCAGAATCTGCGCCTGCAGCTTGCCGTAAGGCACGTACAGATCGGCTTTGATTAAGAAACTGACCTTGAGCTGATCCTTTAAAACGAATGGCTGTGGGTAATTTTCGACCTTGGCGCGGATCGCTGCAAATTTTGTTGCAAAACAGTACAAGGGAACCGTTGCCAAGGGATTGACGTTCCCCTCTTCGAAATCCGCAATGCTCAGGTAAACGATCTTCGATTTTTCGTTAATCTGGGTAATCACGCCGCGCACCCAAACAGCAGGGGTAGATTCCACCTTCTGCTTCAGGGCTTTCATGTATTGCGTGACGGTGTAGGACTTGTTCTCGGATTCCATGTGGATAATTATACTATTTTTGGAACATGTCTAAAGTCGTCTCAGCCATGGAAGTTCGCCAGAATTTTGGCTCACTGTTGAACCAGGTTTCGCTCAAGGACGAAGAAATCGTCATCGAACGGGCTGGTAAGCCATTGGCCCGCTTGGTCAGTGTAAACGCTCCTGCGGCTGGGCTACTTGATTTCCGTGATATTGGAAAACTCCCTAACCAGGTTTGGGAAGACTAGTCTGTCGCTCCGAGAATCATGATCTTAATCGTGTCGCGCATGGATGGGTCTGCGACACTTTGTGCTATCAGATCTGCGGTTTCGCCTATTCCTGCTTCCTGTGCGATTAAGTAATTCGTCGAAATAACCTGTTCGGAACTGCAGGGCTTAGACTTGTAATCACTGCTGTTATCGATAAAATTGAGCGATGCGCAGGGCACGAACCAGCTGATGTCCGAACCGATGATATCCCAGCTAGAGGTCTTGACCTGTTCCATGAAGAATTCAAACTTCGAGAAATTGATCGTGTCGCCTGCGGTGAACGAAACGGGACTGTTGCTAATTTCTCCGGTTTCGTTATTGTATAGCTGAAGTTTCTTGAGTAGTCCTGGTTGCTGAACCATGGTGTAAAGCTGAAGTCGGTAGCGAAGAGAATCGTGTTCTAGTCCCTGGTCAAGCGGATAGGAATTGAGACGCATGTAATGGAGGTAATAGGGGCCTTCGGGCATGCCCTTCTTGACAACGAACGAGCCGCCGTAGACGCTGCTGATGCTTCCTTGAACCTTTTGATTCTTGTCAAGGATTTCGTAAGTGACGGGACTTGTAAAATCATCATCGGTGTAGTTCTTGATCCAATGTTTTAGAATCAGGGAGTCTCCTATCTTGTAGTCGCCAATCCAGACAAATTGTTCCTGACGCAGATTATACTTGTATTCACCCTGGTCATCCTTGGGACGCGTTCTCTCGAAAGCTTCTCCTGGGTAAGGTATCGAATCGGGATCAGAGAAGTATTCGCCCTGTTCAAGCTTGCGGGCCCTGGTAATTGCTTCAAAAAAGGCGTATGGACCAGTCCAGATGCTAGAGAACTGTTCGGGAGTGACCTTGATGGACCAGTTGACAGAGTCGTTTGGCACGAGCATTGTGTCGAGATTGGCCTCTGAGTGACCAAGCTCGGTCTTGCCATTCATTAGCTGATACTGGGTGATGTTTTTTCCGATGGTCTTGAGGTTCACGCAATAACCTTCGCTAGCCGAGAACTGGATGGAAATCTTATCTGGCGCATCGTCTAGGACAATAATTCCGCGAAGGGTGTCCGTCATTTTCATGTTGGCCGTTTCTTCGGTGCCGGTATATTCATAATAGGATGTGTCAACGACAATCTTGAGTCGCAGACTGGATTTGTCGCTGAATTCTCCTTCGGTTTCCAAGTAGTAGAAGTTGTCCTTGAAAGTGACGAACTGATTGGAATCCTTGAATGTTGCCGAAGTGTCGGAGCCGAGACTGGGAACGAGATAGTTCGTGTAAACGGAATCTTCGCTGAGCGAGTTCTTGCGGACGGCTGTGATTGCCTTGAGGTACTGCCCGTATTCATCCCTGATGCGGAGCTTGTCCTCGAGTATTTCTGATGTCGTCGCATAGACGCGAATGCGGCTGCCTTTCGGAAGTTCTCCGATGAACATCGGGAATGTGGTGGCGGAACTATCCAGATAGAGTTCGCTTTCGTCCATTTTGGAGCTGTCGCCTTTGAACAGTTCCAGATAGATTCTCATGGTGTCGCCAATGACGACCGTATCCTTGTAGTCAATGTCTGCACGAGTACTGAGCGAACTGCTTGACTTGAACGAAGGTACTGACGAACTACTTTCTTCTTCGCTTGCCGAAGAACTGGAGTCGTCGCCACAGGCCGTGAACATGGCCGAGAAGGCAATTGCGCAGGCGAACATGGCAAAATGGCTTTTAAAGATATTCGTGATTCCCATGGTGAATTCCCTAGTTCAAGATGTAGAATTTCTGTTCGGTGGTAAAGGCTTCGCCGATGACGCGCAGAATATATTTGCCGGTCGGGAAGGCTTTAGCCTTGAACTTGAAGTTGATTTTCTTTTCTCCTTCCATGTCGCGTGCGGCGACCGTCAGCATCCTCTTGCCAAATTCGTTGAGGATTTCAATTTGTACGAATTGCGGATATCCGACGGTGAGATCGAAGTTGCATTCCAGTGTATAGATATCGACAATCACCTTGGTCAGGGTGTAACCGCCATCCATCGCTTCGCCTCCGACGGAACGGGAATTGTCAAAGTATCCGACATAGAGGGCGGGGGCAAACTCCTTGCCTGCCGCTGCGGAAGGAAGTGTTGTCGCTCCGGGTTCGACTGCGGTCAGGATGATTGTGTAAAGGTTCGATGCGTGTTTGCGCTTGAAAAATTCCGTAAGCGAGGGGGTGCGTAGGAATGCTCCGAGGGGGGCTTTCGGATTGAGGGTAATAATGCCTAGGAAGTCCGCGTACTTGGTGTCGATGCCGCCGCCAGAATTCTTGCGGATGTTGAACTGTCCGCCGGTCTGTTGAGGCAAATTCGCGGGTGCGTTCTCCCAGGTCAGTTCGTAGTCGGCCCAGTCTGTTCCGAGTTTCTGGTCACCAAAGTTCATGTCCTTGCCCGTTTCCTTCAATCCGAAAATATTGAATTGAACAGGCTTCTTGATGGAATCCGGGTTGAATTGCAGCTTGAGGGCCGCGTCGAATAACGGTCCCGGCAAAGCGGACAGGTCAAATCGTAGGTAAATCTTACCGGCAGATCCGTCCGAAACGTTAGCTATACGAAATTCTGGATCCGTATTATGTGGGCTGTAGTTGTCAAATTGCGAAATCCAGGTGGCTGCGCCTCGTCCGCTTGGAATGTTGTCACCGCTGTTGTCGAGGGTCGTGTATTTCTTGTCGAATACATAGACGCGCCCTGTATCGGAACCGGTCTGGTATCCGTCATCGCCTGTGAAAATGACATTGTATCGTCCACTGGCGGTAAAGGTAACATCCGTTTCGTACGCCATGCTATCCGAGAAAACGACCTTGCCTGGGCCGGAGCCCTTCTTCCAGCGAACGGGAACTTCGCAGAGTCCGTCTCCGCGGCCATCGTCTTCGACCTGACCGTGAATGCGAATGCTGTTCGGTTGGACAAGGAGCATCTCGTTGGGAATGCTTGCAATTGGTTTCTCGTTGGCACCTTGCCTAGGGGCGTAACCGACGAATAGCGGTAAGATGGCACCCCCGTTTTCGGTCTTTTGAAGGTCCTTGCCAAACAGAGACTTGATGTTCGATGCCTGTCTGGATTCTTCGACGATTTTTAGGAAGGGATTGCCGCGAGTCAGTGTCTCGCGGAGACCGCTAATCGAAAGCGAGGAATTGTCGTTGATGAACATCGGGCGGTCTTTCGCCTTGTCGCTTGCGACAATTTCGACTCCGACGAGTTCGGCGTGAGCTTTGTTAAAATTCTGCAGAATCGTGTTGCCCTTCTTGGCCGTCAAACCCAAAATCCAGATAGATCCGCCGTTATTCGTAATCTTGGGGCCTTTGGTGTCTCCGGACATGGTGACCTGGCGTCCCCACAGTTTCTGATAATTTAACTGGATCGTTCCGATGGAAACATCCTCTAGATACACGTCTCCGGTTTTAGTTTCGGCGGATTCGAGCGACTTGACCATCATGTTCTTGAGAAGAATGGTTCGTGTCGAGTTCTGGATAATTCCGCTGCCGAATTCGGAGAATCGTTCAATCGTGAGTTCGTTGAATGCGCCGTTTTCAATGATGAACTTGCCCTTTCCGTCAATGCGTCCTTCGATACCGATAATTTGACGAATTCGGTTCCTGATGTAAATGTCACGATTGATTGTCCAGCGACCGCCAGGTGGGAAGTACAGGGTCTCTGCTCCGTCGTCAATGGCTTCCTGAATGGCCTTCGAATCGTCGGAACCTGTGCTTGATTTTCCGCCATAGTCCCCAGCGATCGTAATCCAGTTGTCCGCCTTCTGCTCGGGAAAAGTCGGTGTCTCTGCAATGGCGATTCGCATGGATTGTTTGGGGCTGTGGCATAGCCTTTGCGTTTCGTGAGTGGAGAATTCAATGATTTCGCCTTGGATCATTTCATCATTGTAGCCTTTTTTCTTGGACTGAATCATGGTCTTATAGCGAGAAACCTTCATGGATCGTGCAAACAGATGCGCCTCGTTTAGGATAGCTGTTGTGGGTTTGCCTTTCTTCTTGTCGTTGTCGTATTCGAGAGTTCCATCGATTAAGCTCATGACGGCCGCATTCCCGTGGTTGTAGACGGCGGGAACATAGCCTTTGGTGCGTAAGGAACGAATAGCGAGGTTCATGTCCTCGTTTTCAAGAGCGAATTTTCTTTGCCCTCCGAGTGAAACATGCTCCAATGTGGCTGTACCGTTTGTACCCTTTGCGTAAATACCGATGTCAAATCCGCGAATCTCAAGATTTTTAAGGAGGAGGGGGCCGATACCTTCGGTGTAACCGATATCGATTCCGTAGACACCGCTTGAATCTCCGGAATAAACCTTGACATTGTTGACCGTTCCTTGGTCTGCTGCATTGAAACGGATGCCGATTGCGCCAGGATTTCCTTTGCCCGTGCGTAAAGTGAGGTCACGGATTGAATTTCTGATCTTGGGAGAGGGCCCTTCCCCCGTAAAGATGACCGGTTTCGGAAAATCTGCGTTGTCAAAGCCATAGGTGCTGTCTGCCAGCTGGATAATCGTTCCTCCCATGCTCTGTCCTTGCAGAATGGTGCGCCTGCAGGAAGTCTGTTCCTTTGAGGTTGTTGGCCATGAAAGCGTTTCTGAAATCTTGTAGATTCCGTGCGGCAGGTAGATGATGTAGTCTCCGTCGGGATGGTCGTTCAGGGCTTTCTGAATGGCTTCGGTATCGTCGTTCTTGCCGTCACCTTTTGCGAAATAAGGATCCTTGGTGACGTTCACGATCTTGGATGCCATCGGAAATTCAACCTGGCCCATAACGGAAACCGTCAAAAAAACAATCAAGAGCGAAAATACGCGGAACATAGTAAACCTCAATATACAATATAAATAAAAAAGGCTCCCCGAGGAGGGCCTTTGGATGAAGCAGAGGTTTTTCCTGCTAGCTATTGCTTACATTTCTCGTACACGAACGGATTGTGGTCTCCCTGTACTTTAAAAATGCGCCGATCCCGCTCGCATTCCTTCTCGGTGACGGGATACATTTTGTCCCAGGCTTCAAAAAGCTTACGGTCCTGTTTGGATAAACTAATTCCATAGGTCTTTTCCATGTAGAAATGTGCGCGGGCGATAATCCCGCGTGCTTCTTCGCGGGGTTGGGCTTTTTTTTGCTTAAAGTCAACGATTGTTTTGCATTTGCCGTACATCGGTTCCGGATTGTTGGTCCACTGACTGTACATAAAGTTGTTGCGGTCACCGTTGATTTCTCCGATGGCGGGCCATAGATTGTGCATGTCGCCCTCCATTATTTTGAAGGTTGTATCGTTCATGCTGCAATTCTTGCGGCCGCCGTCCTTCCAGCAGGGGAGAAAGTGCCCCATGTTGTGGGCAGTTACCATGTGCTCCCATTCGATAGATTCGGCTCGCTTGAAACTCTTGCGGTTGGGGTTGTTTCGTGGTGCAAAATCGCAGGTGGT
>NZ_CALEFV010000329.1 GCF_937877005.1 uncultured Fibrobacter sp. | reverse complement strand
CTAACGAAGGCTGCCCGCTCGGCAACCCGGATACCGACAAGGACGGTCTCTGCGATCCTTGGGTGACCGAAAAGAATATGCTCGACCAGTATGACGGTATCTGCGCTGGCGTCGACAAGTGCCCGACTGAAGCCGGTGAAGCCTTTGCCCAGGGCTGCCCGATGGAAAGCCCGGACCCGGATGGTGACTCTCTCTGCTCTCCGTGGGTGACCAAGCAGAAGATGCTTGACCAGTTCAAGGAAATCTGCCATGGTTACGACCGTTGCGAACTCGAAAATGGTCCTGAATGGAACAAGGGCTGCCCGATCGACGACGATCCGGACCCGGATAAGGACGGCGTCTGCTCTGAATGGGTTGCAACCAAGAAACTCCAGAAGGAATTCGCTGAAGTCTGTACCGGTATTGACCGTTGCCCGGATGAACCGGGTGATGACGGCCATGGCTGCCCGAAGAAGGCTGTCGAAAAGCTTGATGGCGTGACCTTCAAGAGCGGTAAGGCAACCTTGGAATCGAACGCTAAGAAGATTCTCCAGAATGTGGCGAAGAAGCTCGTGAGCGACGATAGTTACAAGGATCTGAAGATCGTGATCCAGGGTCACACCGACAACGTGGGTAAGGAAAAGACCAACCAGAAACTTTCCGAGAACCGCGCTAAGGAAGTGATGAAGGTGCTCACCAAGGCGGGCGTCAAGAAGGATCGTATCAAGGCAATCGGTATGGGTTCGAGCTGCCCGGTGGATGACAACAGCACCGCTGATGGCCGCGAAATGAACCGCCGTATCGAAATGCACTTCGTAACGCCGGATAACGACGGTACCAAGTGCGAAAGCAACCTGGTTCAGTAATCTTCGCTAACCTTTGAATAAAGTCCCTGGCATACCCGCCGGGGACTTTTTCTATCTTAATCAAAAATCACTTCCTACTGTTTACTTCTAACTCATCTATGACTAAACTCGACGAAATTCTTCAATCCCTGAACGCCTCCAACCATGATCTCGTGGAAATGCTTCCCATGAATTTGAACCACAAGATGGTCCAGAAGGCGCGCCTCGGCAAGAAGCCCGTGCCCAAGCATACCCAAGACCTCATTTTGCAGGCCTTGAACAAGTATCTTTTGCAGAATGCCGTGACAGAAGACAAGAAAGTCAAACAGTACAAACGGGTGGAAATCTTCGGGGAGTGATTTCAATGTGTAATGTGGAATGTGTGGTTATTCGTTTCTCATTACACACTTCACATTTCACAATTTTATTAAATTGACTGTATGCAACAATATTTAGACCTGCTCAAGGATATTTTGGAAAATGGGGTGGACCGTTCTGACCGTACGGGTACCGGAACGCGCTCCGTGTTTGGCCGTCAGTGTCGCTATGACCTTTCTAAAGGATTCCCATGCCTCACGACCAAGAAACTGCATTTGCGCTCTATTATCCATGAATTGTTGTGGTTCTTGAAGGGTGATACCAATATCAAGTACCTGCATGACAACAAGGTGACCATTTGGGACGAATGGGCCGACGAAAACGGCGATTTGGGCCCGGTTTATGGTCACCAGTGGCGCAGCTGGCCGACCCCTGATGGTGGTCACATCGACCAGATCCAGAACCTGGTGAATAGTCTCAAGAACAATCCCGATTCCCGCCGCCACTTGGTGTGTGCATGGAACGTGGCCGAAGTCGACAAGATGGCTCTGCCGCCTTGCCACTGCCTGTTCCAGTTCTATGTGGGCGGTGTAGGCGCCTCCGGCAAGCGCAAGCTCAGCTGCCAGCTGTACCAGCGCAGTGCCGACACATTCCTCGGGGTGCCGTTCAATATTGCTTCTTATGCGCTGCTCACCTTGATGCTTGCGCAGGTTTGCGATTATGAACCGGGCGAATTCATCCATACGTTGGGCGATACGCACTTGTACTCGAACCATTTTGAACAGGCCCGCGAACAGCTGACGCGTACGCCGCGCAAGTTGCCGACAATGAAGTTGAATCCGGCAATCAAGGACCTGTTTGAATTCAAGTTCGAAGATTTTGAACTGGTCGATTACGATCCGTGGCCGACAATTAAGGCGCCAATAGCTGTTTAATTTTAATTGATAATGGATGATTGATAATTATCCATTATCCATTATCCATTATCCATCATCCATTGTTCATTATGCTTATTTCTGCAATAGTTGCAATCTCCCGAAACAATGTCATCGGACGTGACGGACATCTGCCGTGGCACCTGTCCGCCGACCTTAAGCGCTTTAAGGCGATTACTACGGGACATTCGATTGTTCTTGGTCGTAAGAATTATGATGATATCGGACGCCCGCTTCCGAATCGCACAAATTATGTGCTGACACGAAATCCGTCATTCGAAGCTCCGGGGTGTGTTGTGTGCGGAAGCCTTTCACAGGCAATTGAATCTGCACGTGCCGCTCACGAGACAGAATGCTTTATCATTGGCGGTGCGGCGGTCTATCGTGAAGCCATGCCTCTAGTACAGAAGCTTTATGTGACGCGAGTCCTTGCCGATGTGGACGGCGATGTATTCTTTCCCGAATGGGGCGAAGGCTGGCACAAGGTAAGCGAAGAAACATTTCCTGCCGATGAAAAGAACGACTTTGCAATGGTCTTTGAAGTTTGGGAAAGGTAGATCGAGGTCTTTGCATGAAGAAGAAAATGAAAAAGATTTTTGTCTGTGCATCGACAAGTGTCTTTTTTGCCCTATTTCTTCTTGTTTTTCTGCTAGTTCGTAGCAATGGACTGGCGCCTTCTATAGAAAGTGTCAATTTCCCCGGATGGGTCCATTTTGCGGATTCGACTTATGCGGTAAGCTCGGTCTCGGATTTTTCGTTCCCGAAGGGAACGCATGTAGGAGACACCCTATCGCTGCGCTTTTCTATTCCTGCCGAAAAAGCGGCGGGAAAGGTCTTGCGCATTAGGACTTATCATGCGGCACTTGAAATTTTTGAAAACGGAAAAGAGATTTATTCCTACGGAGTAGATCGAGCTAAAGAACGGAACATGGTTGGAAGTGGAGTCCACCATGTTCCTTTGCATCCCGACGGATCAACGGAAAATCTAGAGTTTCGTTTTGTCATAACGATTGGAGAAGATTTGTCGTCGATGCCCGACATTGACCTCTTGCCGGCTCCGTATGCAATAAGTGATTTCTTCTCGAGGCATGCGTTTGCTCTTGTGGTGGGCGTATTCCTTGTGTTATTTGGAACTCTTGCCGTTTTAGTAAGCTTGGCGACGGCTTTCTATGGCGTTAAGGCGTTTCGGTCCTTTCTAATAGGTGTGTTCTCATTTGTTATGGGAACATGGACCTTGTGTTACATGAAACTCTTCCAGATTATCTCTTACAATTTTGCCTTGAATACGAGCGTGGAATATTTCTGTCTTTATTTTGCGCCCTTGCCGTTTTGCCTTTTGCTGATTGATATGCGCCGGGGTAACATTAAGAGGTGGAAGTGGTGGGGGATTGTTGTCGTTACTTCTGTTGGATTTTTGCTTCTATTGACAACGACTATTCTGCATTTTACCAACTTGGTTCTTTATCCAAGAACCTTGATGTTTTTCCATGCGTATGTCGTGTTGGGCTTGCTGTATTTCTTGCTGACGGGCATCCTGTATGGAAAAAAGATGGACTTGTCTGTGAAAATGATTTCGGTTGGAGTCCTTGTGTTTGCCGTCGTGGCAATTGCGGATTTGCTACGCCACAATGTGAACAACATCATTTCAATTGAACATTCCCTACTTGAACTGACCTGGATTCCTTTTGGATCGCTATTGTTTGTCCTGATGCTTGTGGGAAGCTACATGGTCTACTTATTTAGATTGCAGGAAGTCCGTGCAGAAAAGGATTTCCTAGCGACAATGGCCTATGCGGATTCGTTGACGGGCTTGTATAATCGAGCCAAGGCTCAGCAAATTTTTGATGCGATTGACAAGACTACGGTAGATTTTGCAATAGTGTGCTTCGATATGAACGGGCTGAAGTTCGTGAATGATACATATGGCCATCAAGCGGGGGACGCTGTGATAAAGGCATTTTCGGCTGTGTTGAAGGACTCGTTTGCAGGATTTGGTACTGCAATTCGTATGGGCGGTGACGAGTTTATGGCTATCGTTCGCATGGAGCATTTGAATGATCTTGATGCGGTAATGGCGAATTTTGCTAAATTGAAAACGGTTTATTCCAAGGGACTCCCTATATGTCTGGATGCTGCTTACGGCATTGCCTATAGGCATGAAATTGGAGAATCGGCAAATTGCAAAATGGTGCTCCATGCGGCCGATAAGAAGATGTATGCCATGAAATCGGCAATGAAATCGAATCTTGTTCGCAAGTAAAGTCTTTTTTTCGGTTTTTATTATATATTAATAACATGCTTGACTTGAATGTATTGTATCGCTTGGCTGCAGCGATAGGTATTGGTCTTATTATCGGCATGCAGCGTGAGCATACTTATTTTGACCAGACGGATCGGCATCCGGCTGGGGTGCGTACATTTACTCTGGTAGCCCTGGTGGGGGCTATGGCTGCTTTACTTTCTGATCAGATGGGTGGTGTTGCTCCCTTTGTCACGGGATTCGTTGTCGTCGGAATGCTCCTGATGGCGACCCATATATCATTTGCGATAGGGAAAAAGAATTGTTCTGCCGAGATTCGGTCTGAAAATAGGCCTCTTGTCGGTGGCGATGGTATTACGACTAGCGTTGCTCTTGTCATTGTTTATTTGCTGGGTGGTGTCTGCTGGTATGGTAGGCTCGTGGAATCCTGCGTTATTGTAGTAGTGATGCTTTGGGTCCTTTCGGCGAAAGAACAGCTGCATACTTTTGCCAAAAAATTGTCGAAGGAGGATGTGCTCGCTACGGTCAAGTTTGCCGTAATATCCGCTTTAATTCTCCCATTCTTGCCAAATCAGACTTATGGCCCGCCGGGTCTAGAAGTTCTGAATCCGCACACCATTTGGCTTTTCGTCGTATTTATTTCGGGAATAGGCTTTGTGGGCTATGTCCTGATAAAAATCGTTGGGCCTGGCAAGGGAATTTGGCTTACGGGACTGCTCGGAGGTCTTGCGAGCAGTACGGCTCTTACGCTCAACTTGACGGGACGCAGCCGCGAGAATGAGGATTACGCGTCCGATTTTACGGCTGGAATCGTACTCAGTTGGGCGGTGATGTATGTACGCCTGTATCTCATTTGCATATTCCTGAGTGCATCGCTTGCGCGCCCTCTTGCGTTGCCGCTACTATTGCCTGTAGTTCCTGCTCTTGTCTATGCAATTTATCTTAAGGTAAAGGACGCTCGCGACCATAAGCCCAAGAATGCGGATTTTGCAAATCCCTTTAAGTTGTTGCCTGCAATCAAGTTTGGCGTTGTGTTCACCTGCGTCATGTTTGTCGCCAATGCGGCTCGCGTTTATCTTGGTTCTGGAGCTCTTATTGCCTGTAGCTTCCTGGGTGGGGCTGCCGAAATGGATGCTGTCGCATTCTCTGTCATAGACATGAACCTGAATTCGGGCCTGGCGGTGCGAGAACTTGTCCTGGCGTTGTTATTTGCAAGTCTTGCGAATACGTTGACAAAAGGCGGTATGGTCTTTTTCCTTGGAGCGAAATCGATGCGTCGTCCGATTCTGCCGGCGGTCATTTTGATTGTTGCTGTGACGGTGGGGCTGATAGCGTATTTGTCTTTTTCGACCTGAATTTTGTATATTCTTCCCCGATAAAATTTTCTAGTTGCGTTTTGTCGGAGATTCCATGGATTTAGGTTCGTTACATTTTCAGAATCCCGAAGCCTTTTGGCTTTTGCTTCTGGTTCCAGTTTTAGTGGGCTGGTACATTTATCGAGAACACCGCCGCAAGAGTACTATTAAGTTTCCGGCCTTGTCCATTGCAAAAAGGGCTGTCCCTAGCCGTCGGGTCAGGTTCCGCCATGTCGTTCCGTTACTTCGACTAGCGGCTCTTTCCTGCTTTATCGTGGCCCTTGCTCGTCCGCAGAACGCGATGGAAGTAGAATATACTTCGACCGATGGCGTCGATATCATGCTGGCGCTCGATATTTCGGGGTCCATGGGTACGCTTGACATGCTGACCCGTGTGGAACAGGCCAAACTTGGAGTCATGAATGCCGAACGTATCCTCAAGACGGGAGAATACTGGAAGTACAGTCGCTTGGGATATGCGCAGCAGGTCATTGCGGATTTTATTCAAAAGCGCCATAGTGATCGCATCGGCCTTTCGGCCTTCGGTGCACGCTCTGTGACGCAGTGTCCGCTGACTCTCGATTATGGATCCTTGCTTGAAATACTCAAGGTGACCGACGACCTTGCTCGTGATTCGGTGATGAACAGCCGTACGGCAATTGGAGATGGACTGATGAATGCCTTGGCGCGTCTGCAGAAGTCCGAAGCGAAGTCCAAGGTGGTCGTACTCCTTACGGATGGAAAGGATAATGCGAGCGTCGTTCCTCCGATGCGCGCTGCGGAAGTTGCGCAGTCTCTTGGCGTAAAGGTCTATACGGTAGGTGTCGGTAAGAAAAACGGGAAAATACTGGCCTTCCAGCAGAATCCGTGGACTGGGGATATTTCCTGGGGAGAACGTGACATTACACCCGAAGAAGGCATTGATGAGGGAACGCTTGCTGCTGTCGCTCAAAAGACGGGAGGCCGTTTCTATCGAGCAGAAAACAAGGAAGAACTCGAAAAGATTTATTCTGAAATCGATGAACTTGAAAAGACTGAAATTGAAACGGTTGCTTATGCCCGCTATGCGGAAAAGTTCTATCCATGGTTGTTGGTGGGTGCTTTGTTAATCCTGCTCGAATTATTGCTGGCGAATACGCGTTTTGTGCGTATTCCTTGATGGGAGGTTTTTGAATGCGCTTTGCTGAACCGATGTTTTTATGGGGCCTGTTTACGCTCCCGTTGTTTGCGTTGCTGTTTGTGTACGCCTATCACCGTCGCAAAAAGCTGGCTGCCCGCTTTGTATCCCTTTCGATGCTTCCGAAACTATCGACATCCGTATCTCCTTGGCGACGCCTTGCCAAAGTGATGCTGTTGCTGTTTGCGATAGCGTTTCTCTTTGTTGCCTTGGCTCGTCCGCAGTGGGGTCGAAAGATGGAGCATATTGAACGCAAGGGCCTGGATCTCGTCCTGTTGCAGGACATTTCGCTTTCAATGCTCGCAGAAGATGTGAAGCCGAACCGCTTGACGCGTAGCCGTCATGAAATATCGGCGTTCCTTGAATCCTTATCGGGTGACCGTGTAGGGCTAGTTGCTTTTTCGGGGGAAGCGCAGGTAATGGTTCCCTTGACGCTTGATTATGGCACCGTACAGATGATGCTGCGAGAACTGAATCCCGGCTGGCTCATGCCGGGTACGAATCTCGAAAATGCAATTCGCAAGGGAATGTCGTTGTACCGAAATTCCGGCAGCGGCGGCCAGTATGCGGTGATGGTTCTTATGAGTGATGGCGAGGAACTTGAAGCGGCTGCAGTGAATGCTGCGAAGGAAGCTGCAGAAATGGGTGTCCGCATTTACACCATTGGCATTGGGTCGCGCGAAGGTGTGCCTATTCCGGTGCCGTCTAGGAATGGCGAGGTTGCCTATAAAAAGGATCTGCAGGGGAATATTGTGACAACCCGGCTTGAAGATGGTACTCTTCAGGAAATTGCAAGCGTAACTGGAGGCCAGTATTTTTATGCGAGTCCGGGTGAGTTCCAGCTCCAGAAGGTGCTGACCGAAATTGCTAGTATGGAGAAAAAGGAACAGGCGAGCGATCGCATGGAAAACTACCAGGATCGTTACCAGATTTTCCTTGGACTTGCGGCTCTGCTTTTCCTGATCGAGGCGCTTGTGTCCGAAAGGGGGCGTAAACGCAATTTGGGTGCTGGACGGTTTAGTTGAAAATTATTACAATTTTATTGTGTTAGGGAAAAATAGGGCGGAAATTCCCCAAGGAGCCCTATTTGGTTGGTTAATAACCTTATTGTTCATCCATTTTTACACAAAAAAGCTCATAAATTTGGCTTGATTAAAGTAAATTTTGGAGTGAATGATTTAGACAACCAACGGAGTCCTTATGCTCGACCTTTTAGCCGTTCAGTCTGGCACAGCCAATGCGACTTTGATTACATTGGCGTATACCTTGATTCTTACTTTTATCCTGTCCTCGGTAATTGCCTGGACCTACGAAAAAACATTTCTCGGGCTTTCCTATTCCCGTAATTTTGTGCAGGCTATCGTTCTGAGTGCAGTTGTTGCCGCGACTGTGATGCAGGCTATTGGTGACAATGTTGGCCGCGGACTTGGTATGATGGGCGCCCTGTCGGTTGTCCGCTTCCGTACCAGTTTCAAGGACCCCCGCGATATCATGTTCGTGTTCGCATCCCTTGGTGCCGGTATTGGCTGTGGTGTATATGCCTGGGGGGCCGCTGCCGGTGGTACGGTTGCCTTCTGTCTTGTCGCTTTCCTTCTTTCTCGTACGGGGCTTGGTACCAAGCATTTCTTTGATGGCATGCTCCGTTTTGCCTTGCCGAATGAGCCCAAGGTCCGTGGTCAGATTGAAGACATCATGAAATCTAGCCTCAAGACATTTATCCTTATCACGATGCGAGAAGTTGATGGCGGAGCCCGTCTCGATGTTGCCTACCAGATTCGTCTTCGTGCGACAAAACCCGCTGCTGAAATTCTGAGTGACTTGTCCAAGATCGAAGGTATCTCGGATGTGCAGTTCATGATGCAAGATGCCACGACGGAAATGTAGGGAGATGGATATGAACAAGCTTGAAGATTTAATTGATAACTTTTGGAATACGCACAAGAATAACGCGGGTGTTGCGTATGTGTATGGGCATAAGCTTTCTATAGCATGGATTCTTTGTGTCATTATCGCTATTATCCTCGGTTTCATGTATCAGGGTAAAATCGCTACATTCCAGGGAATTGCCGAAGCCGCCGAAACAACGATTAGCGTGCCTAGTCCGACTGAGGTGGTGAAGGTGCATGTCATGCCGGGTCAGGCTATTGAACCGGGTGATACGATTGTTGAACTGAACCGTCCGGATCTCACACTCCGCATTGCCGAAGTGACTCGCGAATTGGATGCAAGCGAAGGTCGTAGCAATCTTTCCGCTGCAGACATAGACCAGAAGGTCGCTGCGGTCAAGGCAGAACTTTCGACCAAGACTCTTTCGCTCAAGGCGGAAATTAATCGACTCGAAACCGAATACAAGAAGAACAAGGAAATTGCTTCGAAGCTAAAGAGCCTGAAGGGGTCTAATGCAAATAGTGATGGCAATGACGCCATGGCAATGCAGATCAAGAGCCTGAAAAACGAACTTGCCGTTGCCAATGCCAACGCCAATGAACAGATTAAGCTCCTCAAGAGCAGCAACCGTCTGCAGAAGAATGCTGGTAAGAGCGAAATTGAAAACCTGCAGAAGGAACTCGAGGAACTCAAGAAGCAGCAGGAAGAACTTATCCAAATTGCGAAGGAAAGCTGGGTGGTCGGTTCGGTGAATGTCCATGATGGAGAAAAGGTCTCGAGTTTTGCTCCGATCGTTACCTTGACTCACAAGTCTCCGACTTTGGTGCGTGGTTATATCCACGAAAAGATGTACCAGCGTCTGGATGTGGGCGAAACGGTTCGGGTCAAGACCCTGAGCGGATCTGGCAAGCCGATTAAGGGCAAGGTGGTTGGTCTTTCCAGCCGCATTGTCGAGTTCCCCGTGCGCATGTGGAAAATGCCCGAGATGCCGATTCATGGTCGCGAAGTGATTATCACCATTCCGCAAGAGAATAGTTTCTTGCTGGGTGAAATGGTGACCATCTCCGAATAAGGTTTTTATGAACAAGTTTGGTCTTGTATCTTTGATGGTGGCGGCCCCTCTGATGGCGGCTCCCTTGACCTGGGAAACTCTCATTAAGTCTGCTGATGAGGACCTGCGTTATCAAAAAGCGCAGCAACGGACCCAGATCTCTACGTCCCGTAATACCAAGTTATGGGACAAGTTGGAGCTGCGCTATAAGTTGGATGGTTTTAGTTTTGCCCAGCATGATTTTGAATTGCGCTTGACTCCGAAAACCTTTGGTGAAGGCAATGCGGACCGAGCCCATTACGAATCCCAGATGGAGTATGCTAATGCGCACTTGGCCGAGGACCGTGCCATTCTTCTGTATGACCGTTATGAAAGGGCCATTCATTACCTGCTGCGTAAAAAGGAAAACCTGCTGAACCAGGAATTGTTCCAGCTCAATGAGGACCGCATCGAGGTTTTGCACATGAAAGCTGGTTCTGCGACCTTTAATCCCCAGGACTTGATTTCGGCCTTGGAAAAGGAATCTGCCATTAAGGCCGCTCTGATCAGCGATACCAATTCCCTTCGGAATGCCGATAAAAAATTGCGGATGTGGGTGGCTGATTTCGACAGCATCGCTCTGGATACTTCCTGGCTTCCGACCATGGAAGAACTGGAGGCCCAGCTTAAGGACGGTGTGGAAGTGACGGATGATTATCCTCAGCTGGCCATGGCGAAGAGCAAGATGAATTCTGAAAAGGCCAAGGCCAAGCAGGATGTGTCCAGCCGTCGCGATTACATTTCCCATATCGGCATCGGTTACTCCCTCAAGATTGAATCCTTGATGAAGAAGTACAAGGACATGGGTTACGATGACTTCTGCAATACTTCCAGTGAATACTATAGCGAAAGCGATTGTAGCAAATGGAAAGATAATGCCTACAACGACGAAACGGCTTCCTATGACAATTCCTATACGATTGAACGGGAAGTGGCGGACAAGGATAATCGTCTGACCCGTGATAAGTTCTATGTCAATGTGGGATTCAAACTGCCCTTCTTCGATAGTAACAAGGACAACGACTTGCGCCAGCAGGTGGCAGACCTGGAAGCAGAACGGGACTTTATGGATAAAGTCCGCGATGTGAACCTGAAGGTGAACCGTCTGGTGGAACAAATTAACAGTCTGCTTGCCCAGTGGAAGGTGCAAAAGGAATTTACGGAAAAGGTTAATACGGGGGACATCTTTGAACAGTTTGCCAAGGATGCAGGCTCCGATCCGTTATTGCTCCTTCGTGCCCGTGAAAGCGCCATTGAGAGCGAAATGACCGCTTTGAGTATCGAGAAGGATGTCTACAACCTCTATCTTGAACTTCTAATGTATTCCGGGGTCTTGTCTCAGGAAGGTATACAGAACCACCTGGTCAGGGGGCTTAAGTAATATGGCCGAAGCCCGCGGATTTAGCCTTCTTGAAAGGTTCGAACTGAAGTACCACATTCCTGTGGAATGGGCCGATCGTATCGGGGCCTTCTTGGCGCCCTATTGCGAAGAAGACTATTATTCCAAAATTACGCCGGGTGGTTTTTACTGGATTACGAACCTATATCTGGATTCTCCTAGCTGGACGTTCCTGGGCTGGAAAAAGAAACAGCTGCTGGACCGTTTCAATATGCGCGTCCGCACCTATGGGGAACACCCCCCTCAGGAAGGAACGTTCCACTTCGAGTGCAAGCGTAAGATCAAGAATATATGCTATAAGAGCCGTGGCACCGTCAAGGGAATCAACCCTGGCGATGTATGGCACATGAAACCCGAGGACTGGCCCTGCAAAAGTGAACGGGACCGCATGTACATCAAGGATTTTTTGTACAAGACGGAACTTCACAATGCGCACCCCCGACTCTTGACCCAGTATAAGCGCCGTGCCTGGTTTGGACTTCGCGAGGAATATTCCCGCGTAACCATTGATACCGGTATGCGGTTCCGTGAAGAAATCGGCTTTGATTATACGGTGGATCCCCACTACATGCATTCCACGGGTATTCCCCGGTTTTTCCAGCCGGGTTGCGATGCGGTTCTGGAACTCAAGTGCCCCTGCTCTCAGGTGCCCTACTGGATGTTTGACTTGATCAAGTTCCTGAACCTGAAGCATGCCGCTTTTTCGAAGTTCGGTAATGCGGCAGCGGAATGGAAACGGGTTTATGAGAATCCCAGGCGCTTTAAGACCCCTTATTGGACTAAACTTGGTTTGCCTGTGGGTGAAAAAATTGTATTATAGGATGAGAATTTAACGAGGATACCTTTATGGATATCAAGAAAAGCATATTGATGGGGTCCGCTGTTTGTGCCATGGCACTTTGCGGCGCCTGTTCCGATGACAGTTCCTCCGGAGCTTCCGACGAAACTGTTGAATCTTCCGACTCTTCTGCCACGGAAACGTCTTCGGATGGTACCTCGTCGGCGACCTCCTCTGCTACGGCTACGTCTTCGTCGTCTGTGGATGAAACCGTTACGACCATGGCCATTACCGAAATTATGTACAATGCTCCCGACGCTTCCGAACTGGAATGGGTCGAGGTGACCATTGCAAGCGGCCCTGATATCAGCAGCATGCTGGCTTCGAACCTGCATTTGGACGGAGCTGTCAGCTTTACGTTTCCCGACGAAGCCTTGACGAAGGGTGAGTACATTGTTGTCACTAACAACGTAGACCTGTTCAATAGTACCTACCCTGATTTCTCCGGTCGTCTTTTTGGACCGTGGGATATCGACGCCTCTACCAATGCCGTGGCTAAGCTTTCCAATGAGGGCGATGTCATTGATGTGAAATTGACAGGTGAAGGTGATATTAGCGCCGCTTTTAGCAACGAACCTCCTTGGCCTTCTCTTGCCAATGGAAAGGGACGCACGCTCGTTTATAAGGGTGGGAACGCTGCTCAGGCAAATTCCTGGGGTGCAAGCAAGATTCTGAAGGGAAATCCTGGTGTCGGTAACGATGAATGGTTGGAAACATCGAATGTGCGCCTGAACGAGATTATGCCTTCTGGAACAGGTAAGGATGCGTGGGTGGAACTTTACAATGCAGGAAGCGATGATGTTGATGTGACAGGTTGGACTTTTGAATCCAAGCTCCGCAAGGAAACATTGACGATTGCATCCGGTGTCGTTCCTGCCAAGGGTTATCTGGTTCTCGATGCCAAGACCGGTTTTGATAAGGAACTGGTGGTGAGCCCGATTGGCGGATCTTACTACTTGTATGGCAATACGGATGGTGATGAATCCAGCCTGTTGCTTCCGTCGAGCGAACTTTCGAGTGGCGTTGTTGATTTGAGCGATGGTTCTACAGCTCAGGGAGCTTTAAAGGAAGCTACGAAGGGCGAGGCCAATGCTCCGCTTTACATCGGCTCTGTCGTGATTAACGAAATACATTACCATCCCAATGAACAGGATCTGAATCAGGTAGAATTCCTAGAACTGAAGAATACGGGAACGGAAAGCATTAATCTGTATGTTTCCCTGACTGGAGCCAGTAAGGGCTGGAAGGTTGAAGGCATCAATTTTGAGTTTGCTTCGACTGATGTGCTTCCTGCCGGAGGCTTGGCCGTCCTATTCCCGGATTCCCTCAAGGCTGCACTCGGAGCAGATAAACTTCGCACCCGCTTCTCCATTAGCGATGATGTCCTGATCGGTTTCTACCAGGGTAAGCTTTCGAACCGCGGTGAAATGATTGCCGTCAAGAAACCTTACTATTATCAGGAGGATTTCACTAATCCTTCTGCAAGCCAGTTCTATTACGATTGGTCCGATGCGACACTCTATAGCGATAACTGGAATGGTGCGGGCATAGACTACAAGCGTGCCGATGGCTATGGCTATAGCTTGCAGCGCAAGGACTATACCACCATGGGTTACGACGCCTCTGCTTGGATTGTTGGCGAGCCGACTCCGGGCAAGTGATAGTGCTCCTATAAGGGCTGTCAGCGATTTATAAACGACTTGTAAGCGTCTTGTAATACGTTTTTTGTAAAAAGTAAGGAACCCGCCCCTTTGGGGCGGTTTTTTTGTATAGAAAAATTTATTTTTATTGTGTTATGAAAAAGAGTTTGTTTTTGGGTATTGCAGCGAGTGCTGCCGTTTTTGCCGCGCCCATTTCGCTTTCGGATGCGATTGCGATGGCAAAGGCGAACAATTCGCAGATTAAGGCTGAAAAGGCCAAGGTCGAAATGGCCGAAAGCGGCCAGACCGAGGCCCGTTCCCGTTTTATGCCGCAGCTTTCGCTGACCGCAAGCGTCACTAAAATTAATGACCCCATATATATTGACTTGGGTGAGATTCAGCAGGGGTTAAGCGGCCTTGCCGGCGGGCTTGCGACGGTTGGCCCGGCGGCGGTGTATTCCAAGGCCTATATCGATGCCTACAACAAGGCCCAGGCTGGTTACGAACAGGCGTATGCCGGAGCCATGGCGCAGGGAATGAGCGAAGCCCAGGCGAACGCTTTTGCCCAAGAAAAGGTCGGTGGTACGGCACAAGAAATTGCTCAACAGACGGCTGACAAGTATGCGGCAGACAGTAAGCAACAGCTTGATGCCGCCAAAGCGAAAATCGACGATGCCGATTTCCGTATGAAGGTGCAGGACGACGTGTTCTTTAATGCGCGCCTGACGGCCATTTGGCCGATTTTTACGGGCCTCAAGATTTATTCCGCCTACGATGCCGCCAAAGAAAACGTGAATGCCAAGAAGGCGGCCTTTGACATGGCGCAAAACACAATCCTCATGGATGTGGCGACCAAGTACTTTACGCTGCGACTGGCCGAAGAGTTGACGGTGCTTCGCGAAAGCACCAAGAAGAACCTGGAAGAGCATTTGGCTCGTTCCAAAAAGCTTGAAGAAGGCGGCCAGATTAGCAAGGCGGAACGCCTGCGTGCCGAAGTGGCTTTGGCTGAGGCTGAAAACGCGCTTGAAGATTCTTACCGCGACCAAACTCTTGCTCGCTTGGCTCTTGCAAGTCTGTTGCATACGGACACGAACATTACGGCTATCACTCCGGTGCTTGCTCCGGAGCAGACCTTGGCCATGGAAGAATTCAAGCAGCTTGCGATGGATAGACACCCGGGTCTGCGCCAGTTACGCACGGAACGCAAGCGCAGCCAAGATGCGGTGAGTGCAGCCCGCGCCGATTATTTCCCGACGGTCGCACTCTTTGCCTACAAGGAACTTTATACCCGCGACCTCACGCTCCTGGAACCCGATTGGGCGGTGGGTGCCAAGATGCAGTGGGACTTGTTCAAGGGCGGCGAGACGCGTTCCAAGGTGAGCAACGCGAAGGCTCTCGACCGTTCGCTTTCGAGCATGGAAGAGCAGACCATGGATAACATTGGCCTGCTGGTTGAAAAACGCTGGCGTGAAATGGAGCATGCCAAGAGCCGCTTGGAAAGCCTGAAGAAGACTCGCGAACTTGCCGAAGAAGCGCACCGAAGCCAGACTTTGGCTTACGAAGCGGGCCTTGCCACGGGCTTGGATGTAGTGGATGCCGAACTTGCGCTTTCGCGCTTGCAGGTGGCTGACTTGAAGGCTCATTACGATGCGGTTGTCGCCTGGCTTGGACTTTTGGAAGCAAGTGGAGAAGTGGTGAATGCAGGCGAAATGCTCAAGAATGTGAAGCCTGTGGAAGAAAAAACGGCTGAGGTGTCGAAGCCCGAAGAACCGAAACCCGCTGAACCTGCTCCCGCTGCTGTCGAAACGGTTCCGCCCGCTGTAGAAACCGTTGCAAGCGACTCTACAAACGCTGCCGCGAGCCCCTCAACAAAAGTCATTGCGAACCCCGAAGGGGTGAAGCAATCCACAGCGGCAGATTCTGCACCGGCAGATAGCGCCAAGGCGCCAGAAGCGGCAACGCCTGCTACACCTGCAAATTGATTTTAGAAACGGAGAAAAAAGATGAACGTCTTGAAAGTTATCGGAAAAGTCTTGGTCGTCTTGGCGTTGATTGCTTTGATTGGCCTTGGTATCGTTACCTTGCAGAAGTTCGCAACTGAACCTCGCGACGCCTATTTGCAAGGTCAGATGGAAGCTCGCCGCGTGCTTGTGGCGGGTAAAGTGCCTGGTCGCGTGGAACAGCTGTTCTTCCGCGAAGGTGATATGGTCGAAAAGAATGCCATTGTCGCTATTATTAGCAGCCCCGAAATTGAAGCCAAAAAAATGCAGGCGCAGGGTGCTTTAGGTGCTGCTCGCGCTCAGGCGAACAAGGCGAAGAACGGGGCCCGCTCCGAAGACATTACGGCTCTTAAGGCCATGGCCTCGCGCGCGCAAGATGCCGCAAACCTCGCGAAGAACACTTACGACCGTGTACAGAAGCTTTATAACGAAGGCGTGCTCCCGCTCCAGAAGCGCGACGAAGCCGAAACCCAGATGAAGGCGTCGCAGTCTGCTGCCGACGCCGCCAAGGCCCAGTATGAACAGGCTCTCGCCGGCGCCCGCAGCGAAGACAAGGCTGCCGCAAACGCACTCGTGATGCAGGCGAAGGGCGCCAACGCCGAGGTCGACGCCTACCTCGAAGAAACGAAAATCCGCGCCCCCATCGCAGGCGAGGTCTCCGTGAAACTGGTCGAAGAGGGCGAAGTCGTGGGCTCCGGCATGCCGGTAGTCGCCATTACCGACCTCGACGATTCCTGGGCGGTATTCCACTTGCGCGAAGACTTGCTCAAGAATGTGTCCAAGGGCAAGACTTTCAGCATGTTCATTCCGGCACTCGACAAGAACGTGGAAATGGAAGTCAGCTACATTGCGTCTGTAGGCGATTACGCCACCTGGCGCAGCTCCAAGGAAAGCGGCGGCTTTGACCTCAAGAGTTTCGAAGTGCGCCTGCGCCCGAAAACCAAGATTGAAAACCTGCGCCCCGGCATGAGCGTGCTTTTCCCGATGGAACAGGTGCAATAAGGTCGTAATCGTGTTCCTTGATGTTTTAAGGGCGATTCGCAAAATCTACATCAGTCACAATATTGTATTGTGGCTGGTGCTCCTGATTTTGCCGGTGGTGACATCGGTCTTTATGGTGAATTTCTTTTCGGCCGAAATCATTCAGCATGTGCCGATTGGCCTTTTAAAGCAAGACCGTTCGCAGCTGGCCGATAAAGTCGAAATGGCATTGCGTGCAGACCCCGTGCTCGAAGTCGCGGTGGAATGCCACGACCGTAGCGAATGCGAACATGCGGTGATTCGAGGCGACTTGCAGGCGTTTATCGTGCTCCCGTACGACATGGAACGCCGCGCGCTACGGCTTGAAACGCCCGTGATTCCGGTGTATTCCAGCGGCCAGAATTACCTTACGAATACGTTTGCGGTCAAGGAAATCCGCTCGGTGATTTCGGCGATTGGTGCCGACCTGTTTACCAAGCAGATGGAAGACCCGATTCATGTGGAACTTAAGTCGGTCAGCAACAACAGCGGTAACTACCAGGGTTTTTTAGGGCTCGGGCTGGTGACGGCGATTTTCCATTTGGCTGGAATTTTAGCGGCGGTGTACCTGTTCAGTTTTCCGTTCCGTGATCACCGCGTCCGCGAATTTTTGCAGGCTGCGGGTGGCTCGCGCGTGATCCTTGGGCTTTCGACGGTGCTACCGCTCGTTTTAATCCAGTGGATTTCGATGATGGCGGTGTATGCGTATGCTCGCCGTGCGCTCACGCCGATGACTTTCGATGAATTCGTGGTGGTGTCTGCAGGGCAGCTGGCGATGTTTCTCGCTTGCTCTGGAGCGGGAGCTGCCTTTGTGGGCATTACGGGCAACATGCGTATGTCGTCTAGCGTGGCAGGTGTAATTGCAGGTCCTGCGTTTGCCTTTGCAGGCCAGACTTTCCCCGTGATGGCGATGCCTTTGGTGGTGCGCGGCTTTGCTTTCCTGCTTCCGCTCACGCACGTTTTAAAGGTGCAGTCTACCATGCTTTTGGGCTCGGTCGGCAAGGCGCATGCCTGGGAATCGATCGTGGTACTTTTGTTCATGGCGTTGTTCTGGCACCTACTCGCCTCAAAATTGTTGTTCTTGCGTTGGAAAGTCGCCGAAGAAAAAGAGGTGGACTGGGAAGCCCGTGAAAAGTTGCACCTGAAGGATAAGCTGAAAAATATTGCCGGAGCCGTCTATTCGGACTTAAGCATTCGCAAGGCGATTGCTTCTGATATGGCTGAAAGGAGGCAAAAATGATTGACCTCTTTAAGCGACTTTTCAAGGTGGCATTTGCCGAATGGAAGCTTTTTTACACAGACCCTGCGGCGGTGCTGTTGCTGGTGGTGGCGGGTGTGCTTTACGCATTCTATTACCCGACGCCATACATGAACCAGACAGCAACAGATGTGCCTGTGGCCGTGGTAGATCTTGATCATACAGTGATGTCGCGCGAACTCACGCAGATGTCTGCCGCAGCCCAGCAGATTGATGTGCGCTATGTGTTTTCGGATATCCGCGAAGCGGAACAGGCCATGGCCGAAGAAAAAATCTACGGGTTCATGGTAATTCCCAAGGACATGGAAAAGACGCTCCGTAACGGTGGCAAGACGAACGTGAACGTGTTTACGCACGGCGCCTACGTGATGCTCCATGGCAACATCGGAACGGCGTTTACTACATGCGCATTGACTGTTGGGGCAACTACCAAAGTCAAGCGAATAGCCCTCGGCAAGAAAGTCCCTGCGGCCAAGGCGATTGCCATGCGCGACCCGATACCCATCAGCGTGCAGACCATGTACAACAACACGGGTAGCTATTCGAATTATGTGGTGCCGAGCGTGTTGGTGCTGATTTTGCAGCAGACGCTTGTGATTGGCATCTGCATTCTGGGCGGCGCCCGCGCTCACCGCAAGTTCCGCAAGTTGCAACGCGACAGTTCCGTGGAAAACGAACTGATGCCTTACCGTTACTTTGGCCGTTCGCTCGCGTACTTCTTGCATTACTGCAGCTTTATCCTGTTCTACCACTTTGTAGTGTACAACGTGTTCGATTTTCCGCGCCGTGGTGAAATTTTGCCGATGGTGGCTTTTGCAATCGTGTTCCTGTTTTCGGTCATCAACTTCGGGATGGTGCTTTCGCAGGTATTCCTGCGTCGCGAAACGAGCATGCAGTTGTTCCTGTACATGAGCATTCCGATCCTATTCCTTTCGAACTTCAGCTGGCCCACCGAATTGATTCCGGCGTGGATGAAGGGCTTTTCTTGCCTGTTGCCTTCGACGTTTGCCATTCCGGCTTGGCTTGCCATTGAACAGCGCGGCGCCGACATTTACGATGCGGCATCGCTTCTGTTGCCGCTCGCTATGCAGGCGGTATTCTACCTGTTGCTCGGGCTCGTGCTTACCAACCTCCGCGACGGTAGCAAACTGAAAACCGGCGACATGTAGCCTTTCCTGTCATCCCCGGCTTGGCCGGGGATCTCCGTACTGGGCGTGACAATTTGAAAATGAATTTTGTATATTACGATTAGAGGTATTTTTATGATGTTCGATCCTTTGTACATGATGATTCTCCTGGTGACGCTTGCCCTTTCGGGTAGTGTTTCCTGGATGGTCAAGTCCCGTTTTAACGCTGGCCAGAAGGTTGGCATTTCGAGCGGCCTTACCGGTGCCGATGTGGCGAAGGCAATTCTCATGGATGCGGGCATTACCGACGTGAAGGTGCTGCAGCATCACGGATTCTTGTCAGACCATTACAATCCGCTGAACAAGACTCTGAACTTGTCACCTGAAGTTTATAACGGTCGCAATGCGTCTGCCGCAGGTGTAGCCGCTCACGAAGTGGGCCACGCCATTCAGCATGCGCAGGGGTATTTCCCGCTGTGGCTGCGTTCGTTTATTGTGCCTGCCGCAAACCTTGGCTCGAATCTCGGCCCGTGGCTTGTGATTCTCGGCATCATCCTGATGAGTGCAGGCCGTGCGCTGGGCTATTCTCTCGCCGTGGCGGGTGTGCTGCTGTTCGGTATCGCGACACTCTTTACGCTGGTGACTGTGCCGGTAGAATTCGACGCTTCTTCCCGCGCCAAAAAGGTGCTTGCTCGCCTCGACATCGTGGCTCAGGGTCGCGAATACAATACGGTTTCGGGAGTGCTTTTTGCCGCAGGGCTTACCTACGTGGCTGCCGCCATCGGCTCCATTATGCAACTCTTGTATTGGGCGTACCGAGCCGGACTTATCGGCGGTCGGCGAGACTGACACGAAGTGTCATCCTGAGCGAAGTGCAACGCACGAAGTCGAAGGATCTCTATTTAATCATTTGAATGGACTTCGATTGACGGAAAATCGTCATCATCGGAGTCGTCAGAATTGTCTGAATTTTCAGAAGCCTGGGTGTCATAGAAC
>NZ_CALEFV010000328.1 GCF_937877005.1 uncultured Fibrobacter sp. | reverse complement strand
AAAAACGAATTCCGGTGGGGTCGCTCAATGAGCCGACTAAAGTAATACTGAAAAAATGGAACCTGTTGGATGGCGATAATGTGAGGAACGCCGCGGTGTTCCTTTTTTCAAAGAAGTTCTCGTTTGAATATCTACTTCGGATGGCCCGCTTCCGGGGGACCGATAAGAACTACTTTATCGATAACCAGCAGGCCCACGGCAATTTCTTTGATTTGCTGGATGCGGGTATGGGCTTCTTCTTCAAGCACCTGTCCCTGAGCGGTGAAATCAAGGGGCTCAAAAGGGAAGAACACCTCGATGTTCCGGTAGCTGCGTTGCGTGAGGCTCTAATCAATGCCCTTTGCCATAGGGATTACGACATTCACCAGTGCTCTATCGGCATCGCCATTTACGATGACCGTATAGAAATTGAAAGCCCCGGTTTGTTGCCACATGAACTGACTCCGAAAACTATCAAGCGGTCGCACCAATCGTTCCCGCGAAACGAAGTCCTTGCGAACGTCTTATACCAAACTACATATTTGGAAAAATGGGGCTCGGGTATCAAGCGCATAATGGATGCTTGCAAGGCGGAAAATTCACCCCAACCCTTCTGGAGTGAGCAGACTGGATATACGGTTGTGACCTTCCCGCTGAACAAGTTGAATGGCAAAATTGTTACCCAAAATGCACCTCAAAATGCACCTCAAAATGCACCTCAAAATGCACCTCAAAAAAGAATAGATTTGATTGGTGAAATGATTGCTAAAAATAGGTCGATTACAATTGCCGAAATAGCACAAAAACTAAATGTCAGTCGCGATACAATCAAACGAGATCTAAAAAAATCAGGCTTTGCTTGGGAAGGCGCATCGAAAAATGGACATTGGGTTCGTGAACAAAAACGTTTTGTTGACGCCAACAAAACATCGGTTAAGAAGATCAAAAGAAAAACGAAGAGGATTGGGAAATAGACCATTTTCGTGAGGTCACGAAAATGGTTGCAATTGTTTTAACGGTATGTATTTGCACACGGTTAGAAAAAGAGGCTTTTGTACGATTTAAACGTAACGAATTCGGTACGTTTAGAAAGAAGAATCAGAGATAATATTGAACTGAACAAGGATGAAATATGTCAAATAGCAACAAGCACATTGAAGATTATTTGAACGAGTATCTTCGAATTGAAAAGCCCGGTTTCGCCGTGCTTATTAAAGGAGCGTGGGGCTCGGGAAAAACATATTTTGTTAAGAACTATATTGAGCACCAATTAAAGCCTAATAACAAAGAGCTGAAACCGATTTATATCAGTCTATTTGGGGTTTCTTCAAAAGAAGAAATTGATAGTAGAATTTATGAAGCGGTGCATAATCTTATAAACAAGCCTGTTTCTAAAATGACTTTTGGAGTAGCTAAAACAGCAGCTTTAATCGGTAGTAACTTGTTAGGTGGAGCGGCTGCTCAAGATGCTGTTAGTGGAATTATTAGTGGATCAAAAAAAATCGGCGATTTTCTAAAAAAATGCAAAGACAATTATGTCCTCTTTTTTGATGATTGTGAACGAGCCTCTGTTGATTTAGTGGAACTATTTGGATTTATCAATCCATTTGTTGAGGATGATGGTTTACATTGTATTTTGGTTGCTGATGAAGATGCTTGGATTGACCAGTTTAAGCACCAAAGTGTTGTTCAAAAGAATGTGTACGAGATTAAGCCTTCTAGAAGAAAATCTCATATGGAACGGCATCTTAAATATGATATTGAGGAGATTAATGAACGTGAAAAAATTAGAAGCCTAAAACTTATCAAGGAAAAAGTTATAGGTAAAGAGTTTACAGTCAAATCAAATCCAGAAAGTGTTATAGACCAATGGCTTGACGCATCCAAAGGAATTGTTCAAATTAATGAAAGAACAAAGAAAATCTTGCGTAAAAACAAAGTTCTCTTAACTCGTATCATTTCATTTTCGGGAGTGTCTAATTATAGAGCCATACGATATTCTCTTTTAGACTTTGATTTATTTATCGGTGGTAGAGAGGGTAAGTTCAATATTCCCGACAATTTGCTGCGTAAATCAAAGTTTAACGAATTGCTAATTGCGGATTTCTTTTGCATACATTATTCATTTTATTTGGGAAACTTGATAAATACAGATATTGGGCAGGAAACCCCAGATGATGTTCGTGTCGAAGCGTATATGAATGAAGATGCTGTTGTTGAGATTCCTGCAACTGCTTGGGAAAAACATTCGGAACAGTATTCGATAATACCAAGACTATCTGTAAATACAGGTTCTTATGGAAAAAAATGGTTCAATGTATGGAAAGATTGGCTAACTAAAAGCCAGTATGATATTGAATATGTAAAAAAACTCATAAGTGAATCAGAATGGTTTGATAAAAGTAAGAATCCTGATTTACAGAATATATATAGATGGCCTTTTCTATCTGCAAAAGAGGGCGATTCTGCGATAAGTGCTTTTTATAAGGCTTTGATGCAGAAAACACTTTTAAACTCAAATGAAATATTCTCTCTCTTTTACCATTTGTATTGGTATGCACAGAAAGGTGCTCTATATGAGACTGCTGACAAATTATACGAAAGAATGTCAAAATATATAAAATCAATAAAGGGAACTCTTGTATATGAAAGGCTTGATGAACCGGAAGAGATTTTACAATATCATTCCTTATATCGAGAGTACAAGAATAGAAACGAAGAATTTAGACATCTTATTGAAAGCGAACTTGTGACGGTTAAACAAAAAAAGAAACTAGAAACATTTGAATTATTTTATAAAAAATTGACTTGTAAAGATGTAAAAACGCTTTTGAGCGCTTGCGCCATGGTATCTGAACAATATGGAAAAAGCGAATTTTTCTCTTTTCAGAAAATAGATCCTGAACGATTTGTTAAAATATTTATTTCGCATGATCCCGAATCACAGGATAGAATTCGTAACGCAATTGAAAAAAGATATGACCGCGTAAAAATAGATGATGAAGAAAAGAAGTTTTTAGAGAGAATGCGGGCTGCAATAGATCTAAAATTCAAAGAAAAGCCCAAAGAAGGAAAATACGCAATGTCTACAAGACAATTCGGATTGTATTACTTAGGTAATCAAATAAAAAAGATTTTGGAAAATTAAGACATAAGGATAATGAAGGAATGATTAACGAATCTGAAGAATGGGTTGACAAACTTGTTGTTGATATGGAAGAAACCATTGAAGACAAAGGTGTTGCTTTAGCGAATGCTGCTTTCCAATTTGATGAACTCGATTGTAAAAAATTGGGTTTGTCCCTAGATCAGCTTAATAGTGCAATGCGTAAAGCAACATCACTTGGTTTAATAAAGATGTTTACCTGGGGAAAAGAAGAGAAATGTAAATTAACCGAAGAAGGTCGTGCTCGTGCTAGGTCTTGCATGCTTCGAAAAAACGATGGCGAACCGGGACACTCCATAGTCATCAACGGAAATAATGCGAATATTCAAGTTGGAAACAATAATGTTCAAAATGTTTCCAATGCATTTAATTACTTGCTTGAACAGATAGATAAGTCAAGTGCAACCGTACAAGAAAAGAATGATGCAAAAAAACTTATGAAAAAGTTTATTGAACATCCTCTTGTCAATACTATTTTAGGGACTGTAGGCGGAGCTTTGACTAGTCTGCTGTGAGACGGTATGGAAGAAAAAAGGACAATTCCATTAAGGTGTATTTTTTGCAAATCGACTCGCTTCGATGTGCCCTACGATGGGTATGAGCCGAAAATTGGCGAGCAAATCAAATGTGCAAATTGCGGTCGAAGCAACGATTATAGTTCTTTACGGTCTTTAGCATGTAACGAAGGTGAGAAAATTGCGAAAGAAATTATGGGCGATAAAATCAAAGAGTTTCAAAAGAATATAAGGAAAATGTTCAAATGATGCTGCCTAATGGATGGAAAAAAGTGAAGTTGGGGGATATTGCAACGATATCTTCTGGAAGTACTCCGTTAAGATCGAATAAAGCATATTTTGAAAATGGGAATATGCCGTGGGTAAAAACCATGGATTTGACTAATGGAAAAATCACAAAGACTGATGAATGTATAACGGAATTGGCTGCGAAGAAATGTAAACCATACCCAACAGGAACGGTTTTAGTTGCTATGTATGGTGGCTTCAATCAAATTGGAAGAACAGGCCTGTTGACTTTCCCTGCGTCTATAAATCAAGCTTTGGCCGCATTACAATTTGACAAGGACATTTGTTCTGAATATGTTTTATTCTATTTAAATGCAAATGTTGACCGTTGGCGTTCTTGTGCGGCAAGCAGTAGAAAAGATCCAAATATTACATCTCATGATGTTGAAAAATTTAAAATAGTTTTACCCCCGCTTGAAGAGCAGAAGAAGATTGCGGCGACGCTTTCGGTCTGGGACTCCGCCATTGAAAAAATGGAAAAACTCATCGAAGCGAAAGAAAAGGAGTTCAACATCGTTTTAAAGCAAAATTTACTTGAAAAAGGAATTGCGTTAAAATGGAAAGCAATTCCATTAACTGAAATAATAAAGAGTGTAACGCCTCCATCTAAAATCCATCAAGATTCCTATTTGAATAGGGGTAAATATCCAATAGTTGATCAATCTAAGGATTTAATTGCAGGGTGGACAAATGATGAATCTAGCGTATTGAAAACAAAAAGACCTCTAATAATTTTTGGAGATCACACTTGTGCGTTGAAAATAGTGCATATGCCGTTTGCGCAAGGTGCGGACGGAATAAAAATATTATCTGCGAAGGATGGTTATGATCCCACTTATATATATTATGCAATAAAAGCGAATCCTGTTATTCCGGAAGGGTATAAAAGACATTTCTCTGCGTTAATGCTAAAAAGCATTCTTTGTCCTAGTCTTGAAGAGCAAAAGAAATATGCAGTCTATTTTAAATCGCTTGATGAAGAAATTTCTCTTCTCAAACAGCAACTTGAAAACTACAAAAAGCAGAAACAAGGTTTAATGCAAAAACTCCTCACCGGCCAATGGCGAGTTAAATAAGGAGAAATATATGAAAATTACAGAATTCAATACAGAATACATTGAAGAAAAAGATAGATTGGGATTAAAAGCCTTTAAAATGTCCAAATTGGGCAATGTTGTTTTGTTGGCTGGAAAAAATGGCTCAGGCAAATCAAGAGTGTTGCGTTTATTACATGGACAATGTCAGCATAGACGAGATTATCTGAATGAACGGCGTGATTTACCACGTGTGATAATGAATACGGATAATCGCATTTTACAATATGTAGCACATTATAATCAATTAATGCAAGATCCGCAAAGGAAGAACGATGCGGAAGAACTAAAAAAACAAGTGGTTGATTTAAAGAACCAAAGGCAAGGATTTGAAAAGAAATTAAACGCTCCCTTTTCTATTAATATTGACTTACCTGAAAATCAGAACATAAAAATAGTCAATTACGTTCCCAAGAGCACTCAATTAACAGGTACACATGAACTACGTCAATATGAGCAAAAAGCCAAGGCTCAGTCAGCAAATAACTTGGGTTGTAATCAACTTGCGGATGCGGCCATTTCTTTGATTCAGGATGTATATGACCAATACTGGAATACATCCCACCCAGAATTTGATGGGGAAGAGTCTGAAAAAATATCAGCCAAAGAAAACTTTGAACGGTTGCAAGAAATAATCAAGCGATTTATAGGAGTTAAATTAAATCGCAATAAAGACGGTGTTGCCACAATATTTGGCAATCCAATTGCGCAAGCTCAACTATCGGATGGTCAAATAATTCTTTTACAGTTGTGTGTGGCGATATACGCTCAAGGAGCGCAAATATCAAATTACATTCTGGTAATGGATGAACCGGAAAATCACCTTCATCCATCAGCAGTAATTGAAATGATAGACAAAATTCGAGAATTGAACCCTGAGGGACAAATTTGGATTGCAACCCATTCAATAGCTCTGCTCTCGCATTTTGATCCTTCTTGTATTTGGTATGTTAAAGATGGCTCAGTCTCGTATTCAGGCAGAAAACCGGAACAAGTCTTAGCAGGTCTTTTAGGCAACGAAGAAAATATTCAACGACTTCATTCGTTCATAGATCTTCCGGATGAGTTTGCAGCAAATCGTTTTGCATTTGAATGTCTTTTGCCTCCAGGTGTTGTTGAATCGGATTCTTCTGACCCGCAATTCCTTCAATTCAAATCGATTCTGGAATCCATATGGGCGGGGGGTAAAGAAAAAATTTCTTTGTTGGATTATGGCGCAGGGAAAGGGCGAATGATTGCCAATTTGTCTGAAGATGGTCGGATAAATCCCGAAAAAATAGATTATGTTGCTTATGACGATTGTTCTGCAAACCGGGAAACATGCATCTCCAATATAGGTAATTTTTACCCTGATGCAAGTAATCGTTATTTTAACCAATTAGACACATTAAGAACAAGAAGAGATGACGGTTCCTTTGATGTTGTTTTGATGTGTAATGTTCTACACGAAATTCCGCATACTGAGTGGAAATCTATTTTTGAAGATTTAAAGCGGTTGCTAAAAGATGATGGTAAATTATTAATAATTGAGGATTGTAAAATTCCTGTTGGCGAATTACCTCATCAAAAGGGATTTGTAGTTTTTGAAACAATTCACTTAAAGGATTTATTCAATATATCAGCATCTGATAATCTTCTTGTTGCGCACGATGCCCGTCCAGACAAAGAACCCGGGCGCTTGATGGCTCATTTAATTCCTGCAAAGTGTTTAGACAAAATCACTCCAGAATCTAAGAAAAAGGCTTTCGAAGACTTGCGTGAAACCGCTTTAATGAATATAAAGAATATTAGAACTCAAGCACGCACGTATAAAAATGGTATGGCTCATGCATTCTGGACGCAACAATTAGCAAATGCGACATTGTGCTTGGAAGAGATGTAACAATAGATTAGCGGGAGAACTGTTTATGCAACAACAGCCTGATTACAGAGAGATTCCGACATCGCAGATTCCGGCGATGCGGTTGCTGGCGAATCTCGGTTTCAAGCCGCTTACGCCCGAAGAGGTGATGCTGGAACGCAAGGGCAAGCTTGCCAACGTGTTGCTCGAAGATATTCTGCTCTCGCAGTTGCGTAAGCTGAACTCGTTTACGCACAAGGGTGTCCGTCGTGACTTTAGCGAAGAGAATTTACGCAATGCCATCTTGAAACTCAAAAACATGCAGTACGATGGTTTGGTGCGTACGAATGCAAAGATATATGACCTGCTCACGCTCCCGCAATCCGAAGAAGAATCTGTCGAGGGCGACAAGCGCAGTTACGACATTCGCTATATCGACTGGCAGGAACCGGCGAACAATGTGTTCCATATGGTTGCCGAATTTGATGTGGAATGCTCGAAATCCAATGCCCGTGTTATCCCTGATATCGTGCTGTTTGTGAACGGAATCCCGTTTGCAGTCATCGAGAATAAGTCTCCCGAAGAAGGAATCAAACAGGGCATTTCCCAGATGATTCGCAATCAAGGCGACGAATACATTCCTGGGTTGTTCGTTTTTTGCCAGGCGCTTTTGTCGGTGAGCATGAACGCTGCGACTTATTCCACCGTGGGGGCTCCCGAAAAGTTCTGGAGCCTTTGGCACGAGCTTGAAATCAAGGACAAGGAAATTGAGGCTGCGATCAACAAAAAGGTCTCTGCCGAAGATGAAGATAGGATTTTCTCGGTGCCGAAACTGGCGCCATTCCGCAAGAATAATCCGCAGACAAAGCGTGTAGTGACGGAACAGGATAGGTTGATTTATTGCCTGTGCAGGCCGGAACGCTTGCTCGAAATCGCCTATCGCTTTACCCTGTTCGATGAGGGAATAAAGAAGATTGCCCGCTATCAGCAATTCTTTGTTGTCCATTCGGCGTTAAAGCGCATTCGTAACATTGATAACGAAGGTAAGCGCAAGGGCGGCCTGGTGTGGCATACGCAGGGGTCGGGCAAGTCCCTTTCGATGGTGATGCTTGCTCACGGAATCGTGCTGGATTCGAAGTATGATCTAGATTGCAACATCAAGAATGCTCGAGTTGTGTTGGTTACCGACCGCAAGGATTTGGATAAGCAAATATACGATACATTTAAAAATTGCGGGACGGAGGTTATCAAGGCGACCTCGGGCGAAAATTTGCTCAACCTTATGGAGTCTGACAATTCTGCCGTGATAACGACCGTTATCAACAAGTTCGACAAGGCGCTGAATAAACGCCAGTACATTGAAAAGTCAAACAACATCTTTTTGCTTGTCGATGAAGCACACCGCACACAATACAAGAACTTGCACGCACGCATGAAGCAGATGCTCCCGAACGCCTGCTATATCGGCTTTACGGGCACCCCGTTGATGAAAAAGGAAAAGAACAGTTTTGGCAAGTTCGGCGGGATGCTCAAGCCGAGTTATACAATCCAGCAGGCAAACGAAGATGGGGCCGTTGTGCCATTACTTTACGAGGGCCGACACGCGGAACTCAAGCAGGACAAGGCTGCAATAGACCTTTGGTTCGACCGTTTTACGGCGGGGCTGAATGAAAAGCAAAAGGCCGATCTGAAGAAGAAATACGCCCGAGCCGAGATGCTGAACAAGGCGGAACGCGTCGTGTATATGCGTGCGTTTGATATCAGCGAGCATTTCCGTGCAAACTGGAAAGGGACTCCGTTCAAGGCCCAACTCGTGGCACCGAGCAAGGAAACCGCTCTTTTGTACCATGAATTTTTAGAAGAGATTGGCCATGTGAGTTCCGAAGTCATTATTTCGGGCCCCGATGAGCGCGAAGGCTATTCGGAAGTAGGTGAAGAACCGAGTGACCGCGTGACAAAATTCTGGAAAAAGATGATGGAACGCTACGGCGATGAAGAAGAATACAACAGGTCGATTATTGATAGTTTCAAGGGCTCGGGTAAGCCGGAAATCCTGATTGTCTGTGACAAGTTGCTGACGGGTTTCGATGCTGAGCGCAATACTGTTCTGTATCTATGCCGCACGCTCAAGGAACATACGCTTTTGCAGGCGATTGCCCGCGTGAACCGCCTATTTGAAGAAGACGGCAAAAAGAAGGATTTCGGCTATATCGTAGATTACGCCAACGTGCAAGAAAACCTAGATACGGCTCTGGCGATGTACAATGCGCTGGAAGGCTTTGACCCCGAAGATTTGGAAGGCCTGCTGACCGATGTTTCGGAACAAGTGGACAAGTTGCCGCAGTTGCGTTCTAACCTGTGGGATGTTTTCAAGGGGGTCAAGAACAAGGCCGACCCCGAACAGATGGAGCGCCACCTGGCCGATGAAAAACGCCGTAACGATTTTTACAAGGCTCTGCGGGATTTCGGAAAATGCCTGAGTATCGCAATGTCATCGCAGAAGTTCCTGGAAAAGACCCCTGCCGAAGATATGACGCGAATCCGCAGGGAATTCAAGATGTTCTCGGATATGCGCATATCTGTAAAGCGCCGTTACGCGGACGAAATAGATTATAGCGAATACGAACCGAAAATCAAGAAGTTGCTCGATACACATATTCAGTCGGATAACGTGGTACAAACTGTGGCTCCCGTGGATATTTTGAGTAAAGGATTCAGTTCGGTTCACGACATGGTTGCCGGTTACGATACCCGCAGCAAGGCTTCCAGTGCCGATGCTATTGCCCATGCACTTAAGAAGACTATTACCGAGAAAATGGAAGAAGATCCCGCTTTTTACACTAAGTTCTCGAAGATGATTCAGGATGTCATCGATAGTTTCCAGACGGGAAAGATGTCGGAAGATGAGTATCTCTCTAAGGTAAAGGGATTGGAGGAAAATTTCAAAAGCAAGAAACGCGAAGACGTTCCGGCAGAAATCAGTGAAAACGAAGATGCTGCCGCATATTATGGCGTCGCGTTGACGGCGTTCTTGTATGGAAAAAAGTGCGAAGCGTCAAAAGCCAAACAACTTGCAGTTGAAACAGCCTTATTTGTTGTTGAATCATTGAAAAAACATCACAAGGTGCAATTCTGGAACGATCAGGACGCACAAAACAGGGTGCGAGACGATTTAGATACATTGTTATTCGATAATATTTGTGTCCGGGAGCGCTTTGGCTGGTCGAATGCGGACATTGATTCTCTAGAAGAGAAAATTATGAATGTGGCAAGGCGGCGTTCGCATGAATGAGCTGTGCGTTGTTAAATATGGAGACCGAGAGATTGCGTACGCGGTTGAATTCTGCCGCCGCAAGACTCTGGAAATCTCCGTAATGCCGGATAGTGCTGTGCAGATACGGGCTCCGCAGGGTGCTTCACTCGACGCAATTGCGCAGAAGGTGCAGAAAAAAGCTCCATGGATTGTTGAAAAACAGGACTGGTTTGCGAAATTTCCCAAGGCACCACCTCCAAGGCAATATCTTGGTGGCGAGACGCACTTGTATTTGGGACGACATTACCGTTTGAAAATCGAAAAAGGCAAAGAACGCTCGGTGAAAATCGATGGCGGGTTCATTAGGGTTGTTGCTTCAGATATTCGCCCTGCTGCTGTGAAGAAAAACCTGAACGAATGGTTGCGTGAACGAGCCAAGATGCAGTTTGAAAATGTTTTTCAGGCTTGTGCTGCCCGCTTTTCGTCGCCAATAGGTCCGGTTCGCCTGCAAATCCGCGACATGAAAACGCGCTGGGGCTCGCTATCGAAAGGCGGCATATTGACCTTGAACATCAAGCTTATTGCTGCTCCGAAGGAATGTATCGAGTATGTCGTTGTGCATGAACTGTGCCACCTGAAATACCCGAACCACGACAAAAAATTTTACCGGCTTCTGGAAACACGACTGCCTGATTGGGAAAAAAGGAAACTGAAGCTGGAACATTTGCAGGAGTGAAAAAGATGACTCCACTTGAAATTCTGAAAACGGTCTTCGGCTACAGTTCCTTTCGCCCGATGCAAGAAGATATAATAGCGAATGTTCTCGAACATTGCGATTCACTTGTATTAATGCCGACTGGCGGAGGAAAATCCCTTTGCTATCAGATTCCCGCTTTGATTCTTGAAGGGACAACGGTGGTTGTATCTCCGCTTATTTCTTTGATGAAAGACCAGGTGGATGCCTTAAATGCTAGCGACATTGCCGCAGGTGCTCTCAACAGCAACAATAGCGAAGAAGAGAATTTCAAAATCCGGTCGCAAGCAAAATCAGGGCGGCTAAAGATTCTGTATATTTCACCGGAACGCCTGCAAAGAGAAATTCCTTGGATGCGGCAAAATTTACGCGTCCCCTTGTTTGCGATTGACGAAGCGCATTGTATCTCGCAATGGGGGCACGATTTCCGTCCGGAATACACCCAGCTCGGAAATTTACACGATGATTTTCCGCAAGCATGTATAATGGCGTTGACGGCCACGGCAGACAAACTGACTAAAGAAGACATTGTCAAACAATTGCACTTGAATTCATATAAGGTTTTTATCAGCTCGTTTGATAGGCCGAACTTGAGTTTAGATGTACGCCGTGGATATACGGGTAAAGAAAAAACGAAGGCGATTCTTTCCATTATCAAAAGGCATGCGAACGAATCGGGCATCATTTATTGCCTTTCCAGAAAGAATACGGAAAAAGTTGCTGAAATTTTGAGTGATGCAGGTGTTGCAGCGAGAGCGTATCACGCAGGAATGTCGTCAGAAGAGCGAAATGCTGTACAAGAAGATTTTATAAATGACAAGATTGATGTGGTTTGCGCGACCATCGCATTTGGCATGGGAATAGATAAAAGCAACGTCCGTTTTGTAATACATTACAATCTGCCTAAAAGTATTGAAAGTTTTTATCAGGAAATTGGCCGCGCAGGGCGAGACGGTTTGCCTTCAGAAACGGTTCTGTTTTATAGTTATCAAGACATCGTAACGCTTCGCGGGTTCGTAAATGAAAGCGGACAAAAGGAAATCAACTCCGAAAAACTTGACAGAATGCAGGAATATGCAGAATCGCTGATTTGCCGTCGCCGAATTTTACTGAATTACTTCGGTGAAAGTGATAGCGAAAACTGTGGAAATTGCGATGTCTGCAAAAATCCGCCACGCCGCTTTGACGGGACCATCTTGGTGCAGAAGGCTCTTTCTGCCATAAAGCGTACGAACGAGCAAATCGGTTTCTCAATGACGGCGCAAATTCTCAAAGGCTTCAATGATGAAGAAATCGTGCAGAATGGATATGATAAAATAAAGACGTTCGGTGCGGGAGCCGATGTCACCTTGAAAGATTGGCATGATTATCTATTGCAAATGTTGCATTTGGGATTTGTCGAAATTGCCTACAATGAATCCAATCATTTAAAAATCACCGGTAGCGGTAAAGAAGTCCTTTCGGGAAAGAAAATCGCTGAGTTGGCTGTTCCTGATAGGACGGAACCGGAAAAAGATCGGAAACGAAAAAAGAAGGAATTCGTTCATTCGGCTTTTGACAAAAGTGTTGTCGCTGATGACGGCTTATTTGAAGCATTACGAAAGTTGCGCAGAGATATTGCCGATGAGAACAACTGGCCTGCTTATGTTGTACTTTCGGACAAAACTTTAAAAGAGCTGTCTAGCACGCCTCCGCTGTCCATTGAAGACTTGTATGGCGTATTCGGTTTTGGAGAAAAGAAAATTGAAAAATTCGGTCAACGATTTGTTGACGCGATTACGGATTTTCTTGGCAACTCCGGGCGTTCGGTGCAAATATCGCGCGATACTATTCAGCAGGATAACGGCATGTCCCATATGGAATCTCAGAAGCTGCTGTATGCCAAAGCATATGAGCCTTGGAGCGAAGAAGATGACTTAAAACTGGAACAGCTGTACAATCAAGGATTGACAACAAGTGAACTTTCTAAAAAAATGGGACGCGGAAATGGAGCGATTCGTTCCCGGCTAAGAAAATTGGGAATTGTAGATTAGCGAATTCCAGTGATAAACGTCCATTAATAACTACACCCTATACCACGCTCTTTTTTCAGCGACGCAAGGTGTTGTTTGCCTACGTCCACAAGCTGGTAATAAACATCGGGCTGGCGTCATCGGCCTTCTTGAATCCGCAATACTCGTAAAAGGCGAGTTCTTCGTTGTAGGCGACCACGACTACGCGTAGGTAATCCTTGTAGATTTCTTTGACGCGTTCCACGAGTTCCCTGCCGATGCTTTTGCCCTGGTATTCGGGGCGCACGAGAAGGTAATGCACGTAGGCGTTCATGATGCCGTCGTCCATGGCGCAAATCATTCCGACGAGTTTTTCGCCGTCCCAGGCCGAGATGACGGTCTTGAAGTTCTTCATCGCAATGACGAGCTTGTCGGGGAAATGCCCGGAAGACCATTCGACAGAGAGAAACAGGTCCTTTAAATCCTGTTCAAAGAAGTCGTGAGAGTCTTTGTTTTCGATGCTCATTTAAATTTTGTATCCAAACTTTCGTAATTTTTCGACGTATTTCGGGTCGCCTAGGCGCGCCTTGGATTCGGCCATGAACTTATCGTTGTCCTTGTCTGCAAAGCCGAGCTTGATACGGAGCGCGATGAATCCGCTGACGACGCCGAATAGCGAGCATAGGATGCACGCCAGGGTAAGCTTTGTGAAATTGTTTCCATGTACGAACGAAGTTTGAAGTAATACCCCGCAGATTATTGCCATTGACAAAAGGAATGCGGCTCCTTTTGCGTAGAATTTTGCATTCTTGCTACGCGGATCAAATCCGTCAATCGCCACCTCGCGCCAGCGCCTGTCCAGGTATTCGCTGCGGCAGGCCTTGCATTCGCGAATCGGACTGCCGTACATCCACATGCTGCAAGTTTCGCGGTTCTTGGTCTTGCATTCCGGACAAACCCATTCGGCATAATTCATTTTCATATAAACTCCTAAAAGCTGCTAGAAAGATAGCCTTTTTAAAGTCTGCTATTCCTTCCGGCGGTAAACATTCGCCAAAATCGCACCGGAGATGTTGTGCCACACGGAGAATATGGCGCCGGGTACGGTCGCCATGGCGAGGCCCGAGAACGCTGTCGCCGCAAGGCTTGTGGCAAGGCCGGAATTCTGCATGCCGATTTCGATGGAAAGCGCCTTCGTCTTGGGTGTCGAGAATTTCAGCAACTTCCCGAGGCCGAACCCGCAGCCGTAACCGAGCAGGTTATGGAGAATCACGACTGCGAACACGATGGCGCCTGTGGAGAGAATCTTTGCCGCATTGTGCGAGACGACTGCGGCTACAATCATCGCGATGGCAATCACCGAGACGAGCGGCAAGACCTTCACGGCACGCGCTGTCCATTTGCCAAAGAACTTGTTGATGATAAACCCGAGTGCAATCGGCACGATGACGACCTTCACGATGGAAAGGAACATGGCCATCACATCCACGTTCACCGTCGTGCGGAGCAATAGGTAAGTTATTGCCGGTGTCAAAATCGGAGCGAGCAGCGTGTTCACGCTGGTCATGCCCACGGAGAGTGCCACGTCGCCTTTCGAGAGGTAAGTAATCACGTTGCTGGATGTCCCGCCGGGGCAAGTACCCACAAGCACAACGCCCGCCATAAGGGCTGCATCGAGCCCGAAAATCTTGGAAAGCAAAAATGCGAGTGCAGGCATCACGATAAACTGCGAGGCACACCCGATGGTAATTTCCTTGGGGTGCGTAAACACGAGCTTGAAGTCGCTCAGCTTGAGCGTAAGTCCCATACCGAACATCACTACCATCAAAAGGTAATTCACCCAACTGAGTTTAATCCAGAGCGTGGATTTCGGCAGGAACAGCGAGAGCGCCGCAATCGCAAGCACGACAATCGCCATCCACTTGCCCACAAATTCACTGATTTTTTCAAGGAGATGCATCTCAACCTCTTCTAATGCTGCAAAAATAACTATCTTTATATCCAGTCAGTTCGAAATCCATCCTGACTATAAACAAAACTAGGTACATACATGAAAAATGCTCTGCTGATTCTCTCGGGTGGCATGGACAGCGTAACTCTGCTCTATGACCGCGCCACTGAAATCGCGCTAGCTGTCTCTTTTGACTATGGCAGCAACCACAACGACAAAGAAATTCCCTTCGCCAAGTTGCATTGCGAAAAGCTCGGAATTCCGCACCTGACTATTCCCCTGAAGTTCATGCACGACTATTTCAAGTCGTCCCTTCTCGAAGGCGCGGATGCCATTCCGGAAGGGAACTATGCAGACGAAAATATGAAGTCGACCGTGGTGCCGTTCCGCAACGGAATCATGCTCTCTATCGCGGCAGGCCTTGCTGAAAGTAGGAATCTGACCAAGGTGATGATGGCGAACCACTTTGGTGACCATGCCGTTTATCCTGATTGCCGAAAGGAATTTGTCGACCATATGTCGAATGCCATTGCGGCTGGTACTTATGCGGGCATTACCATCGATGCCCCGTATACCGAAATTTCCAAGGCCGATATAGCCCGTCGCGGCAAGGCACTCGGCATCGACTACAGCGAAACCTGGTCTTGTTACAAGGGCGAAGCGGTTCATTGCGGCAAGTGTGCCACTTGTCTTGAACGCAAGGCGGCACTAGCCGAGGCCGGTATCATAGACACTACGGAATACGGAGCGTAATCATGTACAGAGTTATCAAACGCATGGAAATTTCGGGAGCGCATAGGCTCTCGCTCCCTTACGAAAGCAAGTGCAGTGGCCTTCATGGGCACAACTGGATTATCACGGTATATTGCCAGTCCGAAAAGCTTGACGAAAACGGCATGGTAGTCGATTTCTCGCGTGTCAAGGAACTTGTCCACGGTAGGCTCGATCACCAGTTTTTGAATGACGTGATGGATATGAATCCGACCGCAGAGAACATGGCTCGCTGGATTTGCGAGCAGGTTCCTCACTGCTACAAGGTGCAGATTCAGGAAAGCGAAGGCAATATCGTGGAATACGAAGTTGATGCGTAGGCCCCGATGAAAGTCTGTGAAATTTTCAAAAGCGTCGAGGGCGAGGGTATCCGTACTGGCCTTGCGGCGGTTTTTGTGCGGCTTCATGGTTGCAACCTGCGCTGCAGTTACTGCGATTCCATGTATGCAGTAGAAGGTGACGACTATAGGCAAATGAGCGTTGCCCAGGTGCTTGAGACTGTGGGGAAGTTTCGTGCCGAAAGTGGCGTGAAATGCGTGACGCTTACCGGTGGCGAACCGCTGCTGCACCCGGGCGTCGAGGAACTTCTCGCGGGCCTTAACAGGGCGGGCTTCCTCGTGAACGTGGAAACCAACGGCACCGTTCCTTGTAAGTGGCGAATGCCCGGCCTGTTCTACACGATGGACTGGAAATGCAAAAGCAGCGGCATGTCCTCAAGAATGAAGATGGAAAACATGGCAACGCTCGGCGCGCAGGATGTGCTCAAGTTCGTCGTCGGTACAGTCGAGGATCTCGAAGAGGCTGAATCGGTCGTTGCGCGACTTTCGCAAATCAAGGTGCAAAACGCTGATGCGAAAACTGGCGGCATGCCACATGTGTTCATTTCGCCGGTTTTCGGCACACTACCGAACGAGCGCATTGTCGAATGGATGCTCTCCAGCAAGGTGATGACCGAGAACAACGCCCGTTTCCAGGTTCAGTTGCACAAGATTGTCTGGGACCCGAATCTGCGCGGTGTCTAGATTTGGAATGCGATAGATTATTTCTTGCGGATTGATAGAGACCGCTTTGTAAATTCGATGGTGTAGATTCCGTTGTCGTCGGGGTGAACGATGCGCTCGCCTTGAACGATGACGACCTGTTTTGGTGAGCTGAAGGCTTGTGTCAACCATTTGTGGTTGAATTTGACCTTTAGTGGAATGCTTTGGGGCATGTACGGGTGCGGCAGATCCCATTTCATTTGGTAGCCCTCGCCCGTCTTTTGGGCATGCGTTGCATCTAGGACGAAGTGCGCACGGTAATACGATCCTATGGTGCCGAATGGTGCTACCCAGATTGTGTCGTTGATGGCATGCGCGAAAATTGCCTTCATGTCCTGAGGATCGATATTGTACTCGTCGGAATCCTCCGCGATGCCGTGGTTAAGAAGTATCGCCCATCCGCCTTTGGAGTGTTCCGTGGCCGAGTCGATGATGCTTTTTATATCCTCGACGGTGGTCTCTTTACGGTTCCATGCTTTCGACATGATGGAAAGCCATGCGGGCTCCTCTTCCCAGCGGTAGTAACCGCTCCAGCCGCAGTCCCGGTTGATAAAGTGACGCTTATCGATGATCGCCTGTATTTTTGCATTGTTGGCGCAGTAGGGGGTAGCGAATGTGCTCACCTTGTAATCTTTGTTACGGAAAATGTTCTCGAGATTTTCTGCATAACCGAGAATTTGCCTCTGGAGATCTTCGGGTTCCGTAAGTTTTGTGAGATAAGGATGGTCGAAGGTGTGGTTGCCGATTTCGTGTCCTTTGGAAATTAGCTCGGCGAAACCCTTGATTTGATGGCTCCTCTGTTGCTGCGTGATTCCCGACAAGAAGAACGTAACCTTGATTTCGGGCATGGAGTCGAGCATCGGAGCCAAAATGGAAAGCTGGCTGTCGTGACCATCGTCGAATGTGAAGCTGAGTGCTCCACCATGGTTGTTCCAGGGGATTGTTTTGAGAGGAGGTTCGATGCGGTTCAAATCGTCCATGTGAAAAAAATAGGTACTTCTTTAAGAAACGACAAAGGAGGAGACCTTGAAGGCGCCCTGAAGAAATAGACATATCGGCGGTGTGGACATTTTAAATTTGTTTTGTCCACGGGGAAAGATGATTTTAGCCCGATTTTCTTGTTGTTTATATATTTTATATAAGAATTGTGATGTGGAGATGAATATGAAAAGCTTCAAAATTAAAATGCTCTGCGCTCTCGCTATGTGTAGTGCGGCTTATGCGGCTCCGGGACTTACCGTGAGCGGCACCGATCTCATGTACAACGGCAAGAAAATTTTCTTCTCGGGCACGAACCTCGCCTGGAGTGACTACAACTCCGACGTGGGCGATTCCCCGCTGAACGAAAACGCCTGGCGCAAGGCTGTGGAAGGTACCCGTGCCGCAGGCGGTAACGCCATTCGCTGGTGGCTCTTCAACAACATGAGCCAGAGCCCCGAAATCGACCAGAGTACGCATCTGGTTTCTGGCCTCAAGGCAAATACCATCGCCAACATGAAGAAGGCTTTGGATATTGCCGAAGAATACGGCGTGATGGTTTCAATGTGCCTTTTCAGCCATAACCTGATGGAACCGAACCAGTGGGGCCTTTACGACGAAAAGCTGGACATTACCGCAAACACTCAGCTTTTTGAAGACGCGGGCACCAAGGCCTTTATCGACAATGCGCTTGTTCCGGTGGTAAAGGCTATCGGTAACCACAATGCGCTCATGACCTGGGAAGTGTTCAACGAACCCGAAGGCATGACAAGCGTGGGCTGGACGACCAAAAAGCTAGACAAGGCCGTGCTGCAGAAGTTCACGAACAAGATTGCAGCGGCAATCCATACCGCAAACCCGGAACTGCTCGTTTCTACGGGTAGCGTGAATATTCAGTATCAGAGCTGGTGGAACGATTCCGAACTCATCGCAGCCGGTGGCGAAGCGAACGGTACGCTCGACTTTTTCCAGACGCATTACTATCCGTACTACCAGAACGACGCCGTTTCTCCGTTCGTGAATACGGCGGCCCAGATGGCGACAACGTACAAGTACGACAGCAAGCCCATGATTATCGGTGAATTCCCGGCGAGTGGCTGGAAGGGCGATACTTATACTACAAGCATGGCGGCCAAGACCCAGATTTCTACCGAAGAATGCTACCGCAAGGCCTTTGACGGCGGTTACGCAGGCGCACTTGCTTGGCAGTACATTGGCGACAAGACCGAATCGAACTTCGGCGGCTACACCTATACCATTGATCCCGCTCTCGATGCCATGAAGGCTCTCGCCGCAACGGAAGAAGCGAACATCAAGATCAAGGATGTCGCCATCAGCCAAGAAGGCGGTGACGGCAAGATGGCGGTGACTTACGGTGGCGACAATGCCCAGATTGAATACCAGAAGACTTGGGACTTGAGCAAGGCCAATACGTTTACGTTCGAGGTTACTAATAAGAGCGAAAGTGATGCGCAACTGAACCTGATTTTCAAGCTGACTGATGCGTGGACATGGACCGAAGTGGAAGGCCCCTGCGAAGTAGCCGCGGGCCAGTCCAAGACTTGTTCGTTCGATATTTCCAGCTACGCCGACCGTAACAAGACTTTGAGCGTCGTTATCGCAAACTATGCTGCGGGCTACACCGGCACCATCTTCTACGATAATTTCAAGGCGGGCGACCAAGTCCTATGGGACTTTAACGAAGACAAGTACGACGCTTTTAGCCGCGGTTTCGAGAACACCGAAGAGATGATTCCCGAAATCAAGATTGTGTTTGGTGATCCTTCGGGAATCTGCAAGCGCCCGCAACTTGCAGGTGCCAAGGCTCTGCGAGTAAGTGGTAACGAGCTGAACCTGTCCCTGGCGCGCTCTACCGATGTAACGGCAGAACTCTTCGATGTCACGGGTCACCGTGTTGCAACGCTCCACAGGGGAATGCTCTCTGCGGGTACGCACCAGTTCAAGGTGAATGCGGCAATGGGAACTTACTTTGTGAAGGTTGTCGGCCAGGGCATCAGCCTGATGCAAAAGATGGTCGTGAAGTAGGCCGTCTGTAGATTCGCGTGAGAGTCTTTTAATCTACGGGAGCTTCGGGTGGAACTCGCGCAATCACGCCGACTGTCGCACGGGTCGCCTTTACGAGGTCGGCGGGAGCCACCTTCAGCTGCAACCCGCGTTCGCCCGCGCTTACGTAAATATACGGGAACTGCATTGCCGTTTCGTGAATGAAAATGGGAAAGTTCTTCTTGAGCCCGAGCGGGCTGCAACCGCCACGGATATAGCCGGTAAGCGGAGTCAGGTCCTTGAGCGGGACTGTGTCGATTTTCTTGTTGCCGCTCACCTTGGCGGCTCCCTTCAAGTCCACTTCGAGGTTGCCGGGTACGACGCACACGAGGTAGCCAATTTTGTCGCCGTGAACGAGGATTGTCTTGAAAACCTGGTTGATGTCTTCGCCTAGGCTGTCGGCCACATGCTGTGCGCCAAGGTCATTCTCATCAACCTTGTAGGGGATAAGCTCGTAGCTGATTTTCTGTCGGTCCAGAATTCTGGCCGCATTTGTCTTTTTGATATCCATGTTCAATTCCGGTCTTAGTAAAGATCGTAGAAATAGTAGGTGACGGTTTCTTCCCAGTTGTCCCAGACAGACATTTCCCAGCCGTCCTTGTAGATGACTAGTTCCGTATCGTCTTCGTAAAAGCGGAAGTAACCGCCGTAGTCGGGGTCGTAATCTTCGTCGTACTCCGATTCCATGTAGTAGTATCGGTCCGCATCTACTTTAAGGTTGGCGAATCCGTCGCTGTCTACTCGGATCCCGACCGAAACCGGTGGACTAATGGAACGGATGCTACTGCAGTTAAAGGGGCCGATGCTGTTGAACTGGCAACTTTGAACATAATAGAAGTAGAAGTGCCGGTCGAATCGGGCTCCGTTTGCAGCCGGGTCTCCGCCGAGGTCTCCGCAGGCACAGAGGCAGAGAGCTAGAAGTGCTGAAAAAAACGACGCTTTGTTTAGCGCCGTTTTTAAAAACATGTTAAATGAGATGTTCATTGCTTCCGTTACGGATTTTCGTAATCGCCGCCGTAGATTTCCTCTTCGGCTTCCTGTGTGTCTTCGTCCTGGTAGGCTTCCGGAGCCTGCAGGTCCCTGGTGCTGCCGTACTTACGCTTTTCTTCGTCGGTCAGCTTGTTGGTGAGAACTTCGACTTCCTGTTCCTGGTTGGCAGAATTTTCTTCTTCTTCCAGGATCTTTTGTCCCTGTTCCAGACGACGCTTGATTCGCTCGTCTTCCATTTGCTTCAGGTTCGTACCGACCTTGGCCTGTTCCTCGGACATGACGTAACGTTCGTTCGCTTCGTCCATGGCGGCCTTGATGCCGACTAGGCGACCGTGACCATCGACCTTGAGGCCTGCTCTGCGGAGAGTGGAAAGCGGGAGACGGCGTGCTGCGACCCAGAGAATCCCATGACCTTGTATTCTTCCTTGAATTCGTATCCGTCAGAAGTGGCAATTTCGTTCGCTTCGTCGGAAGTGACGTAGTCGAGAGCTTCCTGCCAACGGGAACCCTGCACACTAGAAGTAAAACCAACCAGGGCGTTATCCAGTGCTTCTGGATCGTCGGACCCGGTTCCTGCGCAACCGGTAAAGAACAAGGCTGCGCCAAAAAGTAACACCATCAGTTTTTTCATAGGATAAACCTCCGAAAAAAAATAAATCACCATTAAATATAAACATTTTTATGCAAAGTCAACGAAAAAGAACGTTTTTTTTTATTCTTGGGCCTTTTTCTTGCTATCATTTACGCCGATGAGTGAAAATTCCGACATTTACCGCATAAAGAAAGAAGACAGAGAAATCGTTCTCGTCGGTACAGCCCATATATCGCAGGCCTCCAAGGACCTGGTGCACGAGACGATCGAGTCGGAGACACCCGATACGGTCTGCGTGGAGCTGGATGAAGGCCGCCTAAAGTCTATCAAGGATCCCGATCGCTGGAAAAAGATGGATTTGAAGCAGGTTATCAAGAGTAAGCAATTAGGTACGCTGATTGCCAATCTCGTCTTGGGGTCCTACCAGAAAAGGATGGGGGCGCAGACCGGCGTGAAGCCGGGTGCAGAATTGAAGGAAGCGGTGGATTCCGCCGAGCGTTCCGGGGCTGAACTGGTACTGGCGGACCGGGATATCAAAATTACGCTTCGCCGTAGCTGGGCCTGTACGCCCTGGTATCGTAAGTTTAGCCTTTTGGGAGGGCTTTTTGCGAGTATTTTTGACAAGACGGAAGTGAACGAAGAGGAACTTGCCAAGATCAAGGAGCAGGATGCCCTGAGTGGCATGATGCAGGAATTCGGAAAAAGTTTCCCCGAGGTGAAAAAGGTGCTGATTGATGAACGAGATCAGTTCCTAGCGAGCAAGATTCGCAACGCTCCGGGTAACAAGGTCGTTGCCGTGGTCGGTGCCGGCCATATGAGAGGAATCGCGAGCTACATCGAGGAAGACAGGGATCTGCCGAGCGAGGAGTCAATCAGTGTCATCCCGAAGAGTTCCCCGATCTGGAAGATTATCGGCTGGGCGATTCCTATCGCGATCGTTGCAAGCATTGTTGCTGTTGGTGTTCATGCCGGTGCCGAAAAGGCGGGCGAGCTTAGTTTGCAGTGGGCCATGCTTACGGGTGGCGGTGCTATGCTCGGTACCGTCATTGCCGGTGGTCATCCGTTAACCGTTCTCGTGGCGCTCGTTGCGGCTCCATTTACGGGGCTTACGCCTTTGATTGGTGTCGGTTTCTTTACGGCGTTGACCCAGGTGTATCTGCGTCCGCCTCGCGTTTCCGAAATGGAGACATTGAGCGATGATATCTGGCAGGTGAAACGGTGGTGGAAAAACCGTGTGACTCGAGTCATCCTCTGTTTCCTCTGTCCAGGAATTCCTGCGATTGTCGGAAAGATTCTAGCAATTTTCAAGATATATCAGTCTTTCTAGAAATCTAAATGTAAATAATTTTTTGAGAACGGCTGAGGGAGTGGCGAAATTTGAGAAAATTCGCCACTTGTTCTGTTTTTAAGCTATAAGAGTGGTTTTTGGTGTTTTTTTTCGTACTATCCTATTGACTTTCTTGAAAATAGAGTGTATTTTTGAGAAAAATTTTGAGAACAATTTGAATCTCTCTCTTCAAGCGGTTCTCAAGAATCAAAAGGGATGGATGATATGGTCAAAAAAAACAAGAACTGCTCTAGGCTCTTTGGGCTGGGTTTTATCATGGGGGCGCTTGCTGCACCTTCACTTGCGGTAACTGCGCCGGATATGCCGATGATCGGTTGGGCAACGCAGAATGGAGGCACTACGGGTGGTGCGGGTAAGACAGTCGTAACGGTGAGCAATGTTTCGGATTTGCGCAAGTACGCCGAAGCAGGAAATGCCACGATCTACGTGAAGCCGGGTACCTACACGGTTCCTTCCAAGAGTGCAATCAAGGTGGGAAGCAATGTGACTCTCTATGGTTATCAGGGGGCTGTGCTTGCGCAAACGTATACGGGGACGACTAACGAAGACAATACGATTATGAGTCTCGAGGGCAAGAATATCATCGTGCGTAATTTGGTATTCAAAGGGTCGGGTGCTGTCGACAAGGATGCGGGTGACTGCCTGCATGTAAAGGGTGGTTCCAATGTGTGGATTGACCATGTGGAAGTTTACGATGGCGAAGATGGCAATCTCGACGTGATCAATGGGGCGAATTATGTGACAATTTCCTGGACCAAGTTCCATTATACGAGTGCGTCTTCGAATCACCAGTTTTCGAACCTGATTGGCAACAGCGATTCCAAAACGTCTGACGATGGTAAACTCAAGACCACCATTCATCACAGCTGGTGGGGTAAGGGCGTTGGCGAACGTATGCCGCGCGTACGTTTCGGTCAGGTTCATGTAGCGAATAATCTCTTCAATAGCGACAAGTCCAGTACATGCGTGCGTGCCGGTTACAAGGCGAACATTCGTGTCGAAAACAATGTGTTTATCGGAGTGAACAAGCCAGTCGATCTTTACGAAGGGGATTACACATCCGTCTATTCCGCTGGTAACTACGAAGAAGGCGTAAAGAAGGGGTCTGCTGCAGGTGATGGCAAGTCGGGCGGATTTACTCCTTCCTATTCCGTGAAGTGGACCGATGTGAGTACAAAGGAGAAGGCCTACGCCCTCAAGGATTCTATCGAGAACTATTCCGGCGCGACTCTACCGGATCCGGGTGCTTCGGTTCCCTCCGTGACATCTAGCTCCAGTGTCAATCCCGTCATGTCCAGTTCTAGTGCCGATCCCGTTTCTAGTTCGTCTCAAGCTACTGTCGTATCGGGAGAGGCCTCTCTCACTAAACATGGGTCGGGGAGTGCGACTCAGGAAGTCGCCCAGGGCGCAGCAATTGTCGAATTCTATTATACGATTGCTGGCGCGACTGGCGCGACTGTAACAGGGCTTCCGGACGGCGTGACGGGAACGCTCAAGGGCTCCGACTATTACATCTCGGGAACCGTTTCTGCAGCGGCGGGCACCTACAAATTTACCGTAACGACGACGGGTGCGTCTAGCAATGTGTCCAAGTCGGGGACGATTACGGTTGTGCCGACTTCCGAAGAGGTTGCAAGTTCTAGCAGTGCCGATTCACCTGATGTTGAAATTTCCAGCGACAGCCAAGAGACTCAGGGGTTGGTTACGGAGATGGTTAATCGCGTGAACTTTTCTGTGTCGGGTCGTGAACTTTCGATTCGGAGTGTCGCGGATTCTCGGGTCCTTGTCTTCGATATGCAGGGACGCCTACTTTGCAACGGCCGTTCTGCCGGTGATGGCTTTGCGATTGTGTTGCCACGTGCTGGCCATTACCTGGTTCGTGTTGGTTCCGAAAGCCGCATGATTGTAGTGCGTTAAGTCTAATTCTTCCAACAACCAAGATCCAGCCTGGGCGTCGCTCGAGCTGGATTTTTTTGAATCAAATAGTTTCTATTTTTAGGACATGGAATTTAAACGATTCGAAGCCCTGATTGAAATGTTTCCGCAGGTGCAGATTTTCAGCACCGAGGGCGAAGACCTGGATAGGGTTATCACGCATTTTTTGAATCAGCGGCAAAATGTATCTACTATGTCGGAGGCGATGCAGCGCAAAATTCAGCATGCGTTGGCCCCTTTTTTCCAACAGCGTTTTATTAGCTTGCACGATGACGAAGCCCCGCTCGTGAAGAACCTGCTTTTGAACAAGAAGTTCTTTTTGCAGACGGACCGATATATTGACGATATGGCCTGGCCGGAAACGGATTCTACAAAATTGGACGAGGCTTTGAAAATTGCGGCCCTTCCGGAACAGATTCTCGACCGAAAGCTTCTGAGTCTTTCGAATGGAGAGCTGCGTCGCGTGTTGCTTGCCCGCATGTGGATGGAACGGCCGGAATGGGTTTACTTTAACGATCTTTTTGGAGGCCTTGATCCGGAATATCGAGGCTACCTAGCCTCCTGTGTAGTAGACCTCACGAAGCGTGTTGACTTGAAAGTGGTTGTGCGCCTTGCCCGTGAAGATGAATTGTTGCCGGAAATTCCTGCTTTCGTGTATGCGGACAAGACATTTACACAGTATGCAGGTGAGTTGCCTGCCGAAGTTGCGAAGCCGAAGTTCTCGAAGGCGGAATTGAATGATTACGAGATTGTCTCGCTCAAACCTCAAAGCGAGCTTGCGAGCGACACAATCGCTCAAACTTCTAAAATCCTCTTTGACTTGAAAAACGTGAATGTGCGCTTCGGCGATACGACGGTCCTCAAGAATTTGAACTGGACTGTCCGCAGGGGCGAACACTGGGTAGTCATGGGGGAGAACGGTGCCGGTAAGAGTACCTTGCTCGGGATGCTTACGGCGGATCATCCGCAGATTTACAATAACGATATCACGCTTCTCGGCATGCGGCCGGGCAAAGGTCTGAATATCTGGGACCACAAGGCGAAACTCGGTTTCTTTTCGCCGGAACTGGCGCTTCAGTATCGCGAGGACTTGAACCTTTCCGAGGTGCTGTGCACGGGCTTTACGGCAAATCTCTGTAAGGCGGAAAATACCACCTGGGAAGAACGCGCAAAGGCGAGAGCGTGGCTTGAATATTTGGGCTTTACCGATGTGAACGCACGGTTCCGAGACTTGTCGCCCATTGACAAGCGTGTGGTGCTTATGGCTCGTGCGGCGATTCGTCCCCCTGAGGTTCTTTTGCTAGATGAACCGAACCAAGGGCTCAAGGGTGAATACCGCGAAAAGATTTTCAACTTATTGCAACTCTTGTCCAAGGAGACTACGATCATCCTGGTTAGCCACTACGAAGAGGAATGGCCCCCGTGCATGACCCACCTGTTGCGTATGCCTCGTTTTTCCTGAATTAACCATTAACCCAAACCGCAAGCATGTTATTGAACGAAGAAAATATTTTAAAAGCTCTGACGGCGGTCCAGGATCCGGACCTGCACAAGAATATCGTGGAACTGGGTTTTGTCCAGAACCTGAAAATTGACGGAGACAAGGTCTGTTTCGATTTGCGCCTTACGACTCCCGCCTGCCCGATACGCGACCGTTTCAAGGCTCAGTGTATCGCGATTGTGAAGGGGATGGGTGCCAATGTGGTTGAAGTGACGTTTACCGCGCAGGGGCGCGTGGGCGATACTAATGCGGGTGCGGAGGCAGCCAAGGCGTCGTATATCAATGAAGTGGCGCAAGTGGTTGCGGTGGCAAGCGGTAAGGGCGGTGTCGGCAAGTCGACCGTTACGGCGAATCTTGCGATGGCCTTGAGTCTTTCCGGTGCCCGGGTGGGCATTCTCGATGCCGATATTTACGGCCCGTCGATGGGCCTCATGTTCGGAATCGACCGAGCTCCGGAGGTTTTCGAGGACAATACGATTGCTCCGGTCGAAGCGAAGGGCGGTATCAGTGTCGTTTCGATGTGCATGTTTGCCGACAGCGACAAGGCTACCATTTGGCGTGGTCCGATGGTCTCCCAGATGATTCAGCATTTTATTCATCATGTGCGGTGGGGAAAGTTGGATTACCTGCTGGTGGACTTTCCTCCAGGAACGGGCGACATCCAGCTTACGCTTACAC
>NZ_CALEFV010000327.1 GCF_937877005.1 uncultured Fibrobacter sp. | reverse complement strand
GCTTGCGCGTCTCGCCACCGCGTGGCGGTGCGACGCCCCCTAACGCAGACGCGAGTGTGAAGTGTGAAGTGTGGGATGATTTTTTGACCGATGCCGAAAAAAGTGGCAAGACCGTCAATCAATTTTACAGGGATTCAATCAACTTCTTGAAAAGCCGCTCACCGATATGCCGCCCGCTGGAACGCAGGATTTCTACAGCCTCGCGAATTTCATCGGCAGAAATGAAACCCTCTTTATAGGCGGCACTGAAAATGCCTATTGTTCCCATTATATTGAAACCGATAGATTTTGCGACATGCCTCGCGCGAATCTCGTCAACAAGTAACAAGTCGGCTTTCAACCTGTCGGTAAGAACCAGTGCCTCGCTCTCGCCAAGGTCAAGCCCCGTAGTCCGCCTAAAAAGGGACACTTCTTGTGGGTTGACATCCTGAATCTTGATGAATTCGCATTCCTGAATTTCGGACGCCTCTTCAGCAAAATCGGGGTTTGCCGTCAATTCGTCGAAGACTCCTTGAGGAATATGGACAGCCCCGAAAAGACTTTCCAGCAAATCAAGGCGACGAATTTTAAGGAGGGAAATAAGTGGCGTGGTATCGGAGACGACAATCATACCTGTGCGGCCTCTTTGGCTTTCAGGCGTTCATAAGTCGCCACATCCTCTTCCACCTCGCTCCAATCCATGTCGAAATAGGCGAACCCTTCGTTGGCGTAAAGTTCAATAAGTTGCCACTTCGTGATGCCGAGGATTTCCGCGGCACGACCATGCGAAATGGTCTCGTTCTTCACGAACGGATGCAACAACAGAGCCAACTGGACAAGTTCGCCATCTGGCTTCGTCGCAATATACGGTTCCATAGCCACGGGAACCTTAAGCTGGACCGTTGTCATTTCCATAGGGGCCTCCGTCATCAATATATATTTTTTTCCCTCTTCCAAAATATACCTTTCTTTGCACAAAAAAGCAAACACCCCATTTCATATATTCGGGAATATAAGGACAATAACCTAAATCTGTTTTCTTATGGGCGTTCCCCGGCCCCAACTTGTCATCCCCGCGAAGGCGGGCCGGGTCGGGTGCTGCTCGCCTCTCGTCACCCCGGACCTGATCCGGGGTCGGCTCATCGAGCCGCTTACAACAGAACAAGGGAATCAAGGTATTTCCCAAGGGCGGACATGCAAAATTCCGTTATTCGATGGCAGCCGGAACTCATCCAACGACACAACAAATTTTGGATAACTGTCCCTGATTTTTTCCAGCGGAGCGTATTCTCTTGCAATGGTCGACTCGCCGTCCATCTTATAGGCTGCCTGGATGTAAATGCGCGCGTCGTTCCTGATTGCGACAAAATCGACCTCGCTCCCATCCAATTCCCCGACATACACATCGTAGCCACGCCTGCGAAGTTCCAGATAAATGGCATTTTCAAAAAGATAACCCATTCCATACCCAAAACCCGCATACAGGTAATTGTGGAACGAAAAATCGTTCATGTAGTATTTGGCTGGGCCAGACAGCGAATCCTTGCCACGAATGTTGAAGCGCGGACAGGAATGTATCAAAAAGGCGTTTTCCAAATACCCCGCATAGGTCGATACCGTCTCGTAATTCGTCTTCCGCCCTTGCCCCTTAAGGCTCTTGACCACATTCGTGAACGAAATCAAGTTCGAGGCATTATTCGAAAGAAAGACAAAAAGATCGTTCAGCAGGGTAGCGTCCTTGATTCTGTAACGCTGCACGACATCGCGAAGCATCACGGAATCCTTCAGACTCTCGACATAGTTCCGTCGCATTTCCTCCGAATCAAGGTTGAACAGTTCGGGCAGGGCCCCATGCTGGACATAATCCGTAAAAGACGACGCATCCTGCGGCTTGCCGGTCAACTCGCAAAACTCGCCAAAACTGTATGGAAACACTTCAAACCGGACATACCGGCCCGAAAGCATGGTCGAGAGTTCCCCGGAGAGAATATCCGAATTGGACCCGCTTATGAATACTTCGCAAGGCTCGGCAAAATCCTGCGAACGGGCGTTCACAAATCTTTCCCATCCATCGATATACTGGATTTCGTCAATGAAAAGATATGTCTTGCCTTGGGGCGAAAACCGGCTCTTGTAAGCGGCATAAAGGGACTGCAAATCCTCTGCAGATTTTATGGCGGAGAATTCAAGGAATTCCTTGTTGATGTATAGCGTGTTTTCGGCAGGGACTCCGCCTGCAACGATTTGCGACAAGACCTGCCGCAAAACGAAACTCTTTCCGACACGACGCTGCCCGACAACAACCTTGACCAGGTTGTTTCCGACACTTTTCATGACTTTTTCCTGGTAAATATGCCGATTAAAGCCCAAAAACGGGCTATTTCCACCCCATAAGTTGTATTTGGATACAGAATCAATAATTTCAACCATATCTTAAAATATATATAATTTTAGTAAAAATTTCAAACATATTTGAATTTTTTACTTGGGCGTTCCCCGGCCCCAACTTGTCATCCCCGCGAAGGCGGGGATCTCCCAGCGTCAGCCAGGGGCCGGGTCGGGTGCTGCTCGCCTCTCGTCACCCCGGACCTGATCCGGGGTCGGCTCATCGAGCCTTGCCGCTCTGTCACCCTGGACCCTGGAGCGAAGCGATAGGGGATAGGGTCCACGGCAAGTCTCGCCACCGCGTGGCGGTGCGACGCCCCCTAACGCAGACGCGAGTGTGTAATGTGTAGTGTGAAGTGTGGGGTGTGGAATGTGGAATTTATACCGCAAAATCCATCATCAGACGAGGTTCAAGTGCCTCTATTTTGTAATTGTTTAGATTCTTGTCGTTCGGATTTTTCTTTGTCATGAGTCTGCTTCCTTATTTTCAATCCCTATTTAAAATGAGTCGCCTTCGTCTTGAACGCAACGAATGTTAAAAAAGCCAATCTTCATGTCCTTGCCTATCTCGACATACTTAAGAGCAAGGTGAATCGAGCCTCCACTAGTCTCAGATGCTTCTTTGGGCAACCAAAAACTCGCAAGTTGATTAGATGGATATTCATCGCCTTTGGGCAAAACGGATAGACCGCGAGAATTTTGCACTTCACTTACAAGTTCATAATTCCATACAGCTTTAGACAAGACACTCCATTCGGCAGAATAGCCATTGCTTGTTGCCATATGTTTCCACTCAGTTTCCGTCATCACATGCCAACCCGTCGGGCATACCCCCTGAACTTTTTTGCTAAGGTCAATGTTACACTTGGGGTTTTCTTCAACACCCACGCTGTCACACACCTTGGGGAGTCCCATCGCCTCGCTCCAGGTGTAACGGGCACCAAAGTAGTTGTCGCAATACCAGGGGTCATCCTTGTAGCAGCGTTTTTCGACCTTGCTGTCATCAAATACTGTCGTGGTGCTGTCAATCATTATTTCTGCGTAATTCAGGTTCTGAGCCATTACGGTAAAACTGTCGTTCGAGACGGCAGACCTGTATTTAACAGTCTTATATATTTTGTCATCACGTTGATCTGTATAAGTTCCAAAAGTGGCAAGTGTTCCAAACACACTGTCCATATTCGGATAAACCTTGGGCTTCACATATTCACCAATGGAATCTTGATTCCATTGGCCATTTTTGCAACTATTGTAATAGATTTTACCGGCAAGAACAATCGATGAGGTATCACCGTCTTCACAAAGTTTGAACACAAATTCAGAGCTACTACTTCCTGCCTTTTGAGACGAACTGCTGTTATTTGTGTTTTCTTTTTTTGATGACGAACTATTCGATTTTTCATCACTTGAAGAATCTCTACTCTGATTATCAGAAGATTCAATCTTTTTAGAACTACTCGATCCATCCCCATCTTCGCAATCCTTACAGACCGAAGATGAAGACGACTCCGCCGCCGCATTCTCATCCGGTCCATTGCTAGAAGCCGACGAAGAGTCATCGCAGGCGGACAGGGCGAAGAATGCCGCGAGCACCGCCACCCACAAGAAACCAAGACCCTTGACA
>NZ_CALEFV010000326.1 GCF_937877005.1 uncultured Fibrobacter sp. | reverse complement strand
CTGATAAACCACGAATCCCGCTAGCCAAGCGAACAGGTTCCAGCCCCAAAAAAAGCGTCCCCCTTGATCTGCACGCCCGAAATAGTACGAGACCATAAGCACGGAAGCCATCGGGGCAAACACCGATGAAATCAGGTAAAGAAACGAAATATAGTGATCCATGATACCCGAAGCGGCAAGGACTGCGCTCAGAAGCGCAACAACCACACCTGCAATTTTCGGATTGACCTTATTGATAATCGCCTTAGTAGATTCACCCGCGGAATTGGCTGCGAGAAAGTTAGTCGTCACCGTAGAAAGCACCACGATGACAATGCCCGGAATACCCAGTCCTGCAAGAAGTATCGCATCCGCAATGCCGTTACCGGCCCCAAGTCCCGCTATTTCAATACCGATGAAGTACATCCAGAAACTTGCAAGCGTATAGGCCGCAGCGGATGCAGCTGTCGCAGAAACAGGTTTTTCCGCATCCTTCGTATAATCCGAAATTACCGGCAACCAGGAAACAGGCAGAGCCATCGAAATTTCAAAAACATTCCAGAACGAGAGATGAGAATGCGCGGATAATGAAATATTTTCAGCAAATACGGATCCATTGACATTAAACAGCTTGACAGTCAGGATTATCAGCAGGACCGTTAAGACAGAAATCACCACTGTAGCTACATTGGCGGAACGCCGCAACCCCACAAAAACCCAAATTGCAATCATTACGGCAAGAACTACGCAAGTCAGCGTAAAGGATATCGGAAGTTGTAAACCTGCTAGCGCCAACGCCCCCTGGGCATTCAGCACGGCAACCCACGCAAGCAACTGAAACACGTTTAGCGAGGCAAAGAATTTCGAGCCGTATTTTCCATAGGTCGAAGCAGTCGTTTGCATCGCATTCTTGCGGACTCGTGCACCGATCAGGCCTACACCAAAAAGGAGCAGTCCCCCTAGAATATGCCCCAATACCAAAGCAAGCCACATACCGCTTCCTGACGACAGTGCCCCGATTTCAATCCCCGCTTCAATTTCCGAAACCGAGATCGCAACGCCAAACCAAATAATACCACTTGATAACAGTCCTAATCTTTTTTTTGTAGCCATTTTCAAACTCCTTGAGCCATCGAGGCTCTTTTTTTATTTTCGGAGGCAAAAATAGATAGACTATTGACTTTATCAAATATTCAATTTTCTATTATTTTAGCATAGCCAGTTTAAGGTCAGATTATATTCAGATCAGGAGATTTTCGAGATGCTATCGTACGACATTTCAAATGCGGGATACGATTCTCTTTACCATTTCCTATACCGCTCCATCAAGGATGACATTATCGCAGGGCGTCTCGAAGCCGACGCCAAGCTTCCATCAAAGCGCTCCTTCGCCAATTCACTCGGAGTCAGCGTCATTACCGTCGAGAATGCCTATGGACAGCTGCTGGCCGAAGGATTCATCTATACGCTTCCGCGCAAAGGGTTTTACGTTTCCGCAATCCAGCCCAAAAGTTCGGAGCAACTGTCGAAACGCTCCCCAGTCAAAGAATCGCGTGAAGCAATGCAGGCAGAATCGTCAAAACAGGTGCACTATATTGCCGATTTCGTAAACAATCAGGTAGACATTTCCAGTTTTCCGTTCTCGACCTGGGCAAAACTCACCCGAAAGGTTCTTTGCGAACAACAGCGTGAACTCTTGACTCGCTCACCTAACTCCGGCGTGCCAGCACTCCGTAGCGCAATCGCCAAGATGCTCTTCGACTTCCGCGGCATGCGCGTTGACCCGGAGCAGATTGTCGTAGGCGCCGGAACGGACTGCCTTTACGCGTGGCTCGTGCAACTGCTCGGATTTGATAAGAAGTACGGCGTCGAGGACCCCGGCTACAGCAAGATTTCGAAGATATATCGTAAGCTCAACGTAGTGTGCAACTTCATCCCGTTGGATGAAAACGGAATCCGTATTGACCAGCTGGAAGAAACATGCACCGACATCATCCACCTATCCCCATCACACCACTTTCCGACGGGCAAGGTGATGCCCATCAGTCGCCGCTTCGAGCTACTAAGTTGGGCATCGAAATCGAGTAACCGCTACATCGTCGAAGATGAATACGACAGCGAATTCCGCATGGTAGGCCATCCGATTCCCGCTCTGCAGAATATCGATGTTCAGGATCAGACGATTTACATCAATTCTTTTTCCAAAACGCTCGCCTCCACGGTGCGCGTCGGTTACATGATTCTTCCGAAACCGCTTGCCATGAAATTTCGCGAAGAATTCTCGTTCTACACCTGCACCATTTCGAATCTGGTACAGTACGTGCTAGCCAAATTCATCGCCGAAGGACACTATGAAAAGCACATCAACCGCATGCGCAACATCTACCGCCGACGCCGAGACATCCTACTTGATACCATCCGCAAGAGTAGGCTCCACGACCGCATCGAAATTTCGGAACAGGATGCCGGCCTGCATTTCATCTTGAAGGTAGATACTCCGCTGACAGACGAGGATTTCTGCATACGCGCCCAAGAAAAGGGAGTTCGTCTAAGCGCTCTTTCGGACTACTATACCTTAGCGGAGCCCTCGCAGCACGAGTTCATCATCAACTATTCCTCGGTCCCGGAAAATAGAATAAAGCAGGCTATACAGATTCTTGAAAAAATCTAGTCTTTAACGCAGAAGACGCCTTCGTCCTTTATCAACCCATGCGAATAGCTCCATGAGCCATTTTCCCTTCTATTGGGACAAGCGGATTGACACTCTCCCGGCAAGGTCTCTACGGACTGTTCCGTAGAACAGGGGTAGCAGAAACCATCATAGCTCATTAACGGTCGATCAGCACAGCTGGCAAAGAGGCAATAGCCGTCCTGGACCTTTCTGTTGGGACACAGGGAACAGTTTACCGTATCGCGGATAGGATCATCATAGTCGCAGGACCGGCATTCGCCAAAATAATCTTCGAGAGGCTTATGATCGGGACATTTTTCTAGCTTGCAGCCCCAAAAGTCATTAACCCTTTTTGTCGTTCCGTTCTTTCCATCGCAAAGGAGTTCGCAGGATTCCTCATCCTTTAACCTAAAAATATTATCATCACTACAGGAATGACATTCTCCATATTCGTCTAGTAACGGAAAATCGCTCGGGCAGGACGATGTCACCGTTCCCGTATTTTCGCGAGAGACATCGACAGAACTGCTAGACCAAGCTTCGAGAGATCCCGAAGACAACAAGTTAGATCGGATTGAGCTACTAGAGGCGTAAAGGGTATCCTCTTCTTCATCAACGGAAAGTACGGAATCTACGGACTCATCATCGCCAGTCGCCGTGCAGGCTCCGAACAGAGAGCCTAAAGCAAGCATCAGAAAAATTTTATAGGTCATTTTCGCCCTCCACCATAAACAAACCTTTCGAGGAGTTCCAGGCGGATTCTCCTTTTTTAAATATATATGTTTTTCTACGAAGTGCACCCCTCTTTTTTATTTTTCTATCTTTGCTCGCATGAAAAAATATCACTTGGCCACATACGGCTGCCAGATGAACGAGTACGATTCAGCGCTCATCGCCCAGAAAATGGACATGCTGGGTTGTACTGAGACCGCGACTCCGGATGACGCCGACTACATCATCGTGAACACCTGCAGCGTTCGCGAAAAGGCCGAGGACACCGCCATCGCTCGCATTTTCCAGTTCAAGCCTATTAAAGAAAGAAATCCCGACCTAAAGATCGTGATTTGTGGCTGCATGGCCAAGAACCGCGGCCCCGAGCTTTTGAAGAAGATGAAGTTCGTGAACTATGTAGTGGGGCCGGATCAGTACAAGAAAATCCCAGAACTTTTGACGGGAGAATACCACGGACATCACCGTATGTTCCTAGAAGAGGACAACGGAGAAAACTACCTAGGCGACTATGCCAAAATCAAGACGGACTTCAGCACCTACGTGGCAATCCAGCGCGGATGTAACAAGCGTTGCAGCTACTGTATCGTGCCATACCTGCGTGGTCCCGAAAAGTACCGTGAAATGGATGATGTTCTCGCAGAAATTCGCAGAGCGGCCGACCAGGGCATTACCGAAGTGACTTTACTTGGCCAGACGGTGAATGCCTACAGAACCGAAGGCGGGAACTTCGCGACACTTTTAACAAAGGTTTCCGAAATTGGAGGCATTCGCCGAATCCGTTTCACAAGCCCGCACCCGAGGCACTACACGAACGAGCTCATCGATGTGTTGCTAAGCAACCCGAAGGTCTGCCACTACGCACATATCCCTATCCAGAGCGGTTCCGACGCAATGCTCAAGAAGATGCGCCGCCAGCACAACATGGAGCAGTACTTTTCCGTAATTGAGCAATTACGCAGCAGGGATCCGTACTACGGCATTTCGACGGATGTCATTTGCGGATTCGTAGGCGAAACAGAAAGCGATTTCGAAGACACGCTCAAGGCCTTTGAACAGTGCCAGTTCGACTCAGCATTCATGTTCATCTATAGCCCCCGCAAGGGCACAGAATCGTACAACGAAACCGAAACGCTTACCGAGCAGGAAAAGCTCGAACGCCATACACGCCTCGTGGAACTGCAAAACGCAATCACCTTGAAACGCAACGAAATGATGCTCGGCCGCACCGAGGAACTTTTGGTAGAGAAGCCTTCTTCGCGCGACGAGACGGAACTGCGAGGCCGCACCGACAACTTCAAGAAGGTGGTGTTCAAGCCCGAAGTTGGTCAAATCGTGAAGCCCGGCGACTACGTAAAGGTGAAACTTGACGACATCCGCGGATGGACGATTAGAGGGAAATTGATAATTGATAATGGATAATGGATGATTGTGGTGTGAGGTAATGAAGATGAAGTTTTGGAATGTTCGCGGGATTGCAGCTGCATTGTTTTTTGCAGCAAGTGCATTTGCACAGTCAATGGCTGACGCGCAGAAGGCCTATGTTGCCGGCAAATGGCAAGAAGCCGCTTCCGCATATGAGGCCGCATGTCCCAAGGAACCGGATTCGGTACGTACCGAATGCTACCTATGGAATGTTCTCGCGCTTTCGCAAACAGGAAACGCCCAATCCTTCAAAATTGCCGGCAGGCGACTCGACAGCCTTATCCAGGCGACCAACCCGCAACGAGCCATCTATGCCGACCTCATGATGACGAGCGCCCAGTTCCGCATGTATCTCGGCAAGTACGAAAAGGCTGCCGAAGACCTTATCCAAGCCATCGAGACTTCCCATCCGCAACATGCCGTTGTTCTCAAGAAGGTCTGTCTGGCCATTAAATCAAAAGTCAAGACAGAAACCCTGGAAGAACGCTGCAACCAGCTGAACAATCCCGATTCGCTTGCTGCCATGCAGGCAAGACTCAAGGCCCCCCAAGCGGCCGGACAACCGAATGCTCAACCCGCTGACCAGGTTGCCGCGACAACGGAGGTTCCCCAACCGGCAGTGGTGGACAGTGTTCCCAAGCCATTGCCCCCCCCTCAACCCAAGGTCGAGGAAAATGCAGTACAGCCCTACTGGACTTTACAGCTTGGCGCCTTTGGCACTAAATCTAACGCGGACCTGCTCGTAACCAACCTCAAAAAGCAGAAAATCGCCTGCACGATTGCTGAACAGCCCCGCGGAGAAAGGATGCTTTACCTGGTGCAGACCGGCCACTTCGAATCTAGGGAACAAGCGATAGATTTTGCAGCGAATAAGCTGGCCCCCCTAAAAATCGAATTTCAGCCCCTTTTGAAAAAGTAAATTTGCGCAAAAACCCTAATTTTTGCTTATTAGCCCTGCAAAAAAGCAAAAAGTGTTCTATATTTGTACAAACCCCGAGCCGGGGTGGTGAAATTGGTAGACGCGCCGGACTCAAAATCCGGT
>NZ_CALEFV010000325.1 GCF_937877005.1 uncultured Fibrobacter sp. | reverse complement strand
GAGAGAAAGGCCAGTTGCAAGCAGAACAGCAGCAACGATGAGAGATATTTTTTTCATTTGTTTCCTCTTAATTGAAGGTTAGTAACCGAAATATAACAAAAAGTTTACGAAAGCGGAAGTTTTTGTTCAAAAAAAATTCATTTATTTGTATTTTAGTGAGTCCCTTTCTGGTTTCCCTTGAAAACAGAAAATGGTTGGTTTTTCTCGCTCTTAGGCGCGCTTTTTAGGTATATTCTAGGTATGAATTTCTCTAAAAGCGCATTTTTTGCAGGAGCGGCTTCTGTAGCCGTGTCTTTTTCGTCTGCTTTTGCAGGCCCCCTCGTAAACCAGCTGGGTTTTGCCCCCGATGCCGAAAAGATTGTCGTTTACCCCGGTAGCGATGCCAATGGGCTCGAAGTCCGTGACCTTAACGGAAAGACTGTCTTGAAACTCAAGGCCCCCATGGTCTATGACTGGGAATACAGCGGCGAAGAAGTACAGACTTTCGATATTTCTGCAGTCAAGAAACCTGGCACATACCGCCTTTTCCGCGGCAAGGAATATGTGGGTACTCCCATCGTAGTGGGCAAGAACGTCTATGACGACTTGGTAAAGGCTAGCCTTAAGTGGTTCTACTACCAGCGCGCCAGCATGCCGCTTGAACCCCAGTATGCGGGCAAATGGGCCCGCGCTGCAGGCCATAAAGATAATCGAGTGATCGTTTACGGCACAGACAAGGCGACCGGCGGCAAAGGCAATGGTCAAGTAATCAAATCCGACCGAGGCTGGTACGATGCCGGCGACTACGGCAAGTACATCGTGAACTCCGGCATTACCGTATGGACCCTGCTCGAAATTTATGAGAACTTCCCGAAGTATGCCGATTCGCTCACCTGGAACATTCCGCGCGAATTCCCCAAGTACCCCGAACTCCTCGAAGAAGTGCGCTACAACCTGGACTGGATGCTTACCATGCAGGACAAGGATGGCGGCGTTTACCACAAGGTGTCCACGCTGCGTTTCAGCGGAAGTGTGCTTCCTGAAAATGACAAGGACGCGCGCTACGCAATTATCAAGAATGTAACAGCAACGCTCGACTTTGCGGCCGTGATGGCCCAGGCAAGCGTTGTTTACAAGAATATCGACAAGGCTTATTCCGACAAGATACTCAAGGCTGCCGAAGATGCCTACGCATGGGCCAAGATGCATCCACAGCAGTTCTACAAGCAACCGGCCGATGTGCAGACGGGTAGCTACGCTCCTGGTGACGAAAACGGCAAGGACGAATTCCGCTGGGCTGCCGCCGAACTCTATCGCGCCACCAAGAAGCAGTATTATCAGGATGACCTGAAGCAGAACCTGTTCACACCCGATGGCGCCTGGTGGGGTAATGTGAACATGCTCGCCGCCTTCCGCGTGGCACTGGATTCCGCCGACTTCGACAAGGAACTGGTGGCCGCTGCCAAGAAGACTGTCTTGAATGAAGCCAACAACTTGCGTGCCGTGGGCGACACGAGCGCCTACCGCTTGCCAGCATTCCCTTGGAGCTGGAACTGGGGCTCTAACAGTGCTATGGCAAACAACGGCATGGTGCTGGTGCATGCTTACCTGCTCACCGGCGACAAGAGCTACGTGGATGGAGCGCAGCAGTGCCTGGACTACTTGCTTGGCAAGAACCCGATGGACATTACCTATGTGACTGGATTTGGTTATCGTAGCCCGAGAAACCCGCATCACCGCCCGAGCGAATCGGACATGGTCGACGATCCGGTGCCCGGCATGCTCGTGGGTGGCCCGCACTTGGGCAAGCAAGACATCAACCTGGATGGCAAGGAAAATTGGAAATGCCCGAACTACGCCGCCGCTGACAAACCGGCACTTGCTTACATCGATAACCGTTGCAGCTACGCGACCAACGAAGCGGCCATCAACTGGAATGCACCGCTTGCGTACCTCGCCGCAGCCCTCGAAGCGATTTATAAAAAGTAACACGCCGCTCAAAAAATATATATTACGGATATGGCTTAAGGCTGTGTCCGTTTTTTTTTATTAGGGGGTGTCGATGAAGAAGATTTCTGTGATT
>NZ_CALEFV010000324.1 GCF_937877005.1 uncultured Fibrobacter sp. | reverse complement strand
CCCAGGTCAAGGAAACTCGCAACGATTCCATGGCCAAGGAAATCGAAAAGGCTATCGCCTACGTGCTCTTCCAGATGGCCGAACAGTCCGTTAAGCAGGGCCAGTACGAAAAGGGTGCTCAGGCTTACTTGGATCTCGTGAAGCGCTACCCGCTTATCGACATTGCCGACAAGGCCGTGTTCGAAGCCGCTGTCGCCTACGAAACCAACAAGCAGTACACCAAGGCTGCAGAAACCTTCATGATGTTGCCCAAGCAGTATGCCAAGTCTCCGCTGACGATCAAGGGTATCCTGCGTGCCGCATCGGATTACAAGAAGGAAGCAGAACTTAAGAAGACCGACAAGAAGTCTTACGAGGCTCTGTCTCGTCAGGCCGCTACGACCTTCCTCTTCATTACGAACAACTTCCCGCAGGACTCCATGGCCTTCCAGGCTATCGGCTTTGCTGCCCAGGTCTACGACTCTATTCCGGATAAGAAGGAAGCCGCTACGACTTACGAAATTGCTTACAAGCGTTATCCGAAGAACGAAAAGACTCCGAGCTTCCTGTATAGCGCCTGCTTGAGCTACGATGAAGCCAAGATGACTGACGAAGCCATCCGCTGCTCCAAGGACCTCGTTCGCGACTATCCGAAGAGCACCTACGCTCTTGACGCAGCCTTCAGTATTCCGATGGCCTACGCCAATGCGAAGAAGTGGGATCTGGCTGCTACCGAATACCACAACTTCATCAAGGGCTATGGCAACGAAGACAAGGAAAAGCTGATCGCTGCCTACATCGGTGCTGCTCGTGCCTACATGGAACTTAAGGAAGAAGAAAAGGCTGTCGAAGACTACCGCAAGACTCTCGAAGCCTATGATAAGTACGGTCTGCAGATCAAGAATGCCGATCCGGGTGTTCCTGCTGAAGCTGCCTTCTACCTCGGTGAATACGAATACCACAAGATGGATCCGATTGTCCTGAAGGGCAAGGAAAAGGAAAAGGCCAAGATTATCAAGCAGTTGGTGGACATCCTGCAGAAGGCCATGAGCCAGTACTCGAAGTCTGCTACCTACGCATCTGAACGCTGGACCTTCAAGGCTACCAACAAGATGGGTATGCTCTTCGTGACGATGGCCGCCAAGATCCGCGAACAGGAACTGAACGGCAAGAAGGAAGAAGAAATCTTTGCGGAACGTATCGGTATCGTGCAGCAGCTCCCGAGCTACTACGAACAGGCTCGTCCGATCTTCCAGAAGAACATCGACCTTGCCCGCGACCAGGGCTTCTACAACCAGGATGTGATCGAAGCTGAAGAAGGCTACATCGAAATGTACTACCAGGGTTGCGCCGTGTTCGTCGAAGTGGCTGACGCTTTCGCTAACTCTCCGCTGCCGGACTCCGCTTCTATCGTGAAGGAATATGTGGAATACGAAGGCATGGTCAAGGAAGACGCTATGGAAGCCGTCCACGAAGACTTGGAAGCCTACCGTGAAGAATTGACCAACCGTTCTAACGGTGCCAAGGAACTGGCTATTCCGCAGTGCGCAACCGGTATCAAGGCCGCCGCTCACTATGGCATCGAGAACCAGTGGACCGAAAAGCTGTTCGAACTTCTCAAGAGCCTCGATGAAAACAACGAGACCTTGAACACCAAGATCGAAAAGTTTGACCCGTCTACCTTGTTCTCTGACCCGGCCTACTTCAAGACGAAGGCTCGTCTCGAACAGATCGCCAAGTCCGAAGTCATGACTCCGGAAGAACAGATCAACACCTACCGCGACATTATCAAGGACGCGAAGGCTGAAAACGAAAAGTTGAAGGCTGAACTCGCTGACTTGAAGAAACAGCTGGCTGGTGCTGCTGCCCCGGTCTCTTCTACGACCAGTGACTCTAGCGAAATGGGTGCTGCCGATGAAGAACCGGCTGCCGAACCCGCTCCTGCTCCTGCTCCGTCCAAGAAAAAGAAGGGCAAGAAGAAGAAATAAGCGGTAAAAACAATTTTACGGGGAACCTAGTTCATAGGGTTCCCCTATTCTATTAAGGCAAAAATGGCGTTTTTTGAGCTGTAAATTAAGTTTTACCCAAAAGACCTCCCAATTTTGCTTTAAAAAAGATAAATATGAACAAAGATTTATCAAATTAAACCAAAACACTCAATAAAGGAGTACTCTAATGTCTAAAATGCTTCAATCCTTCAGCCCCGAATCCGATGGTTGGCAGTTCATGTGGATCATCCTCGTGGTGTTCCTGATCGGCCTCGGTTTCTCTATCGAACGCATTATTTACATCATGGTGAAGAGCGCTAAGGGCCGTAAGGATTTCTTGGCCAAGTTCGGCACCCACATTTCCGCCCAGCGCTATGACGAAGCCCTGAGCTATGCCAACGCAACCAAGCTCCCGATCGCCCGCGTGATGGCTGCAATCGTTGCTGCCCGTAACGGTGGCCGCGAAACCATGTCTGCTGCTTGCGACGCAGTGTTCCTGACCGAAGCTCCCCGTCTTACTCGTTATATCAGCATTATCCAGGTGATGGCTTCCATCTCTACGTTGCTCGGACTTATGGGTACGATTTACGGTCTGATCTTCACCTTCGACGCCGTGGCTAACAAACCGGCTGCAGAACGTGCCAAGGCTCTTTCCGACGGTATCGCTATCGCTATGGGTACGACTCTCCTCGGCCTTCTCTCCGCTGTGCCTCTTCTGGTCATCGTTGGCCTCCTCAACATGAACTCCGAACGCCTCATCCAGGAAATGGAAGAAAAGGGCCTCAAGATTATCAACTCCCTCGCTTAATTGAAGATAGAGAGATAATTTTAACGGAGTTATATAAACATGGCAAGACAACTTAAGAAACCAGCAAAGCCTGAAGAACCGGACCTGTTGCCGGCGATGGGCTTGTTTACGATCCTGATTCCTATGCTGTTGTCTATGACCGCCTTCTCCAAGCTTGCTATCGTTGAAATCAACATGCCGGAACGCAGCATGATGAACATGGACAACGATACGCCTCCGGAACCGGACCAGCAGGCTCTGAACCTCTCGCTCGCAATCACTGACCAGTATCTGGTGATTGGTGCCCGCGGTGGTTTCCAGCCGAATGTCTACTTCAAGGAAATGTGGACATTCCGTTGCAAGTCCGATGCGCAGCTCATTACGCATGCTCCGGAAGATGTGAAGTCGGCTGTGGAAAGTGGACATGGACCCAAGTGCAAAGATGGCTCTGAGATGGATAAAGAAAAGTATCTTTATGAAATCGAAACCATCGAACTTTGGGCAATCAACAAGGAATCCGAAGAAGATCCGGGCCGCGTGATCTGGGCAATCTATTCTTCCCAGTCTGAAAACGTGCCTGACAGTGCATATGTTGATGGCAACAACAGCTTCCTCGCCATTCCGGGCGAAGGCGCAATGGGTCTGACCCCGCCGCCGTCCCTGAAGAAGCCGAGCGCTGGTGCTGTGCTTGCAACTCTCACTCCGAACTCGGCTCGTACGCTGAAACCGGATGTCGCTGCTAAGAACATCATCTACCCGCTGTCCGCTTACGACCTGATCGCTAAGGATCTTATCCAGATTCACACTCAGTTCATTGACCTCGAAGACGTCGATAACATCATCATCGTTGCTAACGACGACACCCAGTTCGATAAGATTATTCAACTTATGGACCGTGCTAAAGAAGCCGGTTTCAGCAAGATCAACCTTGCTAAGCTGGGAGGTTAATCATGGCTAGAAAGACTCGTAAATTTAGCGAAGACGTACCTTTCTCCCTCACGTCCATGATGGACATGATGACCATCATTCTGGTGTTCATGATCAAGAACTTGGACGCTGAAGGTCAGCTTTTGACCCAGGCCGAAAACCTTATCCTTCCGGTGTCTACCTCCAAGGTGCAGCCGAAGGAAGTGGCTTTGACGGTCGTGGTCGATAACAACTATGTCGTGGTCGATAATGCCAAGATCGTTCCGACCGAAGAAGTCTTGAAGCAAGAAGATCTTCTTGTGACCAAGGTGGACTCGGTTCTTAAGGAACGCCGTGCAACGGAACAGGAACACGCCCTGAAGATGGGTCTTCCTGCTGACGAAGCCGGTAACATCATTGTGCAGATCGACAAGAACATCCCTTACGATGCGATGTACAAGGTCATGGCCACCTGTGGCTTCTCTGGCTATACGCACATTGCATTCGCCGTGATGCAGAAGAACGGCGGGGAGGAATAACTTATGGCAAAGAAGACAACTCCCGCTATAGATCCGTTAGTAGCGTCCCTGATGCCGGAATCCGACAAGAAGATGGGTGCTATTGCCGGTATCTCTTTGGTCGTTGCTTTGGCTATCTGCCTTTGGGCTTCCATGTACGAACAGGTGGTGGACGAAGTCGTGTTCGACGACTCTGCCGCTGCTGATCTTACCGCTTCTATGACCATCGATGAAAAGAAGGAAGAGAAGAAGGAAGAGAAGAAGAAGGAAGAACCCAAGAAGCCTCGTAAGAAGGCTGGTGGCGGTGGCAAGCCGCGTGGTAAGGGTCAGCCCAACGCTCCCCAGACTCGTGGTGTGCTTAAGCTCCTGACTGCTCAGACCAAGAATGCCTCTGCCGGTGCCTACGATCTCATGAAGAACCAGAAGTTCTCCAAGGATATCGACAAGGTGCTGAAGGACGTGGCTGGTCTCCAGACGACGGGTAAGACCGTTCTCGGTGGCCGTCGCGGTAAGGCTGATGGTGGCTTTAACGAAGGTTACGCCGAAGGCGGTTCCGGTGGTATCGGTGACGGTCTGGCTGGCCTCCTTGGCGGTGGTGGCGGTGGTATCGCTACCAAGGCTAAGGGCTCCATCAAGACTCCGTCTGAACGCGATATCGATATGGGTGCCGGTGGTGGATCTCGTTCCGCTGCAGACATCATGAAGGTCGTGCGTCAGCGTACTCCTGGCCTGCGTCACATCTACAACAAGTTCCTGAAGAAGAAACCGGGATTCCAGGGTAAGGTTACCCTGAAGTTCACGATCGCTCCGGGTGGTGAAATCATTAGCATTTCCATTGCTTCTTCTACGACCGGTTACGGCGAATTTGACGGCGAAGTCAAGAGCGCTGTGAGCCGCTGGAAGTTCAGCAAGGTGAAGTCTGGTAACACTACCGTGACGATTCCGTTCACCTTCTCCGAATAATTCGGGTATAGGCTTGAAAAAGGACCGGACTATCAAGTCCGGCCTTTTTCGTATTGTGAACAACGAAAAATGAGAGCTCCAAAAGGATTAGTAAGTCGTTGTTCACCCTTCGCTTCGACAATAGGCTACCAGCCTATTGCCTCTGCTCGGCCTTTTTTGTGTAAAAAAGATGATTTTGTTTAAATTTTTGTTGCGATTTTGATTTAATAAAGCTAACTTTAAAACAGAATTTTCAAGAGGAGTTTTCCAATGAAACTAAGAACAGCTGCTGCCGTCGGTACTGCGTTTGGTATCCTTGGTGTGGGCTCTGCATTTGCGACCTTTGCACGTGTGGAATCCATGGGCAAGAACACGACCTATATCATGGACGATGTTAGCATCTTCGATAACGCTGCCAATGTCAATCTTTATTCCAACTACTTGATTGGTGGCTTTGGTGCCTATACCGATAACAATCTGAACGCTGGTGGAAATGTTGATCCTCAGCATCCGACCTTTGGTGGTATCTTTGCGATTTCCTTTGGTGATGACAACAATCCTGATCCGAAGTTCTCTATTGGTGGCTTGTTTGGTCGTATCAACGAAGACCTCGCCATGTACCTCCCGAAGTATGTGCAGATGGGTACAAACTCTTTCGCAGTTGTTCCTGAAACCGTGACGAATTTCGATGGCTTCCTGGGTGGTACGTTCTCTAGCGGCGATGCCTGGGGCTTGCACATTTATATCGCCCACCAGGATGGTGGCGACCTCGATGAAAGCGGTACCTACCAGGTGAACGACGACGCTTATGCCTCCATGATTCAACTTGATGGTGGCGTGAATTTCCAGGTGGGTAGCGGAACTTCGTACGAAGCCTCCGTCGGTCTCGCCCGTGTCCAGTACGGTCCCGAACGTCATCAGTTCTTTGACGACGGCGACTTCTCCATCCTGGGTAAGGCTCGCGGCTTCTACACTCTCGAGGCTCTCGATGGCGAATTGGTTCCCGCTATTTCCGTGAAGCTCGCTCAGGCTCCTGGCATCGAAGACAAGCGTGCTCAGGCTGGCATGGGTATCAATGTGGCCATGGACCGCGGTTTCTTCTGGATGGGTCTCGACTTCATCTGGAATCAGATGAAGGCTCATGACTGGTACTATAGTACCGCCAAGAGTGGCTGGGTTTATGATTCCCGTAACGAAGACGATCCGAGCTGGGACAAGCGCAGCGATATCGGTGGCAAGATTAGCTTCGGTATCGAACGCAACATCTGGTGGGACTGGTTCGTGATTCGCGTCGGTGGTCAGAAGTCTATCCTCTACACCGAATGCGATGTGAACTCCAGGAACAACTACACGAACGATCACTACGGCATTTGCAAGGATGACGGTACCTTCTTCGCGACGAACCCGCTCGCTGACGGTTCTAACGACGACCATGTCGGCTTCGGTTTCGGCATCAACATAGAAGAACGTCTGAAGATCGACGTGACCGTTGCTGAAGATGTCCTGTTCCGTAACCCCTTCCAGGGCGAAGGCCGCATCTTCTCTCGTCTCGACGCAACCTACTCTTTCTAGTAGATTGAGTCGGCTAGGACTTGAATATGAGGACGCTCCCGCAAAGGGGGCGTTTTTTTTCTTAAGCACATCCTACTTCCTACTTTCCACTTCCTACATTTTAAATATGAAATTGATCTCCTTAATTGCGCTTTCTTTTGCGGCTCTGCTGCTTGGCTGTTCCGAACCGACGGAACGGATTGAGAACAAACTAACGGACTGTTTGCAGGACGATCTCAAGTTCATGGTGGCCGAGACGATGCGCGCTGCGGGAAACCGGGAAGGCCTGCTCGACACTCCCTATTACCGCGTGAAGGACTTTAGGCTTTTTAGCGGTGCGGAGGCACGCATCTATGCGGCATATGCCGAGGTAGATTTCTTTATCTACAAAGATATCGCCATGCATGAAAAGCGCAAGTACCGCTATGACGTGAATACTCGCGGTTGGGACCGCTACAAGAAAGAATTGAAGTTTGGTGCAGACACGCTAAAGAATTAAATCTATATTTCCGGCAGAAGTTACAACTCAAAAAAGGATTGGATTTTGTTCGGCCTCTTTTCTTGCGATATCGGTATAGACCTTGGTACAGCGAATACATTGGTCCATGTGGCTGGCCAGGGAATTGTCATTAACGAACCTACGGTGATTGCAGTGGACAGCAAGAATAACCGTGTTTCCGCCATCGGTTTTGAAGCCAAGAAGATGCTGGGTAGGACCCCGGGCGAGAGCCGTGCGGTGCGTCCCATGCGCGATGGCGTGATTGCCGATTTCGAGCTGGTTGAAAACTTGCTGCAGACATTTATCAAGCGCGTACAGAAGTATCCTCTGTGGATGGTAAAACCTCGCGTAGTGGTCGGTGTTCCGTCGGGCATTACCGAAGTGGAAAAGCGAGCCGTGATTGATGCTGCCAAGCAGGCTGGTGCCAAGGAAGTTCACCTGGTGCACGAACCGATGGCCGCAGCTATTGGCATGGGTATCCCTGTCGAAGATCCGGTCGGTAACATGATCGTGGATATTGGTGGCGGTACTTCCGATATCGCCGTGATTGCTTTGAATGGTACCGTGTGCAATGCCTCCGTGCGTGTGGGTGGCGACGAAATGGACGAAGCTATCGTGCGCTATCTGCGTACCATGTACAATCTTTGCGTGGGTGACAGCACTGCCGAGCAGATCAAGATTCAGATCGGCTCTGCAAGCCCCCTGGAAGAAGAACTGACGATGGAAGTGAAGGGCCATGACTTTATTGCCGGTATGCCCCGTACCTTGACCATCAACAGCGCTGAAATTCGCGAAGCCCTGAACGAACCTGTTGTCGCGATCATTGAAGCCGTGAAGCAGGCCCTGAGCAATACGCCTCCTGAACTCTCTGCTGATATTTACGACAAGGGTATCATCATGACGGGTGGCGGTTCCCAGCTGCGTGGCTTTGACGAACGCATTCGCCAGGAAACGGGCCTTTCCGTGAACGTGATTGACGAAGCCTTGATCTGCGTCTGTAAGGGTGCTGCGCGTATTCTGGAAGACTTGGACAAGTATCGTCCTGTTTTGATAGCTTCCTCGAACTAGTAAATTGATGCAAATCGATGCTTAGGGCTTTCCGCTTTATTGTCGACTTGTTTTCTCAAAGGCATGGCGTTGTCGCCTTTGCCTTTTTCTTGGTGCTGGGTCTCTTGATGAGACAGGCTCCCAATTTCGTTCGCGAAAATATTGTATCGACTGCTCTGGGGACGGTTTTCTATCCGGCACAGCTGGTTGTATCTGCAGTGACGAACTTTAGGTCGGTTGCTCAGGAAAACGAACACCTCAAGGAAGAAAACGCCCGATTGAGGCAGGAAACGTATCATGCTCGCGAGGGCTTGCAGGAACTCGCTCGACTGCACACTCTGGTTCGGTTCGATGATAAGTGGGATTACCCGATTGTGACTGCCCGCGTGGTGGGACACAACCCGGGACGCTTCCTGACGACGATCGTGATAAACCGTGGAACAGAGCATGGAGTCAAGGAGAACATGCCTGTGTTCTCGATGAACGGCCTGGTAGGAAAAATTTCGAAGGCGACGATCGCTCATTCGCGTGTGCAACTTCTTGTTGATCCAAATCTTAAGTTGTCTGTAATGGATCGTCGCACTCGCGTCGTGGGTTTCCTGGAATCAAAGGATGGACGCCGCCTGATGGCGATGGTGCCCGCCCATGCGGGTATCCATGAGGGCGATACGCTGGTGACATCGGGGCTTGGTGGAATATTCCCGAAGGGAATTCCTCTTGGAACCGTCAAGGAAGTCCGCAAGTCCGATCTTGACGTGATGCACCAGATGGATGTTGAACCGTTTCAGGAATTTGCAACTCTCGAGGAAGTATTCGTGATGCAAAAGGATCCTGATTGGGTGGTAAAGGAGCTGCTCGATGAATACCCGTAGGTGGCTTCTTACTTTGATCATGTTTGTCATCGTGTTCTCGTTGCAGATGACTGTCGCGGATTGGCTGAGCATTTTTGATGTCGGTCCCGATTTCGTTGTCATCTTTATCGTGACGATTGCAATCAAGTTCGGCCCTGCAGCAGGGTGCTTCTGGGGCTTTTTGGCAGGATTCACGCAGGATGTCTACGCTCCGGTGGAATGGCTCGGGGCGCATTCAATTGCGATGCTGGTCCTTGGCTTTGTCGTGGGGCAGCTGGAGGAGCGTTTCCTGTCTCTCAACCTTCCTGCAAAGGTGGGAATTCTTGGTCTCGGATTCTTTGTCTGCGATATGATCTATTTTGGTGTTACGGGCCTTTCCAAGGATGTCGTGACCAACCTCTTCTTGACGAAGACCTTGCCGGAATGCTTGTATACGATGTTCGTTGGAATCATTTTCTTCTATCTGGATTTGGATAAGAAAAAGAAGAAGCATGTATAGGGGTCCTTCTGACAACGAGAGCCTGCAAAACAGGAACTGGAATGTCCTGATTTACATGACGGGCGTCATTATCTTGTTCGCCATATTGCTTGCCCGTCTCTTTTCCTTGCAGTACACCCATTATGACGAAAATTTGCAGCGCTCCGAAAACAACCGTATCCGCAAGGTGGAACTGGTTGCGGAACGCGGCTATATCTACGACCGCAATGGCAATGTTCTTGTTCGCAACAGGCCTTCTTACCAGGTGGCACTGCAGGCGACGAGCATGCCCGGCAAGAAAGAGCTCCGTGATTCTCTTTTCAACCGTCTTCTGCGTATTCGCGACGTAGATGGAGGTCGCCTGTTTGATTCGCTGTCGTTGGATACGGCGTTCCAACGTTCCCGCTGGATCAAGACGCGTCCAATCCGTTTGCTGGAAGATGCCTCGCCGGAACAGGTTGCGCTTATCGAGGAGCGTTCCGACGAACTGCCCGGTGTCGAGACTCTGATAGAATCGAGACGCGAATATCCCTATGGAACTTTGGCGTCCCATGCTCTTGGTTACACGAGTGAAATTTCGGAAGACCAGCTGAAACAGCCCGAATACAAGGGATACTCGCAGGGAGACCGTATCGGTCAGAAGGGGCTAGAGCAGTTTTA
>NZ_CALEFV010000323.1 GCF_937877005.1 uncultured Fibrobacter sp. | reverse complement strand
CAGGATGACACTCTGCGTTTTGACTTTCGTCTACCATCGATTGGACGAGTTCCTTGAACTTGTCGAGTTCGCCGGTGGTAATCACACTCTTGATTTTGTCCTTGAAGGCGGCCACGCGCTTTGCGCTGATGATTTCTGCCGTCGGCAATTCCATCGTTTCGATCGGCTGGCGGGTTGCCTTTTCGATAATCTTGAGCATCTTCTTTTCACGCGGCGTGATAAAGAGAATGGCGTTTCCGCTGCGGCCTGCGCGGCCTGTACGGCCGATGCGGTGCACGTAAGATTCGGTGTCGAAGGGAATGTCGTAGTTCACCACGTGCGTAATGCGGTCCACGTCGATTCCGCGGGCGGCCACGTCGGTGGCGACAACGATATCGAGCTTACCCATCTTGAGTCGGTTGATGGTGCGTTCACGCATGGATTGGGCGAGGTCGCCGTTCAGCGGAGCCACGTTGAATCCGCGGCTTTCGAGTTTTTCGGCGACTTCGGTGGTGTTCTGCTTGGTGCGCACGAAAATCAGTACACCGTCAAAATCTTCGCCTTCGAGCACGCGGGCGAGCGCTTCGATCTTATGTTCGTTCTTTACAAGTAAGTAGCGCTGGCGGATGTTTTCAACGGTCGTCGTCTTGCCTTCGATGCAGGCTTCTTCGTATTCGCCCAGGTGCTGTTCAATAATCTTCTTGACTTCTTTAGGCATGGTGGCGCTAAAGAGGGCGCGCTGGGCGCTTGCCGGGATTTCCTTGAGGATGGTTTCCACATCTTCCATGAATCCCATGTCGAGCATTTCGTCGGCTTCGTCGAGGACGATCGCCTTCACGCCCGAAAGCACGATGGAGCCGCGCTTGATGTGGTCAATCAGGCGGCCCGGGGTAGCAACCACGATGTTCGCCTGGCGCTTGAGGGCTCGCAGCTGCACGGCGATGTCTTGACCGCCGTAAACCGGAACCACATGCACCTTCGGCATCTTGGCAGCGTACTGCTGAATTGCTTCGGCCACCTGGATCGCAAGTTCGCGGGTCGGCGTGAGTACCAGCATCGAGGTTTCGTGACCGTTAAAGTCGAGCCTCGAAAGCAGCGGAAGCGAGAATGCGGCGGTCTTGCCGGTACCGGTCTGAGCCGTGCCGAGCAGGTTTCCGCCCTGCAACAGGGCGGGAATCGCCTTCGCCTGGATAGGGGAGGGTGTCTCGTAGTTCAGTGCCTTGATGGCTTCAAGAACTTCGTCTGCAAGTCCGAGGTCTTCGAAAGTGACCAGCGCTTCGTCTGCGGGTTCCGCATCTTCGGCCAGTTTGTCGTCAGAGTCGGCATCGGATTCTTCCGTCGGTTCTTCTACGACCGGTTCGGCGCAGTCCTTCTTGGATTCGGCATAGTCTTCGTCTGAGGTTGGAGTGCTAGCCGGATCATTGTCATCTTCGGGCTGTTCGACTTCACCTTCTTCAATTTCGACCTTTGTGCCGACTTCGATGGCGGATTTCTTGCCCTTCTTGAGCACATCGCCCTCTTCGTCCACAACCACGCCGTTCGGGTTCACTTCGAGGAATGCGGCTTCATCCGCTTCGTCTTCGTTGGCACCGCCGGCAATGGCGTTCAAGAACGCGTCTGCTTCGCGTGCGATTTTGGATTTGGGGTCAATAGATTCTTCGGGAATACGTTCTTCAGTATTCTTCGTCATAATGCACCTTCAGGACCCGTAAACTTCATCTGCGGCCCATGCCGCACTATCGAATGGTTCTTATGCCGGTTGTCCGGCTGAACCTTGAAAAGCCCCGAAGCGCACTCGCGCTTATAAACCTGAAGTTCTTTGGATCCATTTTGTTGGATTTGCGGCCAAATGTAGAAATAAGGGAGTCGATTTCAAAGGGTGGCGAGCTTTTCTTTAGAAATGGGTGTAGACAACCGAAAATTATTTTACTACATTGTGCGAACCTCGGAGAGATGCCAGAGTGGTCGAATGGGCCGGTCTCGAAATCCGGAGTCTGTCACAGGACCGAGGGTTCGAATCCCTCTCTCTCCTTGAAACAAAAAGCGGAGCCGTAAGGCCCCGCTTTTTGTTTCACTGAAAATAGGATGAGAACCCTCGCAGAGGGTTCGATTAACTGCGCGAGAGCGAAGCGAACTCAGCGCAGTTAAGGATTACGGCCAAAGGCCGTAACCCGAAGGGCTACAAGCGAAATGAAATGAGCTTGTAGTCCAATCCCTCTCTCATATAGAGAGAGGCTTTGGAGACTAAGGAAACGAAGTGACTGAGTCGTCCAATCCCTCTCTCGTATTGAGAATATTCTTTTATACCCTGTGAGGCGGTTGGCTTGGGTGTATAAAAAAAGAGCTAATCTTTCGATCAGCTCTTTTTATACCCTTTGTCGCGGTTGAAAAAAGGAACCTTTCTTTCGAAAGGTTCCTTTTATACCCCCAAGCGGTTTCGAACCGCTGTTGCGGGAATGAAAATCCCGAGTCCTGGGCCACTAGACGATAGGGGCGATTTGTGAGACCAAATATAAGAAAGTATTTTTCTCTTGTAAAGGGTCCTCGTCAAAAAAAATTAAATTTTTTCAGTGTTTTTGAAAAAATGGCTAAAAAAATCCCTGAAAGGAGGCATTGTCCGCTTTTTACCGATGGCACTTTTGGCGAGTGTCGTCGATGCGGCTGTTCTTTGGGGTATCAGATCCTTTATTGACATTGTCAATGGCTCTACGAAAATTCCGCTGGTCTGGTGGCTTGTGGGCATGCTGACTCTTGCGGCTCTTCGCCTGTGTTTCCTTTACTGGAAATCCAAAATTTCCGAAAACTGGCTATATCGAGTTTCGGCATGCGTGAATGGGTGGTTCCTGCATCGCTTGCGTAGTCTTTCCTCGCGGGTATTCCATACTTCAGAGGGGGTTCGCAAGGTCGAGGCAGCTTATGAAGCAACTCTGGTTCTGCAGATGAATGGAGGAGTTTTTTTTCAGGCGGTTCAGGCGGTTCTGCAGTTGTTTGTTTTCTTGCCAGTACTGTTCTATATTTCTTGGCCGTTGGCCTTGTTTCTGTTTGTCGTTGTGGTTCCTTTTGTTGCCGTTTTGCAGAGAAAACTTCACAAGCTTGGTCCCGCGGAAGAATCCCTGCTACGGGATCGTTCCGATTATCGGGGTGACCTGTCGCTTGCCCGTCGTCTGTTCAGGCAATGGAGCGGTCGAAATGAGCGAGCGGGAACCTCGAGGGATCTGCTAAAAGACATCCGAGGCCTTCGCGATGATGGCCTTTATGCGGCAGTCAAGAAATCAGGGCTTTCTCTCGTTACTGAAACGGTGTCGGTTTTAGCGATGGTGCTTGTTCTCGGTTTTTGCGCCTTGCTGATGAGTCGTGGCTACATGGAAGCTTCGGGACTTGTACTGTTTAGTTCGGCGGTGCTTCTTTGCTATAAGCCGGTCAAGGAATGTACCCGGGTCCTGCCGCAGTTCCGGGCGGCAATGAGCGCCTTGAATGTTCTTGAGGATTTCGAAAAGTTGCCGACAAATGTTCCCCTGGGAAAAAAAGGCCCGTGTTCGGTTGCGGGCGTCGCGGTAACGGGCGGACGTTTTGGCTACGATGGAGCCTCCTCTCTTGTATTCGAAAATCTTTCGCTTGAGTGGTCTCGTGAAAAACCTGTACTGGTACGAGGACGAAACGGAATTGGAAAGTCGACTCTCTTGCGCCTACTGGCTGGACTCGAACATTTTGACGCGGGGGAGGTTCAGTTCCCTCACGATGTCTTTTTCGTTGCTCAGGATCTTGAATTGCCTCCTCGGCGAATGCTGGTGCAATTGCTAGAATCCGCACGAAGATCTTCTACGGAAGAAACTCTTACGGCATTCATCCAGTTTTCGGATGTTTCTCGTTTGCTTCATAAGGAAACCCTTTCTGGGGGAGAAAGAGCTCGCGTGGCTCTGCTATGGGCTCTTGCATCGGACTGTAAAACGGTTCTCCTGGATGAACCTTTTGCCTCGGTTGCCTTGGCTGACCGCGAAAATCTGCTGAAATCCTTCCTGAATGCGGCAAAATCCCTCGACAAATGGACAATTGTCGTCAGTCATGACGTGCTTTCTCCCGAACTGGAATGTATATTTAATGTAGTGCATCTATAGCGGAGCAGCGAGTTATGGAATTTAAACCCGTCGAAGAATCTAAATCCGTCGAAGAAACTGTCGATCAGGTTGTCTTGCCATCTGAAGAACCAAAACGAGAATTTTTGTTTCGTTACCGGGGATGGGTTCTTGGTATTCTTTCTTTGATTATGCTTGTGTTTCCTCCGGCTGACATTGAAATCATTTCGTTCCTCATCTTTATCAACATCTTTGTTCTGGCCTTGTATTTGCGTATCAAGACTCGTCGTGTTATTGGTGAACATACGCGGGGTGCAACGCAGGAAGCGGATTCTCTTGTGACCTGGGGTGCCTATGCAAGGTTGCGTCATCCGTTATATGTGTCCAATGCGGCGTTTGCGGTATCGCTGATTTTTTTGCATTTCGGTCTCAGTTTCTATGTGATTCCATTTATCGTTGTCGTCGTTGCCTTTGAAATCTATCTCGCCAAGCTTGATGATCGGTTCCTTGAAAAAAAGTTTGGCGAAGAATGGAAAATCTGGGCTATGCAGACTCCGGCTTTCATTCCGCGTGAATTCCATCGCGATGGGCCGAAACGTTCTGCTTGGGCAGCTATTGTAGCCGATCACTTTACATGGCTCTGGATGACGATGATCGTCTTGATCATTATTCTTCGTAAGGTGCCGTTTCTGATATGGTGGAATTAGGTGCCGCTAAAATAGGACGATGGGCGCTAGATTACGCAACGCAGGCTTTGGGCCGGGCGGCAACGCTCGTGCCGGGACTCAACCGCGAGTACCATATCGAAGAGCGTTTGCAAGGTCCGTGGCCAATCGCTGCTGAGGGAAATCCGTATCTGTGGTTGCATGGGGCAAGTCTTGGAGAATGCCGCATGTTGCTTAGTTTGGCGAAGTCCCTTAGGGAGGATTTGCCGAATTGTCCTCCACTTCTGATAACGACCCAAAAAGTCGAGGTGCTTCCGTTCCTGCAAGAAAAGGGGGCGGGAATAGTGGAATCCGCCATGGCGCCGGCTGATATCCCCTCGGCTCTTACGGCTTTTGTCAAGTCGGTTCAGCCAGTTGGGTTAATCCTTGCTGAAAATGAACTGTGGCCAGGATACCTTTCGACGCTATCGCGTATTTCGACAAGGAAAAACATTGCGCTCGTCTCGGGCCGTTACCGTCGTTCGCTTCCTTATCTCGATTTTTCGGGAATGGGGTACGCCTGTATGCAGACGTCCGCGGATCTTGGACGCTTTGCCTATGCTTCCAAAGGTTGTGTTCCGTGTACGATTGGCAGCGATTGGAAATTACTCCACTGGGTCCGGGAGGGGGGCGTCATTGGAACTCCTGAAACGGTGAACATTGATACGGTTTTCCTGTCGTTCCACCAGGAAGAATCCGAAGCGCTTTTACGAATGGTGAAGGATTCCGTAGACAAGGGCGACGCGGTGGTTGTCATGCCCCGTAGGCTTTCGGAACTGAGCTCGTTCCGTCGTTTGTTGCTAGATGCCGGACTTCCGGTGGTGGATTATCCAGCCGTGCGCAAGGGATGTATTTCGCTTGTGACCTGCTACGGACTTTCGCATGAAATTCTTTCCGTAAGTCGAAGCGCAGTGGTCGGAGGCTCGTTTGTTCGCCATCTCGGCATTCATGATTTCTGGGAACCGCTCCAAATGGGTGTCTCTACCTGTGTAGGACCTTATGCCCGTGGGCATGAGGATGCCGTTGCAGGTCTTGTCGGCGCGCATGTCCTTGCGCAGATACATTCGCCTGCGGATTACCTCCGTCGCCGTTATCCGTCGGCGGCCCATGTGCAGTCTTATCTGGCTGCGGAAAAGAAAAAAGTTTCAGATTCCTACCAACTGTTGTTGAATTTTCTAAAGGGACTCCTTTCATGAAAAAAGTGATTCTTGCTACTCCTAGAGGCTTTTGTGCTGGCGTTGACCGCGCTATCCATGTTGTGGAACGTGCTATTGAAAAATTCGGAACCCCCATTTACGTGCGTCACGAAATCGTTCATAACAAGTTTGTGGTCGATACGCTTAAGGACAAGGGAGTGGTCTTTGTCGATGAAATTGACGAAGTCCCCTCGGGATCCGTCGTTATTTTTTCGGCTCATGGTGTTGCCGAAGAAATCTATGCCAGTGCGGAACGGCGCGGACTTCAGGTGCTGGATGCAAGCTGTCCTCTGGTGCTCAAGGTTCATTATAGTGCAAAGCGTCATTATGCCGCAGGTCGCCATATCATCCTGATCGGTCATGCAGGCCATGCCGAAGTTGTGGGAACCCTGGGCCAGCTTCCGCCAGGTGCAATCACGCTGATCAAGAACGAGGATGATGCCCGTACGGTCGAAGTTCCCGAAGGCAAGGAACTGGCCTACATTACGCAGACGACGCTTTCTGTCGCGGAAACCCGCAAGATTATCGATGCTCTCAAACTGCGATTCCCCAAAATAATTGGTCCCGATGCGGGGGATCTCTGCTATGCAACGGGTAACCGTCAGGCTGCTGTGCTTGAATTGTGCTCCAAGGTGGACATGCTTCTGGTTGTTGGGGCGAAAAATTCGTCCAATTCGAGCCGATTGATGGAATTGGGCCAAGAACAGGGGATTCCGAGCCATTTGATTGCGTCTGTGGATGACTTGAACCCCGATTGGTTTGAAAATATGGAATCGGTGGGCATTTCCAGTGGCGCAAGTGCCCCTGAAGTACTTGTTCAGGGGGTCGTGAACTGGATTAAAGAAAAATTTGCCCCCGTAGAAATTGAAAATTTCACAAAAATGGTCGAATCTACCAAGTTTAACCTGCCCAAGGCATTGCAAGATTAATTGTTACACCTTGACGGAGTCGTTTTTTTTTTTCTAAAATTGCGTCCGTTATAAAACAACGGAGTTTATTATGAGCCGCATTTGTGAAGTTACCGGCAAGGCCGGCCTCGTGGGCAACATGGTTTCCCACTCTAACCGCAAGAAGTTGATGAAGCAGCTGCCGAACCTTCAGAAGAAGCGCTTCTACATTCCTGAAGAAGATCGCTGGGTTACGCTGCGCGTGAGCGCTGCTGGTCTGCGTACCATCAATAAGGTTGGTATCCAGGCTGTCGCCGCTGAACTCGGAATCTAATTCCTGGTTAGTGAAAATTTAAAGCCGCCAAGATATTCCTTGGCGGTGTTTTGTCGTTTCTAGTCATTTAATGACTAGGGAGGAGCCGGCGCTACTTATTGATAAATTGGGGGATACCCTTGTATTTTTCCATGTTTTTCATGATGCAGGCCATTTCCCAGTCCTTTTCCTTGAACCGGCGGCGGAGGAGTGCCACGAATACTTCCATGAGCATCAGGCAGTCGTAGACGGCACGGTGCATCTTGTCGGATTCAATGTTCATTGAAATTTCGTCCCTGCGCTTGAACATGTTTGCGAGGATGCCTAGCTTGTGTGAACTGGCTTCGGGCAGAATTGCTTTTGAGATAGCGAGGCTGTCGATAACGGGGTTTCCGGGCACGAGCTGCGGATTGTTCTTGTAGGCAATGCGCAAGAAACTTGCGTCAAAGTTCGCGTTGTGGGCAAGCAGGATAGAGCTCTGCCCGCAAAATGCGGTGAAATTTCTGATTGCATCGCCAACTGCAGGAGCGTTTTGCACGTCACTGTCGTAGATATGGTTCACCGCTGAGGCTTCGGCAGGAATCATCATGTTTGGCTTTACAAAGGTTTCGAATTCGCCGAGTAGCTTGGGTACGACCTTATCCTTCTTTGTTTCGACGGTGAACTTGACGGCGCCGATCTCGATAATTTCGTCTTTCTGGTTATTGAGGCCTGTGGTTTCGAGGTCGAATGCGACAAATTTGGGCGGCATTAAAATCACGTTAGTAGTCCTTTTTCCTTAATAATTCGAAATTGCCTTGGTAGGGTCGTTATGTAGTGTAAAGATACTTAATTTCAATGACAATTGATGACATTGGTAGAGGTAAAATGAAGTTATCCCAAGTTTTGAGCGTGACATGCGGACCATATTTTGCTGAAATTTGCCATAGGGGGCGGCCGCTTTTTTGGGAAAGCCAGATAGAACCCGGCTTGACCTTTCCAGCGGGCCCGTGCGGACCGTCCAGTGCCATGCCCGCATACATTCCTTTGCTTAGGGAGTCGAGCACATGCCTTACGTTGGTCGCACCATGGGTGCTGGATCCACGTGTTACGGCGTAGCCTAGTTTTTGTGCCGCAAGAGCAAAAAAGTCGCCGTCTCGCGATTCCGAGACAAATGCGTGAACTCCTCGATCCTTGAAGGCTGCGGCACTTGCGAGTAGGTCACGGTGCCATGTTCCCAGTATTCCCGGTGAAAAATCGTCAGGAACGGATAACTTGACTCGTAGACTCCGAATCCACAGGGAGGCAAGCAGGGCGCCTAGGTGGACCTTGAACGAGTTCTTTTGCATGGGTCAAAGATAAAAAAAAACAAAAAAAAACGGGATAACCCTTGAAGACGGGAGCATTTTTAGCTATATTGCAACCCACTTTGGCGACGTACCCAAGTTGGTAAGGGGCGGCTCTGCAAAAGCCTTATTCA
>NZ_CALEFV010000322.1 GCF_937877005.1 uncultured Fibrobacter sp. | reverse complement strand
GATGCCGCTCCTCGCCTTCTTTGCCGCACTCCTTACAGCATTACAGCCCACGGTGCTTTTCCAGTTCCGCGCCATGTCAGTGGAACCGCTCTACATTTTACTTTCCGCCCTTTCGCTGTTGATTTTCAAGTGGGCATTTGACCGCAATACCGTCAAGCACTGGGCGCTTCTCGCACTTTCGTTGGCATTCTTCGCGCAGACCCGCCAAGAGACCGCCTTCTGCCTATTCGCCTTCATCCTGTTCGCCCTGCCCAAACTTTTGGACAGCAAGAGCGCCAAGGCTCCCACCTTTTTTGTGACGCTTTCTCTGTTCTCGGTCCCGGCACTTTTGACCATCAGCTACTTCCAGGGCTTTGGTTTCCAGGGCGGAGAATTCGAGGCCCACGGCCACTTCCTAGAAGACCTCAGCCGAAACTGGACCGAAATGACCAAGCCGCTCACCAAGAACGGCGAACTTGAAAACCCGTTCCTCACTTACTTTAATTACCTGTTCGTCATCGGTGCCATTTACCTGGTGGCCCGCGCCATTTGGGGCGCCAAGAAGAAGGAATACTTCTACCTTGAAATTCTCGCCTTCTTGCTCTTGTACCACATTCAGACATACGTGATTCTCGAAAACGTCTCGGGCGATTTCAGCATCCAAATCAACCAGCGCTACAGCCTAGTGATGCTTCCGTCCATGGCCTTCGTAGGAGCACTCCCGGTGGCTCACCTCGTCAAAAAGCTGATTGATTCCATGAGCGGCAAAGACGCCAAGCAGAATGCCATGACTGCCGCCCTGATTACGCTCGTTGCAGGCCTTATCTTTACCGGTTGGACCTTCCACTATAAAGAAGACTTCAACAAAAACATCATGTACAACCGCAACCACCTGACCATCGAAGAATATGAAATTCTGAGTTGGCTCAAGGAACAGCCGAAAAAGGAACGCATGTTCATATACGGCCGTCCCTGGCATTTTATCGGTTACGGCATTTCTTCGATTCATTACGACCGCGCCCGTCAAATGAGCACCCTTGATCTCAAGAAACTCATCGACAAATACCAAGGCGAGGTCTATTACATTCGCGGCCTCGACTGTTGGGACAGCCAGACTTACCACAAGAAGGCGGTGGAACACCGCATTGCCACCACCTGCGACGTGTTTGAACGCGACATGGATTTGGAAGGCGTCAAGAACATTCTGATTACCAACAACTACTGGGTGCAAATCGCGAAGTTCAATGGACGCAAGGAATTCAACCCGCAAAACATCATTGCCGTTTTCGACCTAGAATTCGTCGAAGCTGCGCAAGATGATTCTCTCGAGGCCAAGCCGGCTCTTCGCTACAGCTTCAACCTGAACGAAAAATCCGCCGCCGCAAGCAACTGGGACTACATCGTGATTGCAAACGGCGACACGCTCGCCCACGCCACCTACATTTCCGGAAGCATTGCCGGCAAAATCAGCGAAGACAAGTTGCTATCTGGCTACAACCAGATGGAATTTGTCGTACAGAACCGCGAAACCGGAAAAGTCATGGCTGACATCCAGAAGTTCTACTTCAACAAAGCCAAGGGCGCCGTTCCGCTCACCGAGATTCCCGTCGTTCAACACAAGCAGGCCTGGGGCAAGCTCCACATCGACAAGTCCATCGAGGACAACGTCTTTAAAATTGGCAGCAAGTTCTACCACAACGGATTTGGCATCCATGCCTCCTCCGAAACCGTTTTTGACATTAAAAAAATAATATGATATATAAGGTGATTGTTTATGGAAACATTTATATCTATTGTAATATGGACTTTAGCTTTATATGGTTTATTTGAAATCATTAAAAATATTATTTCAGGTACGCCTGTTATGGAGGTGCGATAATTATGGCTGAGACTCAAATTACGCGTGGGCGTGGTGGGAAGAATAATACTCCTAATGTGCAGCCATTAGACCTCAATCCTGGTGATAACACTAAGTATCTTAATCACACTCTCATGGTTTCTGAAATGCCTCCTATCGACCATACAGATGTGAAACAAGTGGAACGAAGAATATCAGAGTATTTTCACCTTTGTGCTGCTAACGATATGAAACCTACTGTAGCTGGTTATTGTATGGCTATCGGAGTATCGAGAATGACGGTTTGTAATTGGAAGAACGGTGTACATAGAGCCGACACCCACCAGGCTGTGATTTGCAAGGGCTACGACATTTTGGACGCTTTGTGGCAAGACTATATGATGAATGGGAAGATCAATCCTGTATCGGGGATATTCCTCGGAAAGAACCTGTTCAACTATCAGGACAAACAAGATATTATTGTTACTCCTAATACCCAAGGCGAGACAGTTGATGTGGCGACTATCGAAGCTAAATATGCTGAATTACCTGATTACGATACATCCGATTCGGTCTAATCTTTACGCTTTAAAAAAGACACAAAAATCGTCCAAATTTTATCGACTTTGACGACTTTCAGAGCCGTAACGACTATCGACTTTGAAAAATTCACCGACTTTGACGACTATCGACTATCGACTATCGACTATGGCAGCCCTGGTATCGGAAAAACGGGCAAAATC
>NZ_CALEFV010000321.1 GCF_937877005.1 uncultured Fibrobacter sp. | reverse complement strand
CTCCCGCGAGGGCGTGCCTATTCCGGTGCCCTCCAAGAATGGCGAAGTCGCTTACAAAAAAGACATGCAAGGAAACATTGTGACGACCCGTTTGGAAGACGGAACTCTGCAAGAAATCGCAAGCGTCACCGGAGGCCTGTACTTCTACGCGAGCCCTGGCGAGTTCCAGCTGCAGAAGGTGCTTACCGAAATTGCAAGCTTGGAAAAGAAGGAACAGTCGTCAGACCGCATGGAAAACTACCAGGACCGCTACCAGATTTTCCTGGGCCTTGCCGCATTCCTGTTCCTGATCGAAGCGCTAGTGTCCGAACGGGGCCGTCGCCGCCGCACCCAGGTGGGACGCTTCAATTAAGGAAAAAAAATTTTACGGTGATTTGCACGATATTTGCACGCAAGCTATGTTTGCAAAAATCTTTTTAGGTGCTTTTGGGCACCTTTTTTGCTATTATTTGGAAAAGGTGTAAAAAATAGGGCGTAATCACCCCGAAATGTCCTATTTTAAAGGTTCTGTTTGGTTTTTGTTCATCCATTTTTACACAAAAATTCGCTATTTTGCGATTGATTAAAGTAAATTTTGGCTGAAAAATAAAAAGTAAACCACGGAGTCCTTATGCTCGACCTATTAGCCGTCCAATCCGGCACCGCCAACGCCACTCTCATTACGTTGGCGTACACCTTGATTCTCACATTTATCCTTTCTTCGGTGATTGCCTGGACCTACGAAAAAACCTTCCTTGGTTTGTCGTATTCGAGAAACTTTGTGCAGGCCATTGTGCTTAGTGCCGTGGTCGCTGCTACGGTGATGCAGGCTATCGGTGATAACGTGGGTCGCGGTCTTGGTATGATGGGCGCTCTTTCCGTGGTTCGCTTTAGAACGTCTTTTAAGGACCCGCGTGACATTATGTTCGTGTTCGCATCGCTCGGCGCCGGTATCGGTTGCGGTGTGTACGCCTGGGGTGCTGCCGTGGGTGGCACGATTGCCTTTAGCGCGGTTGCTTTCCTCCTTTCCCGTACTGGTCTTGGTACCAAGCATTTCTTTGACGGTATGCTCCGTTTTGCGCTCCCCAACGAAGCCAAGGTCCGCGGTCAGATCGAAGACATCATGAAGTCTAGCCTCAAGACGTTCATCTTGATTACGATGCGTGAAGTTGACGGCGGTGCTCGCCTTGACGTTGCTTACCAGATTCGCCTGCGTGCCACTCATCCGGCTGCAGAAATCCTGAGCGAACTCTCTAAAATCGAAGGCATCTCGGACGTGCAGTTCATGATGCAGGACGCCACGACGGAAATGTAAGGGAGATGGTATGAACAAGCTCGTTTTGAAAACTGGTTTGAAGCGGGTATGGAACAGGTTTACACCGATTACATGGAATGCCGGGAT